>JAYURW010000030.1:0-2012 GCA_043756025.1 Novosphingobium sp. | reverse complement strand
CCAGATCGAGTCGCTTGAGCCCGGCCATGAAGGCGCTGGCGGCGCGGCCCGGCAGAATCTCCATCTGCCGCGCATACAATTCGTCCCACACCGCGTTTTCGTCGGCCGCGTAATCGCGCTGGGCGGGTTCGAGCCAGTCTTCGCCAACTTGCGGCGGGCGCTGCAGCGGCGCGGCAAACACGCCGTGACCCACATCGGGCAGGCGCGAATAATCGTGCGCAGAAAGGCGTGTGGCGTCAGGCATCGTTTCACTTGCAACCATATCATCGCGGGACAGGGGCGGCAATGGCGCAGCTTGCGCCGCCCGGCATGGGGGAGCAGGGTAGGGATAAAGGATCGCTATGTCATGAAACGCCTCAAGAAGAAGAAATTCGCCGAACTTTATGAGCCATTGGAGGCGGAACTGGTCGCGATGGCGCGCTGGGCGGCCAAGACCGGGGCGCGAATCGTGGTGCTGTTCGAAGGCCGCGACACGGCCGGCAAGGGCGGATCGATCCAGGCGATCGCCGGGCCGCTCAATCCGCGCCAATGCCATATCGCCGCGCTGCCCAAACCGGGCGACGGCGAAAAGACCCAATGGTACTTCCAGCGCTACATCGCGCATCTGCCCGCTGCGGGAGAAATCGTGCTGTTCGATCGCAGCTGGTACAACCGCGCCGGGGTCGAACAGGTCATGGGCTTTGCCACGCCCCAACAGGTCGCCGCGTTCCTCAAGGCTGCTCCGGCGTTCGAAAAGCTGCTGGTCGACGACGGCATCCTGCTGTTCAAATACTGGCTGTGTTCGGATCAGGAACAACAGGAAGAGCGCTTCAAGGAACGGCTCGACGATCCGCTCAAACGTTGGAAGCTGTCACCGATCGATACCGCCGCGCGGCAGAAGTACGATGAGTACACCGCCGCCCGCGAAGCCATGTTGGCGGCCACCCATACCAAATCGGCACCATGGACCCTGGTCGACTTTAACGACCAGCGGCGCGGGCGGCTGACCCTGATCCGCAATCTGCTTGACCGGTTGCCCGATACGACCGTGGCGGACGAGCCGTTCGAATTCCCGCCATTGGGGCACGAACCGTTGGCCGAGCACTATGCGGCGCTCAAACCGATCGCGCCGTATCAGCCAGCCGACAAGGCCGCAGGCAAGAAAGAAGATCAGGCCAAGCACCCGCCCAGCGCTTGACTTTGGCTGCCTTGTGCCGCAATGGGCCGTCGCTTGAGGGGCGGCAGCGCATGCCGCCTTGTCCATTTTTTACGCGGGCTTCGGCCCGAATCGAACCAAACAGGAATACGCCATGGCGAAGCCCGCAACCGTTAAGATCCGGCTGGTCTCCACCGCCGAAACCGGTTTCTTCTATGTGACCAAGAAGAACCCGCGCAATACGACCGAGAAGATGACCTTCCGCAAATATGACCCGGTCGTGCGCAAGCACGTCGAGTTCAAGGAAGCCAAGATCAAGTAAGCGCCGCTGCGGGCTTGCCTGCAGCTGACTTCAGCCGGCCCGCTCCCGGATGGGACGCGGGCCGGATGTATATCAAGCCCTGCCCGCTGCCCAAATGAGCAGGGGTTCATTGCGAGTTCAAGCCAGCGCGGGTAGCAGCGCGGGCATGAACCTGAACACTTCCCCCCGTTCGCTGTTCGGCGCCGCTGCGACAGCGGTGCTGGCCTTGACCGTTCCTGCCGCGCTGGTTGCCCCCAGCGTGGTCTCGGCGCAGAGCCAGCCAGCCGACCTGACCAGCGCCATCACCGCCTTGCGCGCCATATCCACGATGCGCGCCGATTTCGTCCAGGCCGATCCGCGCGGCAACCGGGTGAAGGGTGTGCTTACGCTCAAGCGCCCGGGCCGGATCCGCTTCCAGTACGAAAAAGGCGTGCCGATGCTGATCGTCTCGGACGGCAGCGCGCTGACCTTCATCGACTACCAGGTGCGGCAGGTGCAGCGCTGGCCGATCAAGAACAGCCCGTTGGGCGCTTTGCTCGATCCCAATCGCGACGTGATGCAATACGGCAAGCTGGC
>JAYURW010000029.1:0-28484 GCA_043756025.1 Novosphingobium sp. | reverse complement strand
CCTATAGGCCGCGCTCTGCTGGGGCGTCGCCAAGTGGTAAGGCAGCGGCTTTTGATGCCGCCATTCGCAGGTTCGAATCCTGCCGCCCCAGCCAGCAGCTTTTTTCACCTATTCGTTGGCACCCGCTTTGGCAGTCGCTAGACTGCCGCCGAGGAGATTTGCATGCGCGCGACCCAGGCTTTCATCGAAACCACCGGCGGCCCCGAAGTGATCCAGTGGCGCGAGGTTGAACTGCCTGCGCCCGGCCCCGGCGAAGTGCTGATCCGGCATGAAGCGGTCGGGCTCAACTTCATCGATACTTATCTGCGCACTGGGCTCTATCCGATGCGGTTGCCCGGCGGGCTGGGATTCGAAGCGGCGGGCGTGATCGAGGCGGTCGGCGAGGGTGTATCGCACCTCACGTCGGGCCAGCGCGCGGCCAGCTTTGGCGGAACCCCCGGCGCCTATGCCACCGCCCGGATCGCCAAAGCGGCCGAACTGTTCCCGCTGCCCGATGGCATCGACAGCCGCACCGCCGCCGCCGTGTTCCTGAAAGGCGCGACGGCCGAGGCGCTGGCCGAGCGGGTCGCGCCGGTGGCGGCAGGCGGCTGGGCATTGGTTCCAGCGGCAGCGGGCGGCGTCGGGCTGTTGCTGGTGCAATGGCTGAAGGCGCGCGGCGTGCGGGTGATCGGGACGGTCGGCAGCGCCGCCAAAGTGCCATTGGCGCTGGGTGCGGGGGCCGAAACCGTGTTCCTGTCCGATGATCCAGACCTTGCCGCGAAAGTCCGCGAGGCGGCCGGCGGCAAAGGCGTCGCGGTATCCTATGACGGGGTTGGCGCGGCCAGCTGGCAGAGCTCGCTCGACAGCATGGCCCCGCGCGGCACGCTCGTCTCGTTCGGCAATGCCAGCGGTCCGGTGACCGGCGTTGCGCTGCGCGATCTCGCCACGCGCGGCTCGCTGTTTGTGACCCGCCCGGGCGTCTATGACTATTACCGTGATCCCGCCGAGGCCCTCGCCGGAGCGGCCAAGCTGTGGGAAATGGTTGGCAGCGGCAAGCTCAACATCACGATTGGCCAAACCTATGCCCTGACCGATGCCGCGCAGGCGCACCGGGATCTGGAAGCGCGCCAGACCACCGGGTCGACGGTGCTGCTGCCATGAGCGCGCTGCCCGTGATCGACCTGATCGGCCTGCCGAGCGACAGCAATTCCTCATTCGAACGCGGCCCGGCGCAGGCCCCCGCCGCAATCCGTCGCGCGCTGTGGTCCGACCGAGGCAACTTGGCCTGTGAGGACGGGCAGGAAATCGGAATCGATTTCGAACTGCGCGACCGCGGCGATCTGTGGCTGAACGAAGACGCCGAGGATGACACAGTAATTGCAGATGCGATAAGCGCTGCGATCCGCTCGGGCGCGGTCCCGCTGGCACTGGGCGGGGATCACGCGATGACCCATCCGGTGCTGCGCGGGATCCATGCCGAGCACGGCCCGGTAACGATCCTGCACTTTGACGCGCACCCCGATCTTTACGACGATTTTGAAGGCAATCCGCGCAGCCACGCCTCGCCGTTTGCCCGGATTATGGAGGCCGGGCTGGCCGGCCGGCTGGTTCAGGTAGGCGTGCGTACACTCAACGTACACTGCCGCGAGCAGGCCGCGCGGTTCAGGGTTGAAATCATTCCGATGGCGGAATTTTCGCCCGATCAGGTGCCGGTCTTGGCGGGCCCGCTCTATATCAGCATCGATCTGGACGGAATTGACCCCAGCGAGGCCCCCGGCGTTTCGCATCCCGAACCCGGCGGGCTAACCATGCGCGAAGTGTTGGCCGTGCTGCGCCGCCAAACTGCGCCGATAGTGGGCGCTGACGTGGTCGAGCTCAACCCGCGCTTCGACACGCACGACCGCACCGCGATTCTGGCCGCCAAGCTGGTGCGGGAACTCGCCGCACTGATCGCACGGAACCGAATTTAAGGCGTCGTCGCGAACCAGATCACGTGGCGCGGGCCTTTGCCTTTGCCGTCCTTGCCGATCCGGGCGCGGACTTCGACTTCTTCAACTTCGTAGCCGACATCCTGCATCCGGCGCACGAACTTGGGGTCTTTGTCGGCCGACCAGATCGCCAGCACACCGTCGGGCTTCATCGCGCGGCGGGCGTTGTGGAGGCCGGATTTGGAATAGATCCGGTTGTTTTCTGTGCGGACCAGTCCATCGGGGCCGTTATCGACATCGAGCAAGATCGCATCGAACGGTTCGGGTGCCAGCAACATGGCTTCGGCCACGTCATCCATTCGCAGCATCACCCGCCGATCATCAAGGCAGCCTTCGGCAACACTGGCCATCGGCCCACGCGCCCATTCGATGATTTCGGGGACCAGTTCGGCCACCGTGCAGTGTCCTTTTGGCCCGATCTGGGCGAGCGCCGCGCGCAGGGTAAAGCCCATCCCGTAGCCGCCGATCAGCAGCCGCGGATTGGCCCGGCCGGGCAGCCGGTCAAGCGTCATCGTTGCCAGCGCCTCTTCCGAACGCCGCATCCGGGTGCTCATCAGCTCGTTATGGCCCAGCACGATCATGAAATCGCGGCCATGGGCATAGAGCTTAAGCTCTTCGCCGCCGGGAACTTGCGCCGTGCCGAGGAGTTCGCGCGGAATCACGCTGCGCGGGCCGCGCGGTCGACAGCTTCAAGATTGAGCGCTTCGGCCAGCAAGAACGCGAGTTCGATCGATTGCGCGGCGTTGAGCCGGGGATCGCAATGGGTGTGATAGCGGTCGGCCAGCGCCGCAGAGCTGATCGCCACCGCGCCGCCCATGCATTCGGTCACGTCCTGCCCGGTCATCTCGATGTGGATCCCGCCCGCGTGCGTGCCTTCGGCCCGGTGGACCGCAAAGAACCCGCGCACTTCGCCCAATATCCGGTCGAATGGGCGGGTTTTGTATCCGCTGTCGGCCTTGATCACGTTGCCGTGCATCGGATCGCAAGACCACACTACGGGATGCCCCTCGCGCTTGACCGCGCGGACCAGCGGGGCAAGGCCGGCCTCAACCTTGTCATCGCCAAACCGGCTAATCAGCGTGATCCGGCCCGCTTCGCGCGCTGGATTGAGCAGATCGAGCTGGCGCAGCAATTCGTCGGGCGACAGGCTCGGTCCGCATTTGAACCCGATGGGATTGCCAACCCCGCGCAGGAATTCGACATGGGCCGAACCTTCAAATCGGGTCCGGTCGCCGATCCACAGCATATGGGCCGAGCAATCGTACCAGTCCCCCGTCAGCGAATCTTGCCGGGTCATTGCTTGTTCGTAACGCAAATGCAGCGCTTCGTGGCTGGTGTAGAAGCTGGTGCCTTGCAACTGCGGCACGGTGCGCGGATCAATCCCGCAGGCTTCCATGAAGTCCAGCGATTCGCCGATCCGGGTCGAAATTTCGGCGAATTTGGCCGCCCACGGACTGCGGTCCATGAAATCGAGCGTCCACTGGTGGACCTGCCGCAAGTTGGCATAGCCACCAGTCGAGAACGCGCGCAGCAGATTGAGCGTCGCGGCGCTTTGCGAATAGGCTTGCAGCAACCGCTGCGGGTCCGGGATGCGGGACTCGGGCGTAAACTCGATCCCGTTGATATTGTCGCCCAGATAGCTTGGCAGCTCGACGCCGCCTTGCACTTCAACCGCCGAGGAGCGCGGCTTTGAAAATTGCCCGGCCATCCGGCCTACTTTGATCACCGGCTGCTTGCTGGCATAAGTCAGCACCACGGCCATTTGCAGCAACACGCGAAAAGTATCGCGGATGTTGTTGGGGTGAAATTCGGCGAAGCTTTCGGCGCAGTCCCCGCCCTGAAGCAAAAAGCCCCGGCCCGCCGCCACTTCGGCCAGATCGGCTTTCAGCGCGCGGGCTTCTCCGGCAAAAACCAGCGGCGGAAAATTGGTCAGCGTGCCGGTCACCTTGTCCAGCGCGGCGGCATCGGGATAGCTTGGCAGGTGCCGCGCTTCCTTGGCCGTCCAGCTCTCAGGGTTCCAGTTACTCGCCACGTTCCATGCTCCACGATCGCTCAAGGGGCGGCCCTTAGCCCCCCTTGACCGCAATTGCAAAATAGCAAAGCTGCCGGGGGGCGAAGCGCAATTTTGTTACGCGTATGGAGTGACGCTGAACCTTGCCTAACACCGCTTTCCTTGATCCTACTTCGCCGCCGGGGCCGCCAGGCGCGGCGGAACCGGCAGAGTGGCCAGCGTTTGCCCCTGCGGGATAATCGCCACGCGCCACGATTTGCCCGGCGCAAAATACTTGATCGCCAGCGCCTGCATTTCGGCTGGAGTGGTGACAGTATAGTCCTTCAGCACCGAACGAACGCTGCGGTATTTGACCGGATCGGCGGTCGCCCCTTCGAGCAGGTACATAAAGAATGCACTCGACGATGATGCGCGGGTCAGCGATTGCTTGAGCGGCTCGATCACCAGACCCAGCTCGTCATCGCTGACCGGCTTGGCAGCCAGATCGTTGGCAATTTCTTCGGCAGTGAGGAAGAAGATCGGCACCGATTTGGGCTGGAGGTTGGCGATCGCCAGGACATTGCCCCCGCCATCAAGCGCCAGCGGCCAGGAATTGGCCACCTGCGGCGAATAGGCTTCGCCCAGTTTTTCACGCAGTTTCAGCATCAGCCGGTTCTGGAACAGCTGCGAGAGGATTTCGAGCTGGCGGCTTTCGCGCAGGCCGTCTTCGCCCCCGCCGGTCGGCCAAGCGATGATCCCGGTGGCCTGATTGGCCGCGCCGCGATGGTAAAGCAGGACCGTCTCAGGTGAAGGCGGCAGCGTCTTGGCCGCGGTCGAGGCGGTCCCGGCCGGCAGCTCCCCGCGCAGCGGCAAAGCGCCGAACGTGCGGTTGAGCGCGGCAATCGCCTTGTCCTGTTCAAAATCGCCGAACAGGTGCACTTCCATCGGGCCCTGCTTCAGGATCGGTTCCCAGACCGCACGGAAGCCCGCCGCAGTGGTCTGGTCAATCTCTGCCGGAGTGGGCGTGCGGAACGTCGGGTCACGCCCGCGTTCGAGGAACTTCAGGTCGCGCTCCATCACTCCCTGCGGGCTGGCGGCATAGCTTTCATAGCTGAGCTTGGCTGCGGCCTGACCGCGCGCGATCGGGTTGGCATCCCAGCGCGGGGTGGCAAACTTGCTGGCGACCAGCAGTAATTGATCGTCGAGATCGGCGGCGCGGGTATCGGCCTTGAACACGAACGAACTGTCTTCGGTATCAAAATCGAAGCCGATCTTGCGCCCGGTCATCGCCCGGTCCATCGCTTCGCGGTCCAGTGGGCCAACCCCGCTATCGATCAGCGCCATATCGCCCAGCGTGGCATAGGGTGCGGTCTGCGGATTGAACGCGCGCCACCCGGCCCCGAACCGGACCTTCAGCGTCACCCGCCCCGGCTCGTCGGTGGTTGGCCACAAGATCACTTTGACCCCGTTGGCATAATCGATCTGCTTGATTTCGAGCAGCCCGGTCGGCTTGATCGCCAGCGGTTCGGACGGCTTGCCGATTGCCGGCAGGTCGGTCAGCTTGACGCTCGACGCTGCCAGCCGCGAATTGCCGCTGGCTGTAACCGGCGCAGCCAGCGCCAGCTTCAGCGCCGCCGCCGTGCCTTCACCCGCCGCAGGCGTGACATAAACCGCGCGGGTCACGCTGCCCCGGAACATCGCTTTGGTATGGGCGAGAATGTTGGCCGGAGTGAACAGCGGGATCGATTTGCGGAAAATCCCCTGGACCACTTCGGGCGAGGCAATCGTCTCACGAATATCGAGCGCGCTGACCATATCATCGGCCAGTTTGGCCCCCGGCATCAGGCGGCGCTGCTCGACACCGCTTTCAAACGCGACGGCGAATTCCTTCATTTCGCGGTCAATTTCTTCCTGCGTCGGCGGCCGCAACATCGCGTCGGCAATCACCCCGCGGGTATCGGCCACCGCAGTCTTCCAGTTCGCCCCGAGCGGCGTGATCATCACATAGGTAGCGTCAGCCGAGCGGACAACTTTGTCCTTGCTGACCTGCGCCACCAGAAAGCTGCCGCCAGCCCGGGCCTTTGCCTCCAGCCGCCGGTTGATGATCGCCTGAGCCAGACTGTCGATCATGATCCCTTGGTTATAGACCACCGTATCGCGGACCGGGCGCCACGGCCGCATGATTGCATAAGTGAACGAGCGCGGCATATCGGGCTCGACAATGACGCGGGTCTGGCCGATCGGCGCGGTGCCCTTGGCGCCTGCCGGTGGCAACGGATCACCAAATGCGGGTTCCGGCGTGCGCGGGCCAACGCCCTTCCAATCGGCAAACCATTTGCCGATCGAGGCTTCCATCGCTTCGGGCGCGATATCACCAACCACAATTACCACTGCGTTTTCGGGGCGGTACCAGCGCTGGTGATAGGCCCGGATGTTGGCCTGATTGGCCCCATTGAGCGTCGCCTCGGTGCCGATCACCGGACGGGACGCCAACTTTTGACCGGCGAACAGCACTTCCTGGCTCTGTTCAAACACCCGGTTGGCTTTGCCGCCGCGCTCACGCATTTCGGCCAGCACAATCGGAACGTCGGTGCGGACATTGGTTTCGGACAGCGTCGGGGCGATCATCATCCCCGACAGCAACTTCATGCTCTCATCAACCGAAGCGGCGGTCGCATTGGGCAGATCGAGCTTGTAAGTGGTCGCAATCGGCGAAGTTTCAGCATTGGTATCACTGCCAAAAGTCGCGCCCATTTTCTGCCAGGTGGTGATCGCCTCACCATCACCCAGATACTTGGACTGCCGGAACAGCAGATGCTCGAGCAAGTGCGAGAAGCCGCGTTCGCTGTCTTGCTCGTACATCGAGCCGACATCCATCCGGACCCGGATCGAAACCTGCCCCGGCGGCACGCCATTTTTGCGGACGACATAGCGCACCCCGTTGGGCAGCTCGCCAAATTTCCATTCCTTGTCGATCGGAATGTCGCTGCAGCGATAGAGCCAAGGCACCGAAGGATCGCACTTGGCCGCCGCAACCTTTGCCGGGCCAACACGCGCCGCCACCGGACGCTTGCCCTTGGGCGTCGCCGCCTCCAACGCAGGGGTCGCGATCATCGCAAGAGCGGGAAGGATCAGGGCGAAATTGCGCAGCGCGCGAACAGGCTTGAACATAGGGGCCGGACTATAAGCGGGGGTTTTGTGAAGGGCTAGTGAATAGCGCCACTGAAAAGCGCGGTTCGATAGCGGAACTTGGCCGCCAGCAAGCACGCCCCCTCTTGCCCCGCCTCCTTGCCAACCCTACATCCTACTCATGTTCATCGAAACCGAAACCACACCCAATCCTGCCACCCTGAAGTTCCTGCCGGGGCAGGAAGTGATGTACGCTGGCACCCGCGATTTTCGTGATGAGGAGGATGCGGCGGCGAGCCCGCTCGCTTCGGCCTTGTTTGATCTCGGCGATGTTACGGGCGTGCTGTTCGGGCGCGATTTTGTGGCGGTTACGGCTGGGCCGGGAAGCGATTGGTCGGCGCTCAAGCCGCAGGTCGTTGCGGTGTTGCTCGATCATTTTGTGATGCAGGCGCCGCTATTCCATGCACCGACGGCGGGCGGGATCGTGGTTCCGGCTGAGGACGAGGATTTTGGCGACGATCCGGCCCATGCCGATGTGATCGCGCAGATCAAGGAATTGATCGAAACCCGGGTCCGCCCGGCAGTCGCCAACGATGGCGGCGATATCGTTTATCGCGGGTTCAAGGACGGCGTGGTCACTTTGGCGATGCAGGGTGCCTGCGCCGGTTGCCCCAGTTCCACCGCCACGCTCAAAAACGGGATCGAAACGCTGCTCAAGCACTATGTCCCCGAAGTGCACGAAGTGCGCGCCGCCTGATTTTTCCCGACATTATCGGAGTTTCCATGAACCAGCCGCTCCCCGCTGCCTCGCTCGATCAGCTGTTCCGTACGGCCCGCACTTATAACGGCTTCCTCGATCAGCCGGTATCAACCGAGCAGCTTCACGCGCTCTGGGACTTGATGAAGATGGCCCCAACCAGCGCCAATCAGCTGCCCGCGCGGCTGGTCTGGGTGACCACGGACGAGGGCAAAGCCAAGCTTGCCGCCT
This sequence comes from Novosphingobium sp., assembly GCA_043756025.1. Classification (GTDB taxonomy): domain Bacteria; phylum Pseudomonadota; class Alphaproteobacteria; order Sphingomonadales; family Sphingomonadaceae; genus Novosphingobium. The sequence goes on along the minus strand of JAYURW010000029.1, from coordinate 20,410 downwards.
GCGCCATGCCGGCCAATGGCACCAAGATCCTCGCTGCCCCGGTATCGGTAATCGTGGCGATGGATATGCAGTTTCACGAACAGTTGCCGTGGCTGTTCCCCCACGCCGATGCCAAATCATGGTTTGTCGGCAACGATGCGCTGCGTGAAAAGTCGGCGTTCCTCAATACGACGTTGCAGGCCGGATACTTCATCATGGCGGCGCGCGCGCTGGGGCTGGACACCGGGCCGATGACCGGGTTTTCCAACGAGGCGGTCGATGCCGCGTTCTTTGCCGATCAGCCGGACTACAAATCGGTAATGATCTCCACGCTTGGCTATGGCGATCCGGCCAGCATTTTCGATCGCAGCCCGCGCCCGGATTTTGAGCGCTTTAATACAATGGCCTGAGGCGCTAAGCCTGCTCGCATGAACACTCTGGTGATCGACTGCGCGACCGAGGCCTGTTCGGTCGCCCTGTTTGACGGCAAAACCATGCTGGCCGGGGAATGCCGCGTGCTGGGCCGCGGCCATGCCGAGCAATTGGTGCCGATGATTGCAGCGCTGCCGGGTAAAGGCGAGGCGGGCCGGATTGTGGTCGCGCTGGGTCCGGGCAGTTTCACCGGGGTCCGGGTCGGCCTTGCCGCCGCCCGCGCGCTGGCCTTTGCTTGGGATGCCGAACTGCTTGGCTATCCGACACTGACGCTGGTCGCGGCGATGGCCCAGGCGCAGCATCCGGGGCACGCAGTGACGGTCTGCATGACCGGCGGCCACGGCGAATGGTTTGTGCAGGAATTTGGAACCGGTGGCGCTGCCTTGGCCCCGCTTACCTCGCTTACCCCGGCGCAGGCCGCCGCACAGTGCGCTGCGCCGCTGGTTGCCGGTAGCCAAGCCGAAGCCTTGGTTGCGCTGCGGGGTAGCGGAACGGCCCTGCCGCTGTGGCCAGACGCGCGCAGCTTCGCGCTACTCAGCCCCGCAGATCTGAACGCCGATACGGCCCCGCTGTATGGCCGCGCGCCCGATGCGCGGCTGCCGGGAGCGGCGGCTTGATCGCGCCCGGCGATGATATCGACCGGCTGATGGCCGTGATGCAGGCCGCATTCGATCCGGCTTACGGCGAGGCGTGGAACCGCCGTCAGGTTGAGGACGCGCTGCTGATCGGGAACTGTTTTTACGCATTGCTGGCCGAGCACGGGGCCGCGCCGGCGGGTGATGAGCCCGCCGCCGCCTTTTTTCTCGCGCGGATGGGGTTTGATGAGGCGGAACTGTTGCTGCTGGCCGCCGCCCCGGCGCACCGCCGCAAAGGCCTTGCCTCGGCTTTGCTGGAGCAACTGTGCGCAGCCGCCAAGGCACGCGGTGCGGTCCGGTTGTTGCTGGAAATGCGCGCCAACAATTCCGCCGAGGCACTTTACTTCGCGCATGATTTCAAACCGATCGGGCGGCGGCCACAATACTACCGCAGTTCGAATGGCGAACGATTGGATGCGGTAACGTTAGCCAAGGATCTGTGATCGCAGTGTCAATTTACTGCTGAACAGCGCAGTTTCGGTGCAATACCCCGTAAAAAATTCAGCTAGCCAGCTTGTCCAGTTTGCTGAACTGGCTTAGACCGCACCTGTCTTGCGGCAGTTTGCCTGTCAACAAGACCAAGAACACTGGGTTTTTACAGCACGGAAGGAACAGGCTATGGATGCAACCCATGCCGATACGAATGAAATGCTCATCACACTGACTTCGGATATTGTCGCTGCACACGTCAGCAACAATTCGGTCTCGGTGGATGATGTCGCCGGCTTGATCGGCAATGTCTATGGCGCACTGGCCGGGCTCGGTCAGCCCGTGGCCGTGGTTGAAGTATTGCCCGAACCGGCAGTTTCAATCCGCGCTTCGATCAAGCCAGACTACATCGTTTGTCTGGAAGACGGCAAGAAGCTGAAAATGCTCAAGCGCCACCTGATGACACATTACAACATGACCCCGGATCAGTACCGCGCGCGCTGGAGCCTGCCTGCTGACTATCCGATGGTCGCCCCCAACTATGCCGAACGCCGCCGCGAATTGGCGGTCAAGATCGGTCTGGGCCGCAAGCCCGGGCAAAAGCGCGGACGCAAACCGAAAGCATGATTGGCGAACCGATCAGCTTCAGCTAAACAATTCACCCGCCGGTCTGTGATCGGCGGGTGAATTCATAATTGGACGGACCATTCGTGCAACAGCCCATCGATATCGAAGCCCTTTGCGCCGAACGCGGCCTGCGGATTACCGACCAGCGGCGGGTGATCGCCAAGGTATTGTCCGAAGCAACCGATCATCCCGATGTCGAAACCCTGCACGAGCGGGCCTCGGCGATCGATCCAAAGATTTCGATCGCCACAGTCTATCGCACGGTCCGGCTGTTTGAAGAGGCCGGGATCCTTGATCGCCATGATTTTGGCGATGGCCGCTCGCGCTATGAAGCGGCTCCCGAGGCGCACCACGATCACCTGATCGACGTGGAAAGCGGCAAAGTGATCGAATTCGTCGATCCCGAACTGGAAGCGCTACAACGGCAGATCGCCGAAAAGCTGGGATACCGGCTGGTCGATCACCGGATGGAGCTGTTCGGTGTGCGGATTGAGCGCGATAGCTGATCTGGAAACCCGCCGCGCCGCGATTGCCGCCGGAACGCCCGAACCGATTTCGGCACTGGGCTGGGTCCGCATAGCGCTGCGGCTGGCGGCGCTGGTACTGACGCTGATCGTTCTGGTGCCGCTGCATTACCTCTACCGTGTGGTCCAATACGGATCGCCTTTCCCCAAACTGTTTCTGGCATCGGCCGCGCGGATAGTCGGCGCACGGGTGATCCGCCACGGCACCCCGCTGCGCCGCGACGTATTCTTCATTTCCAACCACGTTTCATGGATCGACATCCTGGCCATCGCCGGGGCCAGCGGGACGGCTTTTGTGGCCAAGGCCGAAACCGCCGATCTCCCGCTGGTCGGGTGGCTGTCCAAGCTCAACCGGACAGTCTTCGTCAGCCGTGAGAACCGGTTGGGAGTGGCCGAACAGATCAATGCCCTGCGCGAAGCTCTGGCCGATAACTGGTCGATTACGGTTTTTCCCGAAGGGACCACCACCGATGGGCAATCGCTGCTGAAGTTCAAGACCACGCTGCTGCGGGTGCTGGAACCGCCCCCGCCCGGGGTGATGGTCCAGCCGGTGCTGCTCGATTACGGCGCAGTCGCCGAATGGATCGGCTGGGTCGGGGTTGAGCACGGTCAGGACAACGCGCTGCGGATATTGGCCCGGCGCGGGACCTTTCCGCTAAACCTGCACTTCCTCGAACCGTTCGATCCGGCGCTGCATCCGGGCCGCAAGGCGATTGCCGCGGCTGCCCGGGACCGGCTTGAACCGGCGCTTGAGGCCGCGCTGGGCAAGCCGCTGCGGCCGTTCGCGCACGATGTCGGCCCGGTCCGCTATGTCGCGAATGAAAGCGGGGAGTTGGATTCGCCGCCGGGGCCGCTATAGGCCGCAGCCGATGGCCACCAGCTCGCCCCCCAAGACCTACCGTGTCAAAAGCTTCGGCTGCCAGATGAACGTCTATGATGGCGAACGGATGGCCGAACTGCTTGACCAGCAAGGCATCGCCCCCGCGCCCGATGGCGAAGAGGCCGATCTGGTCGTGCTCAACACCTGCCACATTCGCGAAAAAGCCGCGGAAAAGGTCTATTCCGACATTGGCCGGATCACCAAGAATTGGCGCCGCAATGATGGCACCGCGCCGCTGATCGCGGTGGCCGGCTGCGTCGCTCAGGCTGAGGGTGAGGAGATCATGAAACGCGCGCCAGCGGTCTCGCTGGTGGTCGGCCCGCAGGCCTATCACCGCTTGCCGGCAATGCTGGCACAAGCGATTGGCGGCGCCCGCCCGGTCGATACCGATATGCCGGCCGAGACCAAATTTGACGTCCTGCCGGCCCGCCGCAAAGTTGGCCCCAGCGCGTTTCTGACCGTGCAAGAAGGCTGCGACAAGTTCTGCACCTATTGCGTGGTGCCCTATACCCGCGGTGCTGAAATATCACGCCCGTTCAGCGATCTGGTGGCGGAAGCTGAGCGGCTGGTTGATGCCGGTGCGCGCGAGATCACCCTGCTCGGCCAGAACGTCAACGCCTGGCGTGACGCGGATGGGCGCGGGCTTGAGAAACTGATTGAAGTCCTCGCGGGCCTTCCGGCGCTCGCCCGCATTCGTTACACCACCAGCCACCCCAACGACATGACCGAGGGGTTGATCGAGGCGCACCGCGACATCGCCAAGCTGATGCCGTTCCTGCACCTGCCAGTTCAGGCCGGAAACGACCGCGTGCTGAAAGCGATGAACCGCAGCCACAGCGTCGATAGCTATCTGCGGATCCTCGACCGGGTCCGCGCGGTGCAGCCCGACATTGCCTTGTCTGGCGATTTCATCGTCGGTTTCCCCGGCGAAACCGATGCCGAGTTTGAAGATACCATCCGGCTGGTCGAAGCGGTCGGCTATGCCCAGTGCTTCAGTTTCAAATACTCCGCCCGTCCCGGCACGCCTGCGGCGGCGATGGATGGGCAAGTGCCGCCAGCCGTGATGGATGAACGACTGCAACGGCTCCAGGCCGCGCTCCAGCGCAGCAGTCTGGCGTTCAATCAGGCTTCGGTCGGGCGGCGCTGCCAGGTGCTGGTTGACCGGCGCGGACGGCAGGACGGCCAGTGGCTTGGCAAATCACCGTGGCTGCAATCGGTCCATTTCACCGGCGACGTCGCGATCGGCGATCTGGTCGAAGTTGAGCTGCTGGAGGCCGGGCCAAATTCACTGGCCGGGCAACTGTTGCACCCCGCACACGCCTGAACGGTTTTCCACCGCCTGTCACCGCTGTGTCGCTTGCGCCCGGCAACACTGCGCCTAGTCTTGCGACTCGGGCTGACATTCGGCCCGCCGTGAAAGGAGCCTATGTCCCGTAAACCTGCCCGCGCCTATCATGATGCGCCCACCCGTTCAGCCCCGCAGCGCGCCAAGGCAGAACTTGAATTTGAAGAGGCGACCGTGCTGGGCGCTTTATTCGGGCAGTTTGACGCTAACCTTGTGCTGATTGAAAACCGGCTGGGAGTTTATATCGCCGCACGCGGCAACCGGGCCCAGATCGAAGGCCCCGAAGAGGGCGTAGCGCGGGCCCGCGATGTGCTGAAAGCGATGCACCAGCGCCTGCTAAAAGGTGAGGAGCTTGATCCCGGCGCGGTCGAAGCGATTATCATGATGTCGGCCGAACCAACGCTGGAGGGGATCGTTTCGGGCGATGACGGCGCCCCGCCGATCATGATCCGCACCCGCAAGAAAACCATCGTTCCGCGCTCGGCGATGCAGATCGACTATATGCGCGCGCTGGCCAGCAAGGATGTGATTTTCGCGCTCGGCCCGGCGGGCACTGGCAAGACCTATGTCGCGGTGGCGCAGGCGGTTTCGCAGCTGATCACCGGCAGCGTCCAACGCCTGATCCTGTCCCGCCCGGCGGTTGAGGCGGGCGAGCGGCTCGGCTTTCTGCCCGGCGATATGAAGGAAAAAGTCGATCCGTACCTGCGCCCGCTCTACGATGCGCTGTACGATTGTATGCCGCCCGAACAAGTCGAACGGCGGATGGCCAGCGGCGAGATCGAAGTCGCCCCGATTGCCTTCATGCGCGGGCGGACGCTGGCCGATGCATTTGTGATCCTTGATGAGGCGCAGAACACCACACCGGCGCAGATGAAGATGTTCCTGACCCGGTTTGGCCAGAACAGCCGGATGGTTGTCTGCGGCGATCCGCGTCAGGTCGATATTCCCGGCGGCGCGGCGATGAGCGGCCTCAAGGATGCGGTAGAGCGGCTCGAAGGGATCGAAGGGATCGCGGTAACCCGGTTTACTGTGGCCGACGTGGTGCGCCACCCGATTGTTGGGCGGATTGTCGAGGCCTACGAGGGTAAGGACGAGTAATCGCGAGCACCGCGCGCAAGTGCCTCGACTTCATAGGGCCCGAACGGCTAGGGGGCCGGTGTGGAACTGGAAACTTCCGTTGAGGCCCCGTGGCCCGCCCCGACTGATTGGGAAGCACTGGCGGAGCGTGCCGCTGCCGCGTTGACGCAGGTCGCCGCCGAACTCGCCAATCCGCGCCTGTCAGCTTCAATCCTGCTCACCGGCGACGCCGCAGTCCACGCCCTTAACGCCGAATGGCGGGGCAAGGATAAGCCGACCAATGTGCTGTCGTTCCCGATGCTGGAGCGTGATGAACTGCTTGCGCTGACCGTCGCTGGACCGCCCGAACTGCTGGGCGACATCGCCCTCGCTCTGGAAACCTGCACCCGCGAGGCGGCGGACAAAGGCATCAGCATTGAGCATCACGCCACGCACCTGATCGTCCACGGCCTGCTCCACTTGGCCGGTTATGACCACGAGACTTCGCCGCAGGACGCCCGCGCCATGGAAACCCTCGAAATAAACGCGCTTGCGCAGATGGGCATTGCCGACCCATATGGCGACCACGACGAAACCTAGGGACTAAACAGCAGTACGATGTCTGAAGCACTTTCCGGAGACGGCGACAGTAGAAGCTTAGTAACGCGCCTGATCCGCCGTTTTCTGCGCGGCGGCGAGGCTGACCAGTCGCTTCGTGCGCAGCTTGAAGAGGCGATTGACGAGCACGAGGAAGACGGCGGACCTGAAACCGCCAACGGCGACCTCTCCCCGCTTGAGCGCCAGATGCTGCGCAATTTGCTCCATTTCAGCGAACACGATGCCGATGATGTCGCGATCCCGCGCGGTGAAATTGTCGCTATTCCCAAAAGCGCCAGCTGGGACGAAGTGGTCAAGGCCTTTGCGGTTCACGGCCATTCGCGGCTGCCGGTCTATGCCGATACGCTCGACGAAGTGATCGGGATGATGCTGATCAAGGACGTTTTCACGTTTCTGGCAGATGGTAAACCGCCCAAGGACTGGTCCGCGTTAATGCGCCAGCCGCTGTTCGTGCCGCAATCGCGCAATGCGCTCGACGTGCTCAATGATATGCGCGCCAGCCGAACCCATCTGGCGGTCGTGGTCAACGAATATTCCGGCACCGACGGGATCATCACGATTGAGGATCTGGTCGAGGAGATTACCGGCGAGATCGAAGACGAGCATGATGATGCCCCAACCGATCTGCTGGTTCTGCTCGAAGGCGGGCTGTGGGAAGCCGATGCCCGGGCCGAGCTGGATGATGTCGGGCAGCGGGTCGATCCGCGGCTGGGCGAGATCGACGAAGACGTTGATACGCTGGGCGGGCTGGCCTTTGTGCTGGCCGGGCAAGTGCCGTGCGTCGGCGCGCTGCTGGCCCATGACAGCGGCTGGCATCTGGAAGTGATTGCGGGCAACGAAAAGCGGGTCACCCGGCTGCGGCTGCACCCACCGGTGCTTGCTGAAACGGCCGAGGACTAAACCCTTGGCGATCCGGCGGCTCCCTCCCTTACGCGCAATCGAGGCGTTCGTGCGGATCGTCCGGCTCGGATCGGCGCGCGCGGCGGCGGACGAATTGGGGCTGAGCCCATCGGCGCTGTCGCGCCGGGTTTCCGCGCTGGAAGAATTCATCGGCAAGCGGCTGTTCACCCGCCAGCATCAGGCGATGAAGCTGACTGATGATGGCACCGCCTTTTACAACGCCGTCGGGCCCAAGTTCGACGAGCTGGCTGCGGCGGTTGAAGGTCAGGTCGAGGACAGCCGGGTGCTGCGCCTGCATCTGGGGATGCTGCCGCTGTTCGGCAGCCAGCGATTGTTCCCGCGCCTGCCCGAACTGCGCAAGCAATACCCCCGGCTGCACATCGATTTCGATACCAGCCCGCACCTCGAAACCCGGGTCGGCGATACGCTCGACGCGGCGATTGTCTTGTCCAAAAAACCAGAGCCGGTGTTCCACGCGGTCCAGCTCGATCAAAACCAGGTCTATGCGATCACCAGCAAGGCTTTGGCCGAAGAGATCGGCGCAGTGCCAGACCGCACCATATTGTCGAACCAGACCTTCCTGATCCACACCGAGCTGCCCGACAGCTTCACCGCCTGGAAAACCGCAATCGGTCTGCCTGATCTGGAACCGGCGGCAATCGACCATTACGATTCCGGCCAGCTGATCCTCGAAGCCGCCGCCAATGGGCTGGGCATCGCGATCATGCACGACGATCACTTTATCCGCGCGCATGATAACCGGCTCGCCCGGCTGTTCGATATCGAGGTGAAGAGCCCCTATTCCTACTGGTTCATCTGCCGCCCGCACTCGCTCGACGTGCGCGCGGTGCGGATCTTCCATGACTGGTTGGTCAAAGCCGGGTTGTGAGCCAGAATGGCGGGATGAAACGCCGATTCGTCCTGTCCGCCCTGCCCGCCCTGCTGATCGCGCTGACCGGCGCGGCCAAGCCAAAGCGTAAAGCTGCCCCCACCCCGCCGCCTGCGCCCCTGCCCGATGTGGTGCGGGTCGAATTCGTCACAGAACTGGGCACGATCACCGCCGATCTGTTCCACAAGCAGGCCCCGGTCACAGTCCGCAATTTCATCCGTTACGTCGATGGCCGCCGGTTTGATGGAATGACCTTTTACCGGGCGATGAAGCTCGATTGGGGGACCCAGCCCAACGGGATCGTGCAGACCGGGCTGCGCGGGCTGTCAACCAAGGTGTTCCCGCCGATCGCGCACGAGCCGACCAGCGTTACCGGGATCAAGCACACCGCTGGCACGCTGTCGATGGCGCGCAACGCGCCGGGCACGGCGCAGGCCGATTTCTCGATCCTGTTGTCAGACCTGTCGGGCTTTGATGCCGATCCGGCGGCAACGGGCCCGGAACTGCAGGCCGGCTATGCCGCGTTTGGCCGGGTGGTTTCGGGGATGGATGTCGCGCTGAAAATCTTCGACGCGCCGCGCTCGGCCACGCTGGGTCAGGGGATTATGAAGGGCCAGATGCTCAGCCCCCAGATCAAGGTGTTGCGGGTGCGGCGGGTTCCGATCGCCGCCGTTTAGCAATGGCTTAGCTTTTTCGCGCTAGACCCCATCCGGTGATCGAAGCCGAGAGGAGCGTGAAGGCATGAACGACTATGTAGGAGTGCCGCCGCAGCGCAGCGGCTTCGGCTTTGGGCGACGCGGCGTGGTCGGAGCGCCGCAGCCATCATCGGATTCATTCACCATGAGTTCCGCCGCGCAAGATTTTATCGCGCAGGAGCGGATCCGCCGCCAGGGCGAACTCGAGGCTGCAGCGCAGGCCGCAGTCGAGACCCATGCACCGGTTGATGCCCTGGCCAACGACATCGATTTCGAGATCGGCGGAACCGATTCGCAGTACCTGGTGGTCGAGCTTGACCCCGGCGAAGCGGTGATCGCTGAAAACGGCGCGATGATCTGGAAAGACAGCTCCGTTTCGTTCGACACCGTAATGGGGGACGGCGCCAAGAGCGGTATCCTCAACAAGCTCGTTTCGGCCGGAACCAATCTGCTCGGCGGGGAAAACCTGTTCCTCGGCGAATTCCGCCATAGCGGCAGCGGCAAGGCCCGGCTCGCGCTGGGCGGCCGCAGCACCGGGCATATCCTGCCAGTGCGGCTCGAAGCGATGGGCGGACGGCTGGTCTGCCAGCGCGGCTCGTTCCTGGCCGCCGCCAAGGGCGTTAGCGTGACCGTGCGTTGGACTGGGGGCTTCTGGACCGGCATGGAGGGCGGCGAAGGTTTCGTCCTGCAGGAACTGGCTGGCACTGGCTGGGCCTTCATCCATGTCGGCGGCAGCCTGATCGAGCGCGAGCTTGGCCCGGGGGAGCAACTCCATGTCGATGCCGGATGCATTGCCGCGTTCGAGCCGAGCGTGAAGTTCGATACCGATTTTCTCGGCGAGGGCTTCCTCAAGGATATGAAAAATACTTTGGTCGGCGGCGAAGGCTGGATGTTCGCGCGGCTGACCGGGCCGGGCAAGGTCTGGATACAGTCGCTGCCGTTCCAGCGCCTCAGCCGCACGATCATCAACGAAGCGGGCGGGGCCAAGGGCGAGGAATCGGTGCTATCGACTGCGCTCGGCCTGCTCAAATAGCGCCCCCGCTCCGCCGGGTTGGTGGATGGTAGAGCGAGCTAGGCCGGGGCCCCAGCTTGCTGGCACGGGCTCGGTTCGCTCCACCATCAACGTCACCATAATCGGCCCGTACGATGCAAGGGGCGAAGGCACAAAACCGGTGGCGCAGCCAGTGAAAGCGGCGGCGACTGGTCCGATCACTCGGGTCCGCCGCCGCGCTTCACGTAATTGAATTACTGTAAAATTTTCAGGGCAACCGGTAAGCCTAGCTCACCACCGCTTTGACGATTGCGCCCGGCTCGCGCGGGGGTTCGCCCTTCGGCAGGTTGTCGACATGGTCCATGCCTTCTTCGACCACGCCCCAGACGGTGTACTGCCGGTCAAGAAAGCTGGCATCATCAAGGCAGATGAAAAACTGGCTGTTGGCCGAATGCGGCGCATTGGTGCGGGCCATCGAGCAGACCCCGCGGACGTGCGGCTCGTTGTTGAATTCGGCCTGCAAGTCAGGCTTGGACGATCCGCCCATCCCGGTCCCGTTCGGGCAGCCGCCCTGGGCCATGAAGCCGGGGATTACGCGGTGGAATTTGACGCCATCGTAAAACCCTTCGCCAACCAGTTCGACAATCCGGGCGACATGGCCGGGGGCCAGATCGGGCCGCAGCTTGATTTTGACATCTCCGCCCGAGCTGAGCGATAGGGTAAGGTATTCAGACATGACTGGTCTCCTGCGATTTGCGCGCTGATATAGGGGGCCTGCCGACAAAGTCACGCCCCGAACGTCTGGGCGGGTTGCATTTGGCTTTTAGCGGCCTAGACACCGCCCATGACTCCCGAAGACCGCGATCTTGCCGTGCTGGATAACACTGCCGAAGCGGCAGCCGAAGCGCCGCGTGAAAGCGACAGTCTTGACGGGGAAAACACTTTGAAAAAGGATTTCGTCCGGCGGGTTCGCGATGCGCTGGAAGCGGGCGAAACCGATCAGGTCTATGATCTGGTCGAGCCGCTGCACCCGGCCGATATTGCTGATCTGTTCGAGCTGCTGGATGCCGACGAGCGCCCGCTGCTGGCCAAAGCGATCAGCGATCTGATGGGCAGCGAAGTCTTCGCCGAGCTCAACGATCACGTTCGCGAATTGCTGGTCGAAGCCCTGCCAGCGGGCGAAGTGGCCGACATCGCCGAACAGCTCGACACCGATGACGCGGTGGCGATGCTCGAGGATCTCGACAAGGAAGACCAGCAGGCGGTCCTGGCCGAAATGGAACCGGAAGATCGCGCCGCGATCGAAGCCGCGCTGTCCTATCCCGAGGAGTCCGCCGGGCGCTTGATGAGCCGCGACTTCGTGGCGGTGCCCGAGCATTTGACCGTCGGACAGCTGATCGACTTTCTGCGCGACGGCCGCGAGCTTGCCAACGAGTTTTGGGAAGTGTTCATCGTCGATACCCGCTTCCACCCACTGGGCAGCTGCCAGCTATCGTGGATCCTGCGGACCCCGCGCCACATTGCCCTGACTGACGTGATGAAGCGCGATCAGACTTTGGTCCCGGTCGATATGGATCAGGAAGAAGTCGCCCTGCGGTTTCAGAAATATGCGCTGATTTCGGCGGCGGTGATCGATGACGATGGCCGGTTGGTTGGCCAAATTACGGTCGATGATATCGTCCACATCATTCAGGAAGAAGCTGGCGAAGACGTGCTGCTGCTCTCGGGCGCGGGCGATGGCGATATCAACGAGCCAATCCGCGAAACCTATATCAGCCGGGTCCGCTGGCTGATTGCCAATCTGGTCACCGCGCTGCTGGGCGCAACGATCATCGCCAGTTTTGGCGGAGCGATCGAAAAACTGGTCGCGCTGGCCGCGCTTTCGCCAATGGTCGCTTCGATCGGCGGCAACGCCGGGACGCAAACGATGGCCGTGGCGGTCCGCGCGCTGGCCACCAACCAGCTGACCCGCGCCAACACTGGGCGGATCCTGCTGCGAGAGCTTCGGGTCGCGCTGCTCAACGGGGTAACTGTTGCCACGCTGATCGGGATTGCGACCACGCTGGTCTTTGCCAACCCGCTGCTCGGCGGGGTGATCGCGGCTGCGGTGATGCTCAATATCGTCACTGCTGGTTTGGCCGGGGTAATTGTTCCGGTGCTGTTTGATCGGTTTGATCAGGACCCGGCAGTGGCCAGTTCGGTGTTCGTGACGATGATTACCGATTCGATGGGTTTCTTCGCTTTCCTCGGCCTGGCAGCCTACAGCGGGCTGGTTTGACCCGATGCCGCTGCACCTGACCAAAGTCGCCTATGGCGCGACCTCGCTCGAGGATATGCGCGCCTGGTTCGCGGGCCGGGGCGATCTGGCCTATCTGACCACGCGCTATTTGCCCAAGCGGCACGCCGAAATTCTGGACGGCGGTTCGCTGTTCTGGATTTTCAAGCACCAGCTGGTGCTGCGCAGCACGATCCTGCGGTTTGAAGAAGCTGAGGGCGGCAAGACCAATATCGTAATCAGCACCGAACTGATCCCGGTCCACCCCCGCCCAAAACGCGCGCATCAGGGCTGGCGTTATCTCGATGAAGCCGATGCCCCGGTCGATCTAGGGATAGGTGAAGAACCCGGCGAGACGATGCCGGGCAACCTCGCCAGCGAACTGGCGCGGCTGGGGCTGGTTTAGCTTACCAGCGCACCAGCCGGGGGATCGCCAACCAACCGGCCAGACCGGCCAGCACCACAGTCAACCCATGCCAGATGCCGATGTGGATCAATTCGCTGTGCGGGCAGTAAAGCGACACCGCGAAAACCCCCGCGCTCCCGGCCGCCACTCCGCTGAGCAGCCCGGCCCGGCCCGGCTGCGCTGGGGCCCCGCGGCGCAGCCACAGCACCAGCGCACCCGCCGTCAGCAAGCCCCACTGCAAGCCATATTTCAAGCAGGCGGTGCCATCCAATTCAAACCCGCTGGGTTCGCCGCGCAACACGTTTGCGGAAATCAGCACCAATGCCGAGGCTGGAAGCAGCGCCACCATCAGCGCGTTCCAGATCCAGCCCTCGCGGCGACTGCCGACTTGCGGGCGGGCCATATCGACCACCGCCCAGCCCGAGGCCAAGGCCAGCACCAGAAACAGCCCGGTGACCAGCAACCCAAATTCGTCGGGTTGACCCTTTGCGAAATCATATCGCAGTCCGCCCAGAACGAGCATACCGGTGGCTCCGGCGGCCATTGCGGTGATCATCCAGCCCATCCCGCGGCGCTGGCGCAACGGGGTGACCGGGGTCAGATCATCAACCAGTCCGGCGATGAAGGATTCGGGATCAGATGGCATAGGTCAGGCTCTTTCAATCAATTCCGCCAGGCGTTTCAGCCCGCGGTGGATATTCACTTTGACCAGCGATTCGCTTTGGCCGGTACTTGCGCTGGCTTCGCTGATCGACAGGCCTTCGATCCGGACCAGTTCGATCGCGCGGGATTGTGCAGCGGGCAGCGCTTCGAACAAGCGTTCCAGACTGATCCGCGCGGCAATCGCTTCTTCGTCGCTACCGACTGCAATGTCGGTATCGACCCCCTGATCTTCAGCCCGGCGATAGATCAGCCGCAGGTGATCGACGAAGCGATAGCGGGCGATCACCGCCAGCCACGGCATAAACGGCCGCTCCGGCTCGTAACTGGCCAGTTTGCGGTGCACCGACAGCAGCGTGTCCTGCACCAGATCGTCCAGTTCATGCGGCAGCACCCGGCGCCGGTAATAGCGCAGCAGCCACTGCCGCGCCGCACCGAGCAGCGCGGCATAGGCCTGCCGATCACCCTGCTGGGCCAGCCCGGCGAGGCGGGAAAGAGTGGCTTCGTCGGCTGTCACGCACGGCCCCGCGTCAGCTGCGCGTCAACGCTGAACCGCCCGCCACCGCGCACGATCAAGATCAGGGCCAAGGCCGCCCATAACGAATGCTCTGGCCACCAGGCATCGGGATAAACGAACAACTGGATTACCAGCGTCATACCCAGCAGCCCAAGCGCGGAAATCCGCGTGAACAATCCGGCTAGCAGCATTGCGGGCAGCAGATGCTCGGCCGTGGTCGCCAGCACAGCGGCGAATTCGGGCGGCAGCGGCACGGCGGCATATTCGGTCCGGAATAGCTCATAGGTGGTGTCGCTAAGCTGGAACCAGCTGCCTTCGACCACCTTGGTCCGGCCCGAACGCCAGAATACGCCCGCCAGAACGATCCGCACAAAGGCCAGCACCAGACTTTCGGGCAGCGCGCCCGAAAGCCGCATGGTGATCGCATCATAGCGGTTCAAAATGGCGGACGCAGCGCTCACGCTTGCGGGGCTAACGTACCGGAGCCTTTGGGGGTTTGGATAGTCAGGCACTGGCCCTGCGGAACCAGCTTCCAGGCATTGCCCTGATAGTCGTGGGTGGAGGAACCAGAGCAGCTGGTGCCCGGCCCGGCCTTGCAATCATTCTTGCCAGCCTTGGAAATGCCATAGCACTTTTCCATTGGCTTGGCCGGAGCGTTCTGCGCCTGCGCAGCGCTGGCAACAGCGGCGGCGGCGAGCAGGGCGATGGCAGATGCGGTCTTGTTCATCGGGCTGTCTCCGTATTAGGATAGCTACCGCAAACGCTGCGGTTCTGCCTGCCAATTCGCCTGACGCGCGATTTTGGTTACACTGCGCCGACAAAAACTATTTCCGGTCTGGCTGTAACCGTCATCGACGCACAACCGAACCAACCAATGCCGAGACACGGCACCCAACATCGTTCCTGGAGACTCCCCATGCTGAATGCCAAAACCGTTTCGAGCTTTGCCGCCGCAGCTGCCGCCATCGCCTTGGCCGCCGCCGCCAGCGCCGCCCCGGCCCCAACTGGCAGCGCCGGTATGGCGTTGAACGCTGATGACATGGTCCACTGCTATGGCCTGCACAGCTGCAAGGGCAATTCTGACTGCAAGACTGCCGAGCACGACTGCAAGGGCATGAACGCCTGCAAGGGCCACGGCTTCAAAGCGATGAAGGCCGGAATGTGCCTGACCAAAGGCGGCACCATCGGCGATATCGGCTAAGTCTGAACTGGTTTAGCCTTGGGCCCGGCCACTCCCTCTAGCCCCCCGGCCGGGCCCATTCCTTTTGCTGCGGATACAACCTATGAGCATCCCCCGCTTCACCGGTTTTGGCCTGGGCCTGCGCAAGGAGCATTACGCGGCGTTCCTGAGCGAAACCCAGCCGGTCGACTTTGTCGAGGTCATCTCCGAAAACTTCATGGCCTGCGGTGGGCGGCCACTGGTCACTCTCGAAGCCATGCGCGAACGCCATCCGGTGATTTTGCACGGCGTATCGATGTCGCTTGGTTCGGCCCACGGCCTGAACCGCGACTATCTGACCGCGCTCAAAACCCTCGCCAGCCGGATCGACCCGCTGTGGGTTTCGGACCACTTGTGCTGGACTGGAACCAGCAGCCACAATTCGCACGATTTGCTGCCGCTGCCCTATACCGAAGAGGCGCTGGCGCGGTTTGCGGCCAATCTCAATTTCGCGCAGGACGTGCTCGAACGGCCCATGCTGGTTGAGAACCCGTCGAGCTACGTCGGGTTTGCCCATAGCACGCTGAGCGAGTGGGAGTTTCTGGCCGAACTGAGCCGCCGGACCGGCTGCTATCTGCTGCTCGACGTGAACAATATCTACGTTTCCAGCATCAACCACGGGTTCGATCCGCAGGATTTCCTGGCGGGCATTCCGGTCGACCGCGTCCGCCAGATCCACCTCGCCGGGCATAGCCACGGCCCCGAGGGGATGCTGATCGACACTCACGATGCCCCGGTTTGCGCCGAGGTTTGGGCGCTCTATGCCCGCGCGGTCGAGCGCTTTGGCCCCTGCGCCACAATGATCGAGCGCGACGATGACATTCCGCCGCTGGGCGATCTGCTGGCCGAACTCGAGCAGGCGCGAACATTGGCACTGGCCGGAGCGGCCACATGACCCTGCTGGCCGATCAGACCTTGTTTCTAGCCGAAATCGCCGCCGATGATGACGCTCCGCCCAGCTCAATCGGCATGGGGATATACCGCAATGCCTATCGCGCCCGGCTGATCGGTGCACTGGAAAGCGGGTATGAGCGGACCAAGCGCTGGGTCGGCGACGAAGCTTTCGAAGCCGCCGCCGCGCATTACATCCTGACCATGCCGCCCAGCAGTTGGACGCTCGATGCATTCGGCGCGCAGGTCCCGGATGTGCTGGCCGAGCTGTTTGCCGGGGACGGCGAAGTGGCCGAACTGGCCTGGCTCGAATGGCAAATGCAGCAGGCCTTTGCCGCGCCGGACTTACCAGAATTGGACGCCGCGCGGTTGGCTGCGGCGGGGCTGGATGAGGACGGCTGGAACGAACTGCGCTTTACCATGGCAGCGGGATTTGCCGCTCGCGCGGTGGAGCATGATCTGGCTGGGCTGTGGCATGGCCTCGCAGCGGGAGCGACCAGCCAACGAGCTCAGCCGCCCCGCACACCGCAGCAGCTGATCGTCTGGCGGCGGGCGCTGCGTCCGCGCTTTCGGCTGCTCGATCCTGCCGAATATGCCGCATTGGCGCTGTTGGCTGATGGCGCCAGTTTGGGTGCAGTCGGCATCGCGCTTTCGCAGAGTGGTGGCAATGCCGCGCAACTGGGCGAATGGCTGGCGGTCTGGTTGACTGAGGGCCTGTTCGCGGACTTTATCGCCGCCTAGAGCCCTTTCGCCACCACCCGGCGCAAGGCCTGAACGTACACCTCGGGCTCTTGCGCGCCGGGGATCAGAAATTTGCCTTGGACCAGCATGGCGGGAACGCCCGAGATGTTCATGTCATAGGCCTGCGCTTCTTCGCTGCGGACAATTTGGCCCAGCGCTGGATCATCCAGCGCGGCGCGGGCACCGGCAGGGTCAAGGCCAACCGCTGTCGCGATATCCACCAGCACGTCAGGATCGGATACATTGCGGCGCTGCTGGAAATGCGCGTCGAACAGCACCTGTTTAAGCTGCGTTTGCACCGCCGCCCCGCTCTCAATCAACGCCCACTTGAGCAGCTTGTGCGCGGCAAAGGTGTTCCACAACTTGCTCGGCGGTTCGGGCTGATCCCCGGCATAGGCAAAACTGTACCCGGCGCGCTCCCCGGCGGCCTGCATCTGCTGACGACCTGCAGCGGCCTGTTCCAGCGTGCGGCCATATTTGCGCGCAATGTGGGCCACGCTTTCCTCGCCCTCTGGCGGCATATCGGGGTTGAGTTCGAACGGCAGCCAGCGCACCTCGGCCTCAACTTCGCCTTCCAACATTGCCAGCCCCTTTTGCAACTGGGCATAGCCAATGATGCACCAGGGGCACATCACGTCCGAATAGATGTCAATCGTCAGGCGTGCAGGTTGGGTCATTGTTCGAGCCACCATTTGAGCAAGTGATGCGCGATTGCCTGTGGCGGCGGGGCGATGAACCGGCCGTCCTCGTCGCCCGCCATTGCTGCGGCCACTTCGGCGCGGGTAAACCAGTCGGCCTCTTCCAGTTCGGTGTGATCGACGGTCAGTTCGCTGCTGAGCGCATGAGCGTGGCAGCCGATCATCAGATTGGAAGGGAATGGCCACGGCTGGCTGCCAACATAGCTGACATCGCGCACCGCAACGCCCGCCTCCTCCATCACTTCGCGGGCGACCGCTTCTTCAAGGCTTTCGCCCGGTTCGACAAATCCGGCCAGCGTTGAAAAGCGCCGCGGAGGAAAGCGCGGCTGGCGGCCGAGCAGCAAGTTGCCGTCATGCTCAACCAGCATGATCGTGACTGGATCGACCCGCGGGAAATGTTCGGCCTTGCACACTTCATTGGTGCAACTGCGCTGCCAGCCGCCCTTGGTCAGCACCGTGGGATTGCCGCAGCGCGCGCAATAGCGGTGGCGGGCGTGCCAATCGACCAGACTGCGCGCGGTGCCATAGATCGCCAACTCGGCGTGCCCCAGGCTCGACATCGCGGCCCACAACCGGGGGTTGGCGGGCGCGACCGAGCCGATCAGTTTGGGTGCAACTTCGGCAAAGCACCCCTTCCCGTCCAGCAAGCCCAGGAACACCACTTCGCTGGCCGGATCGGCATCAGCCAATGTGCCCCATTCCAGCGCGCCATCGGGCGAGATTTGCGGATCAAGCCCGTCCAGTTTGAGCAGCCGCGCGCGCCAATCCATCAGCGCAGCCAGCGCATCGGAATCGGCGCGGATGTGATCGGCCCGGTCGAGCCCGGCCCCGGCGAAAGTCATTGTCCCAATGCTCATTTGCTCGGCTGCATCGCGGCCAGATCAGCCAGCACCGCCAGCGGAAAGTCCTTTTGAATCGGCAGTGCATCCGATGGCATATACTGGACATAGACCCCGGCGCGCAGACCAATCCGGGTGTTAACAAAGCCGACCGTACCGGCCGCACCAGCCCAGCCGAAAGTGCCGGCATCGGCCCCAAGGCCAACCCGGCCGCCGGCGCCGTGGCCCGCGCCGTCAACGAACGTGCCTTTGGTGTCGGCACCTGCCGGGATCAGGTTGGTGCAGCCCAGCTGAACCGCCGCTGCGCCCATCACCCGCTTGCTGCCAACCACGCCTGAATTGACGATCATCATCAGGAACCGGTCATAATCAGCGGGCGAACAAGCCAACCCCGACCCGCCAAAGGCAAAGGCCGGGGGATCGAGGTAGATCGACGACTTGGCCGGATCGATAATCATCGGCTTGCCGCCCAGCATCCCATAGTTGCTGGTCAACCGCCCGACATCTTTGGCCGGGACCTGAAAATAGCTGCTGGTCATGCCGAGCGGGCCGAACATCCGTTCCTGCATGAACGCGGCAAAGCTCTTGGCCCCCGCAGCGCGCTGGATCACCAGCCCCATCACGTCGAGCCCCATCGAATAGCTCCACTTGGTGCCCGGTTCAGCGACCAGTGGCACAGTGGCGGCAACCCGCAGAAATTCATCGGGTGCCAGAGTCTTGATCAGCGGTGAAACGCCGGGAATCTGGCTGCGAGAGACCAAAGCTGGGGTCACGCCCAGCTTCAGCAGCTCGTCATTCACTTTGTTGCGGCCAACCCCGGCATAGCCCAGCCCGGCGGTGTGGGTCAGCAGGTGACGGACCGTGATCTGGGTCTTGGCCGGGCGCGAGTCGAGGCTGACCTTGGGATCAATCGCCACTTTCATGTTGGCGAATTCGGGGATGAAATCGGCGACCGGCTGGTCCAGCTTCAGCTTGCGATCATCGATCAGCATCATCGCTGCCATCCCGGTGACCGGCTTGGTCTGGGAATAGGCCCGGAACAGGCTGTTCGCGCCCGCCGCATCAGGATCGGCGAAACCTTCCTTGCCGCGCACGATATAGCCGGGCGGCTTGGTGCCCCAGCCCAACGCTGCAACCATGCCTGAAACTTTCCCCTCGGTGACGAACTTGGTCAGCAGTTCGGTTACCTTGGGCCATTGCAGTTCGATCCCGGCAGTTTCCGCTGCCAGCGCCAGCGACCGGCCGAACGGACTGGCTGCCAATGCTGCGCCCGACCCGAACAGGGCCGATGCGCGCAGCAAGCTGCGGCGCGAAAAATCGTATTCTTGCATGAACTTCTCCCTAAACTTTCACAGCCAGCACGAGCTGCGCTGCCTTGGCAAACAGACTGGGCAATCCCGCGCTGTCCAGCGCATCGACCGGCCACCATTCGTCTGGCTGCCCCTCCAGCCTAGCCCAATCGCTTCCCGAATAAAGCATCAATTGCAATTCGAGATCGAAATGGGTGAAGCTGTGGCGCACCATGCCAAGGCATTGCCATGGGCCATCGAGCGGCCCGGCCTGATCGCCATCACCGCGCGCTGCCCAGCCATCGTCGGGCAAGCTGCGCATCCCGCCCAACATGCCCTTGCCCGGCCGGGTCACCAGCCAGACCGCGCCTTCGCGCTCGATCCAGAAGGCCTGTCCTTGCCGGACCGGCTTGGACTTTTTGGGCGGCTTGACCGGATAGGCTTCGGGATCAGCGCGGCGGCCCTGACAGTCCGAACTGAGCGGGCAGAGCAAGCAGCGCGGACTGCGCGAGGTGCACACGCCCGAACCCAGATCCATCATCGCCTGTGCGAAATCACCGGAGCGCTCAGCCGGGGTCAGTTCCTCGACGCGCGCCCGGATCACAGCGCGCGCCTTGGGCAAGGGTTCGGAAATGGCATAAAGCCGCGCCACGACCCGCTCGACATTGGCATCGACCACTGCCGCGCGCCGTTCGAACGCGATCGCCGCGACCGCCGCTGCGGTATAGGCGCCCAATCCCGGCAGTGCGCGCAGGGCTTCCTCGGTATCGGGAAACGCCCCGCCGCGTGCTGCGACTGCGCGGGCACAGGCGAGGAGATTGCGGGCGCGGGCATAGTAGCCCAGCCCAGCCCAGGCCGCCATTACATCGGCGTCA
>JAYURW010000028.1:0-28703 GCA_043756025.1 Novosphingobium sp. | reverse complement strand
GCTGCGGCGCGCCAGTGTGGCACAACGCCGCGATGCAGAACCCCGAATTCTCGTGCGGCAAGGTCTGGCTGGTCGGTGCCGGCCCCGGCGATCCCGATTTGCTGACGCTGCGCGCCGCGCGGCTGATCATGAATGCGCGGCTGATCGTGCATGACGGTTTGGTCGACCCTGCGGTACTGGCGCTCGCCCAGCCAGCGGCGAAGCTGGTGTCGGTCGCCAAGCAACGCTCGCGGCACACAATGGCGCAGGATCAGATCAATGCGCTGCTGGTGCGCGAGGCGTTGGCGGGCCGAGATGTGGTGCGACTAAAAGGCGGCGATCCGTTCATTTTCGGACGCGGCGGCGAGGAGGCTGAGGCCTGCCGCGCCGCCGGCGTGCCGGTTGAGATCGTCCCCGGGATCAGCGCCGCAATCGGGGCGGCGGCGGCAGCGCAAATGCCGCTGACGCACCGCGCCAGTGCCTCGGTGGTCAGCTTTGTGGCCGGCCAATGCAAGGGCCTGGCGCAGCAGGACTGGTCAGGGCTGGCCGGCGCTGGCCGCACACTGGTGATTTACATGGGGGTCGCGACCGCCGAAGCGATCGCCGAAAAGCTGATTGCCGATGGGCTGTCGCCGGCGATTCCGGTGGCGGTGATCGAGAACGCGACCCGCGCCAATATGCGCGTGCTGCGCGGGCCGCTGGCGGGTCTGGCGGCGCTGATCGCCGGGCAAAACGTCACCAGCCCGGCGCTGATCGTGATCGGCGAGGTTACCGCGGCGCCCGGTAACGCGGCACTGCACACACTTGCACTGGAAGCCCTGGCATGAAAATCCTGACCGGCAACGATTTGAAAAGCGGCGCGGTGACCTGGTGGGACGGGGTGCAATGGTCGCTTCACGTCGATGACGCAGTCGACGTGGGCGAGCATGCCGACACCATCCTCGCGCGCGAAAGCGCCGCGCGCCGGGTCAACGCAGGCTATGCGGTCGATGCGGTCAAGGCCGCGGACGGCGTGCGCCCGGGCCATATCAAGGAACGCATTCGGGCGCTGGGGCCTACGGTGCGGCCCGACCTGACACTGAAGCCGGCCGATCCTGCGGCCGGGGCATGGGTGATTTAATGTACAAATACGACACATACGACCAGGCGATGGTCGACGCCCGCGTCGCCGAATTTCGTGACCAGGTGCGCCGGCGGATCGATGGCCATCTGACCGAAGATCAGTTCAAGCCGCTGCGGCTGATGAACGGACTGTACCTGCAATTGCACGCCTACATGCTGCGCGTTGCGGTGCCGTATGGCACGCTGAGCGGCGCACAAATGCACTTGCTGGGCGACATTGCCGACAAGTACGACCGCGGTTATGGCCACTTCACCACCCGCCAGAACATCCAGTACAACTGGATCAAGCTGGATGAGACCCCCGATCTGCTGGCCGATCTGGCCAAAGTCGAGATGCACGCAATCCAGACCAGCGGCAATTGCATCCGCAACATCAGTTCAGACCAATACGCCGGGGCCGCCGCTGACGAAATCGTCGATCCGCGCCCCTATGCCGAGCTGTTGCGCCAATGGTCGAGCTTTCACCCCGAATTTCTGGTCCTGCCACGCAAGTTCAAGATCGCGGTAATCGCCAGCGAAACCGATCGCGCCGCGATGAAGCTGCACGATATTGGTATCCGGATGGTTCGGAACGATGCCGGGGAAATCGGCGCGGCGTTTTATGTCGGCGGCGGGATGGGGCGGACCCCGATGATCGCGCCGTTGGTGCGCGCGTTTGTGCCGCTCGATCAGCTGATTACCTACGCCGAAGCCTGCCTGCGGGTCTACAATCGCTATGGCCGCCGCGATAACAAGTACAAGGCGCGGATCAAGATCCTGGTCCACGAACTGGGCAAGGATGAATACACCCGCCAGGTCGAGGAGGAATTCGCCCATCTGTTGACCCTCGGGATCGAGCCGCCGATCGCCGAGCTGGAGCGGATCAAAGCGCACTTCACCGATCCGGCGTTCGATCCGGCGGCTTCTGATACGCTCGATCGCTCCGATCCGGACTTTGCGGTGTGGCTGGATCAGAACTGCGCGGCGCACAAGCAGCCGGGCTACATGATCGCCACGATCAGCCTGAAGCCGGTCGGCGGCATTCCCGGCGATGCCAGCGCCGATCAGATGCGGCTGATGGCCGATCTTGGCCGCCAATACAGCTTTGACGAGCTGCGCGTCACCCACGCCCAGAACATCGTCCTGCCGCACGTGCGCAAGGCCGATTTGTATGCGGTGTGGCAGCAACTTGACGCGGCGGGCCTGGCGGCTGCGAACCTTGACCTGATCGGCGATATCATTGCCTGTCCGGGGCTGGACTATTGCAGCCTGGCCAATGCCCGATCGATTCCCTTGGCGCAGAAAATTTCCGAACGGTTCGCCGCCAAGCAGGCCGATCTGGGCGAGCTTAAGCTCAAGATTTCGGGCTGCATCAATGCTTGCGGGCACCACCATGCCGGACACATCGGGATCCTCGGTGTCGATAAGCGGGGCACTGAAAACTACCAGTTGCTACTCGGCGGAAGTGAGGGTGATGATACCTCGCTTGGCACGATTACCGGCCCCGGGTTCTCCGAAGACGGGATTGTCGAGGCAATCGACAAGGCCACCGATGTCTATCTCGCCAACAAGCAAGGCGATGAACGCCTGCTCGATACCTACCGCCGGATCGGCATGGCCCCGTTCAAGGAGGCGATCTATGAGTGACGTTCAATTTCGGTTCCGCGATGATGAAGCGGTCGCTGATCCCGGCGTGACGGTCGATGCCTTTGGCGCGCAGACCAACGCCTCTGCCGTGCGTTTGGAACCGGGCGACGATGCCCGCGATCTGTTGCCGCACCTGGCCCGGATCAAGTTGATAGAGGTGAACTTCCCTAGCTTCACCGATGGACGCGGGTTCTCTTCGGCGCGGGTCTTGCGTGAGGCTGGCTATACCGGCGAACTGCGCGCGGTCGGCGAGCTTCCGGTCGATCATCTGGGGCATCTGCGGCGCTGCGGGTTTGATGCTTTCGCGCCCGATATCCCGCTCAATCCCGCCGATGCCGAAGCTGCCTTGGCCCGCTGGGAACACGTCTATCAGCCCGCCGCCGATGGCCGGCTACCGATCTGGCAATTGCGGCATGGCTGAAGCCGCGCGCCGCATTGATGTGCTCGACACTGCTGCCCGTTATACCGCGGCGCAAGCGGAGGCACTCAATGCGCGTTTTGCGGAGGCCCCTACGCAGGAAATGCTCGCCGCGGTTCTGCGTGAAGGTCTGGCCGGGCAGATCGCGGCGGTTTCCAGCTTTGGCGCGGAAAGCGCGGTGTTGCTCCACCTGATTGCCAGCATCGACCCTGCTGTGCCGGTGCTGTTCCTCGAAACCGGCAAACATTTCCCCGAAACGCTGGCTTACCGTGACGAAATCGCGACCCGGCTCGGTTTGAAAAATGTAATCAACTTGATCCCGGATGCCGCCGAACTTGCCCAGCGCGACGAAAATGGTCTGCGCTGGTCCTACGATCCCGATGGCTGCTGCGAAATCCGCAAGGTCCGGCCGCTCGCGGCAGCGCTCAGCCAGTTCGACGCCAGCTTCACGGGCCGCAAGGGCTTTCAGAACGCGACCCGCGCCGGGCTGGCCCGGTTCGAGATCGACGCCACCGATGCCATGGGCCGGCTCAAGGTCAATCCGCTGGCCGACTGGTCCAGCGACCAGATCGCCAGCTACTTCGCCGCAACCGGTCTGCCGGTGCATCCACTGGTGGCACAGGGCTATCCCTCGATTGGCTGCTCGCCCTGCACCACCATGGTCGCGCCGGGCGAAGACGCCCGTTCGGGCCGCTGGAAGGGCTGGGACAAGACCGAATGCGGCATCCATGCTGATGGCGCAGTTGAAGAATTGCCCCCGGGCTACGAGCCCTTCCTTTAGCTCCCGCTCAGGCTGCGATCAGCCTTCAATGCGCTCGACGGTCGAAACCTCGCCCTTGGCGTTGGTGGAGGTCCAGACGCCGTTCTCGACCTTTTCTGCGTTGCAGACCTGTTTGGCGTCCTTTTCATCCTTGGTGAAGCAGAAGGTGTTCGGGTCTTTCTGTTCCCATTTGCCGGTTTCAGTAAGCTTGCCATCGGTTGTGGTGGCATAGGTCCCGTCAGCCTTGTCGTCTTCCATGTAGACCTTGCCGTCATGGGAGGTGATCTTGAATTTACCGACCGAGGACTTGCCGTCGGCCGCGATGTTTTCGGCGGCTGCGGGCGTTGCTGCGGCGGCGGTGGTATCATCGGCTTCGGGCGCCGGGGCGGGTTGTGAGCAAGCCGAAAGTGCCGCCAAAGCGGCAATCGCAAGGATCATTTTCATACAGTAGTTCCTCTCCGTGATCGGCGCGGAGGAATTTTTCCCGCGCGCACGACTCGCGACCCCGCCGTGAGACTAGGCGCTTGCTTCGAAACCGCCAAATATACATCCAAAGCGCGCCGCAGGCGTGTGCAAAATCAAACCGATTGCATTCGCATGGTTTTTGGGGTCACATCTGGTCAAGGTCGCTAACGTTACGGAATCCAGCACTTTTGGAGGTGCCGATGTACCCGCTACGCCTGACCGAATCCTATTGCCCGGCGCAAACTGATCAAACGCTGTCCGAAACCACAGTGGGCAGCGTGCTGCGCGATGCGGCGGCCCGCACGCCCGACGCGCCTGCCCTGCACGAGGTCGACGCCGACGGCCAGCTCGCCCGCCGCTGGACCTACGCCGAACTGCTGGCCGATAGCGAACGGCTCGCCCATGCCTTGCTGACCCGTTTCCGGCCTGGTGAGCGGGTTGCGGTCTGGGCGCCGAACATTCCTGAATGGGTCATCGCCGAATTCGCCTTTGGCCTCGCAGGATTGACACTGGTCACGGTCAATCCCGGTTATCAGCCGCGCGAGCTCAAATATGTCCTCGAACAATCGCATGCAGTCGGACTGCTGCTGATCAAGGAGTTCCGCGGCAATCCGATGGCCCGGATCGCGGCCGAGGTGACGGCCGATATCCCGGAGGTCCGCGAAGTTATCGATATGAACGATCATGCCGCGCTGTTCCGCGAAGCCGGACCGCTGGGCCCACTGCCCGAAGTGCGCCCGCGCGATCCGGCGCAAATCCAATACACCTCAGGCACGACAGGGTTTCCCAAAGGCGTGGTGCTGCACCACCACGGCATCACCAACAATTCCCGCCACGCCTTCGCCCGCAACGGCATGGGGCGCGGCGCCACGACTTTGGTGGTTATGCCACTGTTTCATGCCGGTGGCTGCACGATGGCAATCCTGGGCGGGGTCCAATTCGACTGCCGGATAATCCTGATGCGCCAATTCGAGCCGCATAGTGCCATCGCTCTGATCGAAAGCGAGGGCGCCGACGGAATGTTGGGCGTGCCGACCATGCTGATCGCGATGCTGGAGGCAGACGCGGTCCGCTCTCGCGATTTCTCCAGCGTCAAGATCGCCGGGTCGGGCGGATCGATGGTGCCGCCAGAGCTGATCCGGCAGGTGACGACGCGATTGGGCTGCGGTTTCTATACGGTTTACGGCCAGACCGAGACTTCGGCGCTGCTCACAACAACCCGGACCACCGACCCGTTCGACGATATCTGCAACACCGTCGGACAGGCCATGCCGCAGACCGAACTTTCGATCCGCGATCCTGCCTCAAATACAGTGGTTGCGGTCGATGTGGTCGGCGAGATTTGCGCGCGTGGGTACAGCCTGATGCTGGGCTACAATGACGATCCTGAGGCCACCGCCGCGACCATCGACGCCGATGGCTGGCTCCACACCGGCGATCTGGGCACAATGGACCGCCGCGGCTTCGTCAAGATCACCGGACGCGTGAAGGAGATGATCATTCGCGGCGGGGAGAACCTGTTCCCGGCCGAGATCGAAAATGTTTTGCTCGAACACGCGGATATCGCCGAAGTCGCGGTGGTCGGCGTGCCCGATGCAAAGTTTGGCGAAGCGGTCGCCGCTTTTGTTCGCCTGTCAGCCGGGGCCAGCCTTGATCCGGTCGCGCTCGTTGCCCACTGCCGCGCCAATATGGCTGCGCAAAAGACCCCGACGCATTGGATCGAGGTTAGTGAGTGGCCGCTGACGGGATCGGGCAAGATCCAAAAATTCGTCCTGCGCGATCAATGGGTAGCGCGGCGAAGTTGACGGTTTTGGCGCCCTTGCCAAATTCGTGCTACGTTTTGCGCAATCGGCCGGGTCGCACAGCCAGTACTGCTTTGCAGCAACGGAGCTTGCAGCCATGACCTTGACCACTATCGAACACAGCGCCGGGCAAGTGACGGTCGTCAATACCGATCAGATCACTTACCTGCGCGAGGACAATTACGGCACTGCGATCCATTTCAGTTCGGGCGAACACATCATCTGTCCGCTGGAAATCGATGCGCTGATGAGCAAGCTCAATCAGCCAACCGCCGAGACCCTGCTGATCCGGACTTAGAGCCAGCGGTTGTCGCGGTACCACTGCGCGGTCGTTTTCAATCCCTCCCGGGTTGGCACTTCGGGTTGCCACAGGCTGCGTGGCGGACGGGCCTGGTGGCTCACCACCCAATCGGGATGCGCCATGTATCCGACCCGGTCCGGTGTCAGCCGGGCCTTGCCGCGCCGCACGAACCGGTCGGCCCGGGCCGCCCGATCAAGCGCCGCACGGCTGAGGTGGATCACCCACGGGCGGCGGCCCATGGCCCAGCCAACCGCGCGGGCCAGCTCGTAATGGCTCCAGCCCTGTTTACGGCCATCATCGGGCTCGAACACCTGCTGCGTCACCCCCTCGCCGCCCGGCACCAGTGCCAGCAGCAGTCGGGCCAGATCATCGACATGGATGATTGACGAACGTCCGTCCTTGGGCGGGACCGGCAGCACGCCCCAACGGGCCATTCGGAACATTTCAAAATAGTCGACATCGCGCGGGCCATAGATCCCCGGTGGGCGGACGATCGTCCAATCCAGCCCAGAAGCCATGACCAGCTTTTCGGCGCGAGCCTTGCTGGCGCCATAAGCTGACAAATCGGCCTCACGCGCGGACAGCGATGACACGTGAATGAAGCGCTGCACGCCTTCGGCCTTGGCAGCTTCGATTACGCCCAGCGTGCCCAGCACGTTGCCGCTTTCAAACTGCGCCGCATCGTTGACCACACCGGCGACATGGATCACCGCTTCGGCCCCGCGCACCAACTGGCGCAGCGAGTCTTTGGCATCCAGATCGCCGGTGATCCATTCGACCCCTTGGCGCAGGGCCTGCGCCCGGCGGGCCAAGGCTTTCACGGCCAAGCCTGCGCCCAGCGCCCGGTCCAGCAACGCCGACCCGACAAAGCCGGTGGCGCCGGTAATCGCAATGGTCAAAGCAGCACCATCTGATCGCGGTGGACTATGGCTGAACGCGGAGCATAACCGAGGATTGTTGCGTGGTCGGCTGATTGGTGGCCCATCAGCCGGGCGCATTCGATCCCGTCGTACTCAGCCAGCCCATGCGCCAGCGTCGTGCCATTTTCAGCCCGCACCGCCACCGCATCACCGCGCTGAAACTCGCCTTCGACCTGCACCACCCCGGCCGCGAGCAGGCTCGATCCTTTGGCCAAGGCCCGCACTGCCCCGGCATCGATCACCAGCGCGCCTTTGAGCCGCAGCCGTCCGCCAAGCCAGGCTTTACGGCCGGCATCCTTGCGCCGCGGCAGGAACAGCGTGCCGATCCCTTGCACGGTTGCGCGGGCCAGTGGCGCGTCATGCAAACCGCTGGCAATCGCCAGCGCAATCCCGGCCCGTTCGGCAATTTCAGCAGCCTGGAGCTTGCTGGTCATTCCGCCAGAGCCCAACCCTGATGAGCTGCCGGTGCTGGCCATCGCGTGAATATCCGCCGTCACCCCGCGCACTTCGGGCAGCAGCTGCGCGCCCGGTTCGGCTGGATTGCGGTCAAACAGCCCGTCAACATCGGACAGAAGCAGTACCGCCCCGGCCTGCGCCGCCTGCGCAACCCGCGCCGCCAACCGGTCGTTATCGCCAAAGCGGATTTCCTGCGTGGCGACGCTGTCATTCTCGTTAATCACCGGCACTGCACCGGCATCGAGCAACCGGGTCAAAGTCGCGGTGACGTTCAAATAACGGCGGCGGTCCTCAAGGTCTTCGAGCGTCAGCAACAACTGGGCGGCAATTATCCCATGCGCGCTGAGCAATTCGGCCCACAGGCCTGACAAGGCGATCTGGCCGACTGCTGCTGCCGCCTGCGCATCAGCGAGGCTGCCGCGTCCGGCCTTGTCGAGGCCCAAAGTGGCCGCACCCAGCGCAATTGCGCCAGAGGAAACTACGATCACTTCCTGCCCGCGCGCCTTGGCCGCAGCAATCTCTGCCACCAGTCCTTCGAGCCATTCGCGCCGGACACCGCCAACATCGACCAGCAAGGACGAGCCGACCTTGACCACCAACCGGGGGCAGGTGACCTTGTCGGCAAGGTCAGCGAGGCCGGCGATGGTCATGGCCAAGCCGAGGCGGCAAAAGCGTTCACGATGCAACCTTTGGCGGTCAAATCGGTGACCAGGGCGTGTCGTCACCTTCTTCCAGCGCGCCGACCGGACGTTCGGTCACGGTCGCCGAGGGCAGGAATTCGATCACGGCATCCATCAGCGCGTTCATGCCCCGCCCGGTCGCGCCAGAGATCGGATAGACCCGCTGCGCACCGGCCGCTTTCAATTCCTTGATGAAAGCATCAACCAGTTCGCGGTCGACCGTGTCGATCTTGTTGAGCGCGATCAGCCGCGGTTTTTCATCAAGACCGCCGCCATAGGCAGCCAGTTCTTCCTCGATGATTTCCAGCGCTTCGGCTGGATCAGTGCCATTGATATCGATCAGGTGAATCAGCACCCGGCAACGTTCGATATGTCCCAGAAAGCGGTCACCGATCCCAGCGCCGTCCGCCGCGCCTTCGATCAGGCCGGGAATATCGGCCAGTACGAATTCACGGTTGCGGTGATGGACCACGCCCAGCTGCGGGGTCAGCGTGGTGAACGCATAGTCGCCGACTTTGGCTTTGGTATTGGTGATCTGGTTGATGAAAGTGCTTTTGCCGGCATTGGGCAGGCCGACCAGGCCCGCATCGGCCAGCAGCTTCAGCCGCAACCAGACGTACATTTCCTCGCCCATTTCGCCCGGCTGATGCTGGCGCGGAGCGCGGTTGGTGCTGGTTTTGTAGCTGGCATTGCCGCGCCCGCCCATTCCGCCTGCAAAGAAGGTCACCCGCTGGCCCGCCTCAGTCAGATCGAGCAGCACGGTTTCACGGTCATCGTCGAGCACCTGCGTGCCGATCGGAACCTTGATCAGCAAGTCCTTGCCAGCTGCGCCATTGCGGTTCTGGCCCGATCCATGCCCGCCGCGCGGGGCTTTGAAATGCTGGGCATAACGGAAGTCAATCAGGGTGTTGAGCCCCGGCACCGCTTCAAAAATGATGTCGCCGCCTTTGCCGCCGTTACCGCCATCGGGGCCGCCGTATTCAACGTACATCTCGCGCCGGAACGCCACGGCACCGGGACCGCCCTGGCCCGAGCGGAGATAGATTTTGGCCTGATCAAGAAAATGCATGGCGGGGCCCTAGCGGGTTATGAGACAAATGTCGCCTCCAGCCTTCAACAAGTTCAGCCCGAGCGGTTTTGAGAAACAAACCAGTGCATTGTCATTAGCCTCAGTCCGAGCCGAAAATGGTGAGCTTCGAGAACCGGAGCGCAGCGGCCATTAGGGCCGTGAGCACCGGAAGCGCAGAAGATCGCCATTTGCAGGCCGGAATGGGGCGAATGACAATGCACTGGTGGAGCCGAGGGGGATCGAACCCCTGACCTCGTCATTGCGAACGACGCGCACTCCCAGCTGAGCTACGGCCCCGTTTCAATGCGCGCGCGAGCGAGAAATTTCCTCCCGCACGGACGCGCTTTTTTACCGAAGGACCGGCAGCCTTGAAAGCGCAAAAAGCGCCGATCAGGTCGCGGGGCCGGCCGGGACCGCGATCATTGGTGCTGGTACGCTGACGGGCTTTGGTGCGTATTTGCCATCCCATGCCGCCGCATCGGCCTGATACTGCTCGTAAGCCAGGTAAAAGCTCACAAACACCGTATCGAGCTGCGCCAGATTACGCTTTGCAAATGCCGCAAGGTCAACCGGTTTCAGCATCATTGATTCGCGCGCCATCAGGGTCGCGGCGTCGCAGAAATTGGTGATCGTCGGCGGGAACGCATAGTAGTTATAGACCTGCGTCATATAGGCTTCACGCGGGCGGATCCACGCCGCGCCGAACCGCGATTTGAATTCGCTATCGACGCCTTTGTTGGCGCTGGCCAAACCCTTTTTATGGGTGACGATGAACTTCTTGTACCCGATCAGGATATCGGCGTGCTGCGGCTTTTGGCAATTGAGCGCCGCGACGTTGTAGGCCGAGCGAAAGTTCCAGACGGTTTGCACCGAGGATATTCCGGTGTTGATCGTCTTGCGGCTACCATCGACCAGAATCACCGGGACCATGTATCCCGCAGCAGCGCCCAGCGGCGGCAGCGGACGCGGCGGGATATAGACCACTGGTGGCGGCGGCGGCGGTGGGGGCGGAGGCGGCGGTGGTAGGGCCTTGGGCCCGCAAGCTGCCAGCACGGCAACCCCGGCCAGAACCATCCCGTACGTTACGAACTTGCGCGTTTGCGAACCCATCGTCTATTTTTCATCCCTTTGGCCTGCCTTACTGCCGCAGGCGGGCTGTATCTGGGGTTAACTAGCCGCTTCGCTCCATAAAGCAAATGCCCGGCGCGCCAGAAAGCGCGCCGGGCACGATAGATGTCCTTTTGGGCGTAGGGCTTAGTCGCGGCTGCCGAGGAAGCTCAGCAGGAACTGGAACATATTGATGAAATCGAGATAGAGCGTCAGCGCGCCCATAATCACGACTTTGCCCATCATGTCGGTTCCAGCGACGTGGTAGTAGGTATCACGCAGGCGCTGCGTATCCCACGCGGTCAGACCTGCGAAGATAATCACGCCGATCGCCGAGATCGCCAGTGAAAGCCCGCTCGATTGCAGCCACAGATTGAGCAGCATGGCGATAATCAGGCCAATCACGCCCATCGCCATGAAGCTGCCCATCGCCGAAAGGTTACGCTTGGTGGTGTAGCCATAGAGGCTGAGGCCAGCAAACGCGCCCGCTGTGGCGAAGAAGGTCGTTGCGATCGAGCCGCCTGTGTAACGCAGGAACAGCGTTGACAGCGACATGCCCATCAGGACCGCGAAAGCCCAGAACATGACTTGCAGCGTCGGCGTGCTGAACCGGTTCTGGCCGAACGACATCGCCAGCACGATCGCCAGCGGAGACAGCACCACCAGCCACATTACCGGCGAGCCGACCATCGCAAGGGCCGTGCCAGAGGTGAACATCATCAGGGCGATTACGCCCGACAACAGCACGCCCGAGGCCATGTAGTTGTAAATCGAAAGCATGTAACGGCGCAGGCCCTGATCCATGGTGACCGCGCCAAGCGCCTCACCGTTCAGAACCGGACCGTTGCCAAAAGGCGAACCGGTTGGTCGCGGATCGTTCCAATTAGACATTGCAAACTCCTTTGCCGCCTCAAGATAGAGGCGATGAATCGAATATCGTGCGGATTGGCTCCGGTTTCAAGCAAAACCGGAATGCAGTTCGTCGAAGAGCGTTAAGATCGCGCGGCTGCCGCGAGCTCTGCGCCGCGATCTCGCGCCGCACGCAAGGTCGCTTCGATCAGCCCTGCGAACACCGAATCGCCGTCGAGCACGGCCAGTCCCGCCGCCGTGGTCCCGCCGGGGCTGGTCACCCGCCGGGCCAGCTCTGCCGAACTGTCAGGCGACGCGGCAGCGAGCATGGCGGCGCCTTCGACCATTGAACGGGCCAGCCGCTCGGCCTGCGCCGGATCAAGCCCCAGCGCTGCCCCGCCATCAGCCAGCACGGCGATGAACCGGTAAACGAACGCTGGGCCCGATCCGGCCAGCGCGGTGACGGCATCGAGCTGACCTTCGCTGGCCAGCCATTCGGCTGTGCCAAGCGGGGCCAGCAGGGCTTCGGTCGCTGCCCGGCCCGCTTCGTCCAACCCTTGTGCAAACAACCCCAACGGCGATTTGCCGATTGCTGCGGCCAGATTGGGCATCAAACGGACCAGTGCCGCAGCCGCCGGAAAACGCTCTGCCAATGTCGCCAGCTCTGCCCCGGCCAGAATCGAAAGCACAATTGCCCCGCGCGTGGCCGGCTCCAGCGCCGGAGCCACCTCGCCCAGCGCCTGCGGCTTGACCCCCAGCAGCACCACATCGAACGGCCCGGCAGGCACTTCGCGGAGCAGCCGCACACCAGCGGGCGCCTCGGCCAACGCCGGATCGACCACAGTAAAGCGCGCCGGATCAAGCCCACCCGCCAGCCACCCAGCCAGCACCGCCCCGCCCATATTGCCGCAGCCGATAATGAGGATTGAGTCCATGGGCCTTTGCCTTGCACAATATTGATCCATGTAAGTTCACAAACTTCACAGGGTTCACAGAATGAAAAAGCGGCCCACTCCAACCGCAGGCGCGATCATGGCAGCGCGGGGCGATGTAGGAAAGGGGGTTGCGGGGATGGTTGTCGTTCGATCAGACCGATCCCCGAATGTTATGCCAATACTCATCCTTGACGTCGTCATCGATCTCAATCGGGCGCGAACTTTCCGGGTAGAGGCGATCGTTGCCATCCTTGCGGGGACCTGAAATCCAAAACTGATCCCCGTTGTCTTCGGCGATGTGATTGTATTTGTAACCGCTACCAATCTTTTGAAACGTGCGCCCCCGGTAGTGGACTGAGCGACCGGACTTCGAGAATGTGACCCTACCTATCCGCGCGGGGCCGTTCAGCCCCTCGGTTTTGTCCTCGATATACATGATGCGCGTCTTAGCCTTGGACATGCCCTGATCATAATTCAGCCGCAGCAGGAAGCAATGACCGCTTTCCACCCAAACACGGACTTCCGCCAACCGACAAAATCTGCCGCAATCAGCAAAAAGCCTTACGCCTCCCCAGCAGCATCCACCATCGAGCTGGCCAGCGCCTCAGCCGGGGTCTTGTCGCCCCACAGCACGAACTGGAACGCCGGATAGAACCGGTCGCACTCTTCAACCGCTGCTTCGACCGCGACTTGCGCCTGGGCGAGGCTGAGCAGGCCGTCATCGCCGAGCAACAGGCCGTGGCGGTAAAGCAGGACGTTGCCGCTCGACCACAAGTCGAAATGGCCAACCCATAGCTGTTCGTTGACCAGCGCCAGAAGTTCGAACACCGCAGAGAGCTTGTCATCGGGAATGCGGATGTCGGGCAGGCACAGCAGTTGCAGGACATGATCCTCGCGCCGCCAGATCCCGCGCAGGGTGTAGCTGGCCCACGATCCCTTGATCTCGCCCGACATCTCATCCTCGGCAACGAACTCGCACGGCCAGCCGCGCGCTTCGAACAACGAGGCGAGCATATCGACGGGGGCAGCGTCCTCGTCGCGCTCGAAGGTTTGGCGTTCGCCTTGCATCATGCGCGGTGGATGCAGCGGCAAGGGGGCTCTGGACAATCCACAGCGCGCGCTGGCCTGCGTAAAACTCGACAAGCCTGTTTACAAGGTGTGGAAAAGGCCGGTTCGGGCTACTTTCCGCCGCCCAATGTATCGACCAATTGCCCAGCCGGGCTGGTCCAGACGAAAGCACCGCCGACGCCCGCCTTCTTCAGCGCGGCCAGAAAGGCATTGGCTTCCTTGGTCGTGGCGAACGGCCCGGCCAGCAAGCGGTTCGATTGCCCCCAAGCCGTGACGTTGGGTTTTTGCCCCTTGAAGGTTGCCAAATTGTCCTTCGCCAGCTTGCGCCAATCGAACCCCAGCGCTGATTTGTCGCGCCCGGTCGCAACCTGAACCCAGATCCGGCTGGGATGGCTGGGCACGGCTGGCTTGGCATCTTTGACAGGCTCTTTGCCTTTCCCCGGTTGCAGTTTCCCGGGCGCTGCGCCGGGCCTGATCCGCCGGACATCGACCGCGCCCGCCTGTACTTCCACTTCGCGGCTGGGCGGGGTGAAATCGGCGAAAGCTTCGTCGATGCTGGCCGGCTTGCGGGGCGGAGGTGGGGCGGCTTGAACCGGTTTGGGCGCAGGCGGCGGCGTAGGGGCCGGGGGTGGCGCGGCTGATGGCGATTTGCCCAGATCGAACCCCGAGGCGGACTGTCCATCGGGCCCGCCCACAGTGTTGAACCCCGGCCCGGTGGGTGCTGGCTTGGGAGCCGTGACTTTCACAGCGACAGGCGGAGGCGGCGCAGCTGGTGCCGGTACTGGTTTCGGGGCCAGAGCGGGTAACGGCACAGGCTTTGGCGGTGCCTGCGCGACTGCCAGCTTGACCGGAGCTTCGCTGACTTCACGGCCGACATTGGGTTCGGGCGGTGGAACCGCAGCAGGCACCGGCGCGGCGGAAACCGCTTTGCGGCCCCTACTATCCTTGCCGCTATCCCGGCGCTTGGCATCGCGGCGCTTGCCCTTGTCATTGACCGAAGCCGAAGCAAGCGCGACCGGCGGCGGAGCGGCAACCTGGACCCGCGAACGCGAATAATAAGCCAGCCGAGGATCGTCATGGCCGATTTCGGCGGCCCGCGGAAACCGGCCCATGTTTCCAGCCGCTGCTTGCTGCGCTGCGGTCAGCTGCGGCATATAGCGCAAATAGGCGGTGATCGCGCCGGCCATTTCGGGCGGCATGGTCTGCCGCGCAATCGCCTCAGCCTCGTCAGTTTGGCCCATGATCGCCAGCCCGAAGGCGCGGGTCCGCCAGGCTGCCTTGTCCTGCCTTTGCAACAGCGGCGCCAGGGTTTGGTCCATCCCTTTGCGGTCGCGCGATATCGCCTGGCTCAGCGCCAAGCGCCGCAGCGTTTCATCGCTGAGCGCACCGGCCAGCGATTGCCGGTAATAGAACTGCGCGGTTTGGGGATCGCCGACCAGATCGAAAGCGAGGCCCCGGTCAGAAAGGCGGTCTGGCGCGATCGCCCCGGCTTTCTCGGCCTCATCAAACAGTTCGATTGCGGTGAACGGATCCTCGGCCATGACATAGGCCCCGGCCAGCGATGCCTTGATCCCGGCATTGCCCGGTTGGTCCTGCAACGCCCGCTGGTAAAACCCGATCGAGGCCTGAGCATCGCCCAGCTCAAGCGAAGCCGTGCCAGCCTCGATCAGCGCCGGAACATCCTTCGGGTTCCTGGCGAGCCGGCCCAATGCATCATTGAGCCGCATCCCTGCGGATTTCTGCGGGAGTGGCTGAACCACGGCTCCGCTCGGCTGCTTGAGCGGGACGTTTTGCGCAAAGACCGCGCCGGGCAGCATCAGCAGCGCTGTGCAAGACAGTGTGCAGATCACTTTGGACCGGAAAGCAGGGTGGAGCATCGGCAAGCGGGTTAACCTTTTCGTCCCGACGCGCAAGCGGGGATCGCACCCTCGTTGAGTGCAATCCCCTGCCTTAACCGGCGCAAAACGCGGTTACTGGTTGTTCTGGCGGCCGAGGAAGCGCGGGATCGAAATCGATGGTCCATCATCGTCGCCATCATCATCGTCATCGGACGATGCCCGGCTGCCGCCACGTGACAAGTTGGCCATGCGTTCAAACAGCGTTGCCCCGCCGCCGCCCGGCGCGCGCGGAGCAGCGCGCGGTTCGGGAGTGCTGGCTGCGGGTGCAGCGCCATCACCGGCTGCCGACGCGGCGTCGTCACCATCGCCGCCAACATTGGCCGTGCTATCGACGGTGTCGTCGCTGCCCGAGACGAGCCCGCGGCGGCGGCCCGGCATGGCCGCCGCTACCGGTTCGTCCTCATCGATCAACCGCGAAGCATCGAGCAACAATTCGTCGCTGCCGCCAGCGGCTGCGTCGCTTTCATCGCTGCTGTCACCACCTGCGCTGGCCGCTTCGCCTTCGGCTTCCAACTCTAGCTCCAACGGCTCGTCATCGTCGGCCCCGGCGGATTCGGGCAGATCCCAATCGTCTTCGGCGGCAGTTTCGCCTTCAGCATCAAATTCTGGTTCGGGCGCTGTTTCGGGTTCAGGTGCGGGGGTGGTGCGGCTGAACAGCGGTTCGGCTGCGGCAGCGGGAGCAGCCATCGGTGGACGCGCAGGCCCGCGCGAGCTGCCCATGCTGAACGGACGGCTGCTGGTATCTTCAATGTGGCTATCGCTCTGATCGATCCCGGTAGCGACCACTGAAACGCGGATCTTGCCATCAAGGTCGGGATTGAACGCACTGCCCCAGATGATGTTGGCGTTGGGATCAACCAGTTCGCGGATGTGGTTCGCGGCTTCGTCAACCTCAAGCAGCTTCATGTCTTCGCCGCCGATGATCGAGATGATCACGCCTTTGGCGCCCTGCATCGAAACGCCATCGAGCAGCGGATTGGCAATCGCCTTTTCCGCGGCTTCGAGCGCGCGGTTTGCGCCGGTACCTTCGCCAGTGCCCATCATCGCCTTGCCCATTTCAGCCATAACCGAGCGGACGTCGGCGAAATCTAGGTTGATCAGGCCAGGCATGACCATCAGATCGGTGATCGAGCGCACCCCTTGCTGGAGCACCTCGTCAGCCATCTGAAACGCTTCCTTGAAAGTGGTTTCGGCCTTTGCCACCAGAAACAGATTCTGGTTGGGAATAACAATCAGGGTGTCGACATGCTTTTGCAGCTCTTCGATCCCGGCTTCGGCTGCGCGCATCCGGCGGGTGCCTTCGAACAGGAATGGCTTTGTCACCACGCCAACGGTCAGTACACCCTTTTCACGGGCGGCCTTGGCCACCACAGGGGCTGCGCCAGTGCCGGTGCCGCCGCCCATGCCAGCCGCAATGAAGCACATATGCACGCCTTCGAGCGCGCGATCGATCTGGTCGATACTCTCTTCAGCGGCGGCCCGGCCCACTTCTGGACGGGCCCCGGCGCCGAGGCCCTGGGTGATGTCGGTGCCCAGCTGGATCCGGTGTTCGGCAATCGCATTGTTAAGCGCCTGGGCGTCGGTATTGGCGACGACAAAGTCGACCCCTTCGATCCCGGCTGCGATCATGTTGGCTATCGCATTGCCGCCAGCCCCGCCGACCCCGATCACGGTGATCCGGGGACGCAGCTCTTCGACAGCGGGCGGTCCGATATTGATACTCATCTACGCTCTCCTGTCCGCATGGCGGATATAGTTCATGCGATTGTCATTACCTTGCACCCTTCGAATCGCCGAATCAAAGGGAAGTCTGCCATTTTCCACAACCGTTCCGGTTCCTAATGCCCGGAAAACCACTTAAAAATACTCCCGCATCGCCTGATAGAGCCGATTGACCACGCCAAAACCCTTCACCGATGTGACAGGTTGATAACTCGGCCCGATCGAGCGGATGTCAATCGGATCGGCTGCGGCATAGAGCACCAGCCCCGAAAGTGTCGAAAATCCCGGCGTGGAATGCGCCTCGGCGAGGCCCTTGACGTGTTGCGGTTTACCAATCCGGACCGGCTTACCCAGCGCGGCCTGGGCAAAATCGGCCAGGCCAGCCATTTCGGCTCCGCCGCCCGTCAACACCACCAGCTGCCCGCGCTGGCCAGTAAAGCCAAGACCTTTCAGAGCCTTGTTCACTTCATCGATCCACGCTGCCAACTGCGTGGTGACAACCGAAACCAGTTCGGCGCGGGGAATTCGGTTCTTGTCATCGGCATGGCGGGCGGCGGGCGTGCTGCCTTCATCGCCGGGCGCGTTGACCGGGATCATCTCGCGGTGATCGGACGGGCTGGCGATGGCCGAACCGTGAACGCATTTCAGCCGCTCAGCCTGAAACCGGCGGATGCCGAACGCGCTGGCGATCGCATCGGTGATATCGCCCGAACCAAGCGGGATTGTCACCAGCCCGAGCAGCATCCCGGCAGCATAGACCGAAACATTGGTCACTTCCCCGCCAAATTCGATCAAGGCCACGCCCAGTTCGCGTTCTTCGCTCGACAGGCAGGCATGGCCCGCCGCAATCGGTGATCCGACGACCGCCTCAACCTGCAAATGCGCGTTCTGGACCGCTTCGGTGATGTTGCGGACCGGTGCGCCATCGGCCAGCATCACATGGATATCGACCCCCAGCCGTTCGGCATGGAGCCCCTTGGGATCGGACACGCCGTCGGCACCGTCCAGCGTATAATGCGCCGGCTGGGCGTGCAGCACCATCCGCCCATCGGGTTGGATCACTTCGCGGGCTGAGATCAGCAGATGCTCGATATCCTCCGCTTCGATCCGGCGCCCGCCGATATCAACTTCAACCTGCGAGACCTGACTGGCGAGGCCCGCGCCCGAACAACCGATCCAGACGCTTGAGATCGAGGTATTGGCCATCTTTTCGGCCCGCTCGACCGCATCACGCACGGCATAGGTCGCCGCCGCCATATCGGTCACATAGCCGCGCTTGATCCCTTGGGCAGCGCGGTGGCCGGACCCCAGCACGACCATCTCGCCGGTTTCGGATATCCCGGCGATCATCGCTGAGATCCGAAACGAGCCGATGTTGACCGCGCCAAATACGCGCGCGATGCGGGGCGTGGCCATTACTGCTGTTCCTTGGTCTGCGCGGGTTTGGCGCTGGGTTTGGGCGCATCTGCTTTGCTGGCCGTATCGGTGACGACGGGTTTGGGCTGTTCGATTGCGTCGGTCCGGCCGGGCAGGCGCAGATAGATCCGGTCCGGCGCGCGCATATCAAACGCCACGGCTTTGCCGCCGAGCAGCCGGTTGCGCCCATCAAGCTGGGCAAACGTCATCAGCGCCTTGGCCGAGATATCCTTGCCTTCGGGCAGCGCCAAAATCTGCCCGGTCTTGAACGTCAGGTTCCAGCGCCGATTGCCGACCCATTCGGCGCTTTTGAGCTGCGGACGCAGCGCCGGCGCGGCGTCGAGTAGTTCCGAAAGAGCCGCTACCTGCCGCCCGGCGCCGGGGCCTTTGAGCAGCAGCTTGCCCTTGGCGCGGGCCTCGGGAATGGCTTCAAGTTCGATGCCGTCCTTGTCGATCAGGACCAGCCGGTCGATTTTTTGCAGCACCGCCACCGGTTTGCGCTCAACCACGTCGATCACCAGTGTATCGGGCAACTGGCGCGAAACGCGGGCATCCTGCACCCACGACAGCGCCAGCAGGCGTTCGCGCAAGGCATCAACATCGACGAACGGCATCGCCCGGTTCCGGTCACCCAGCGCGATCTGATAGATCTTCAGTTCATTGAGGTTGTTGGTCCCGCGGACGTTGACATTGTGCAGTTCAAACCCGGCATCGTGCGCAAACACCGCCACCTGATCGCGGGCCATCGCGGGCACCCCGGCAAAGCTGGCCGCCATCCACGCGCCGACCGCAACCACGCCAAGGATCATCGCGAGGAAAATCCGGTGCAGCTGGCCCTCGCTGAACGGCAGCCAGGCCATCACGCTATCGAACACCGATCCGGTCCGGGCCCGGGCTGAGCGGACCCGCTGCGCCTTGCCCTGTGCAGCGGCGGTTTTGCGGGCGCTCTTGCCGCCACGTTTGATGGTCCGCGCGCTCACTTGGCCTGCTCCTTGTCGGCCAAGGCTTCGGCAACAATCGCTTCAACCAGATCGGCATAGGATATGCCCAGATGCCGGGCCTGTTCGGGCACCAGACTGAGCGGGGTCATGCCCGGCTGGGTATTGGTTTCCAGCACAAACAGCCCGGCCAGCCCCTGTTCGTCGTCCCAGCGGAAATCGGTCCGGCTACAGCCCTTGCAACCGAGCAGCCGGTGACAGCGCAGCGCCAGATCTAGGCAGGCTTGGGTGATTTCATCGGGGATCTGCGCCGGGCAGACATGCTCGGTCAAGCCCTCGGTATATTTGGCGTCGAAATCATAGAAGCCGCTCTTGGGTTTCAGCTCGGTGACCATCAACGCCCGGGGACCATCGGTGCCGCCCAGCACCGCCGTTGTCAGCTCGCGCCCGCGGATGAACGGTTCGGCCAGCAGGCTGCCGAAATCCTGCCACGGCCCTTTGGCATCCCGGCTGATCGGATTGCCGTAATTGCCCTCAACAGTGACAATCGCCACCCCGACTGACGATCCCTCGTTGACCGGTTTCAGCACGTAGGGCCGCTCCAGCGGGTCCTTCTCGTAGATTTCCTCGACCGTCACGATCCGCCCGCCCGGCATCGGCACCCCGTGCGGGACCAGCGCTTGCTTGGTTAGCTCCTTGTCGATCGCAATCACCGAAGCGACCATCCCGGAATGCGTATAGGTCAGCCCCATCAGGTCCATCATGCCTTGGATCGAGCCGTCCTCGCCTGGCGATCCGTGAAGCGCGTTGAACACCACATCGGGCGCGGTTTCCGCCAGCCGCTGCGCCACATCGCGGCCCATGTCGATCCGGGTTACCTTGTGCCCACGCTCCTCCAGCGCCGCCGCCACGCCCTCGCCGCTCATCAGCGAAACCGGGCGCTCATTCGACCAACCGCCGAGCAGGACTGCAACGTGAAGTTTGGGCAATGTCACTTCTTTCCGACCCTTTGAATTTCCCATTCGAGCTCGACGCCCGATTTTTCCTTGACCCGCCGCCGCACTTCTTCGCCCAGCGCTTCGATATCGGCGCTGGTGGCATCCCCAAGATTGAGCAGGAAGTTGCAGTGCTTTTCACTGACTTGCGCGCCGCCCATGGTCAGCCCGCGGCAGCCAGCGGCATCGACCAGTTCCCAGGCCTTGTGGCCAGCGGGGTTTTTGAAAGTTGAACCGCCGGTTTTGGAACGGAGCGGCTGCGATGCTTCGCGGCTGGCAGAGATGCGGTCCATTTCGGTTTGGATGTCTTCGCAGTTGCCCAGCCGTCCCTTGAACCGCGCGCCAACCACAATTGCGCCATCGGGCAATGCGGTGTGGCGATAGGTATAGTTCAGAGCTTTGACCGGCAACGTGTGCAGCGATCCATCGCGCAGCACCACGTCGCAATCGATCAGGATATCCTTCACTTCGCCGCCATAGGCTCCGCCGTTCATCCGCACGAACCCGCCGACGGTGCCGGGGATCGAGCGGAGGAATTCAAGGCCCGCAATGCCATGGTCTCGCGCGGTGGAGGACACCAGAATGCCACTGGCCCCGGTGCCGCAAGCTAGCGTCAGGTCGGCCGACCGGGTGACCTTGGCAAAAGCCTTGCCCAGCCGCACCACCACGCCAGCCACTCCGCCATCGCGGATGATAAGGTTCGAGCCAAGGCCGAGTGCCATGACCGGGACGGCGGGATCGAGATCGGCGAGGAAACCTTGCAGATCGGCCACGTCTTTGGGCTCGAACAGCCATTCAGCGGTGCCGCCGGATTTGAACCACACCAAGGGAGCGAGGGGAGCGTTGGCGGTTAGTTTTCCCGCAACTCTGGGAAGGGTTGTGGCACTCATCCGCCCGCCCTCAAAACCGTGATCTTGTCAGCCAGACTCGCCGCCCATTTGGTAATATCGCCCGCGCCAAGGCAGACTATCATGTCGCCCGGCTGAGCACTGTCCGCCAGCGTCGCCGCCAAGGCATCGGCCCCGGCAATGGTATGCGCGCTGCGGTGGCCGCGCGCCTTGATCCCCTCGACCAGCGCGTCGGAATCAACCCCTGCAATTGGCGCTTCGCCCGCTGAATAGACCGGCGCGGCGTAAACGATATCGGCATCGTTGAAAGCGGCCTGGAAGTCTTCCATATGATCGCGCAGGCGGGTGAAGCGGTGCGGCTGAACCACGGCGATCACGCGCCCCGCCGTGACGCCTTCGCGCGCGGCGGCCAGCACCGCGCGGATTTCAACCGGGTGATGGCCGTAATCGTCGATTACCGTCACATCATCGAATTCGCCAACCTTGGTAAAGCGCCGCTTGACCCCAGCAAACTTGGCAAAGCCGGTGCGGATCACGTCATCGGGAACGCCCATTTCCACGGCAACGCCGACGGCGGCGAGCGAGTTCTGGACGTTGTGACGCCCCGGCATCGGCAATTCGATCCCTTCGATCTTGCGCTGCTCGCCGTCGCGCTGGCGGATCGTTACGTCGAACCGGTTGCCGCCGGGATAAGGCTCGATATTCTCCCCGCGAATGTCGGCTTGCGCCGAAAAGCCATAGGTCACCACGCGGCGGTCGCGCACCTTGGGAATGATCGCCTGCACTTCGGGATGATCGATGCACAGCACCGCGCAGCCATAGAACGGGACGTTCTCGATGAATTCCACGAAAGCGTCCTTGATCGCATCGAAGCTGCCGTAGTAATCGAGGTGTTCGGGATCGATATTGGTGACCACCGCGATGGTCCCGTCGAGCCGCAGAAAGCTGCCGTCGCTTTCGTCCGCTTCGACCACCATCCAGTCGCTCGCGCCAAGCCGGGCGTTGGAGCCATAGGAATTGATGATCCCGCCGTTAATTACTGTGGGATCAATCCCGCCGGCATCCAGCAGCGCGGCGACCATGCTGGTGGTGGTGGTCTTGCCGTGGGTTCCGGCGACCGCAACCGTGCGTTTCAGCCGCATCAGCTCGGCCAGCATCTCCGCCCGGCGCACCACTGGCACGCGGTGTTCGAGCGCAGCGACCACTTCGGGATTGTCGCGCTTGACCGCAGTGGAGGTGACCACCACGGCAGCGTCGCCCAGATTTTCCGCTGAGTGCCCGATCATCACCCGGATCCCGCGTGCGCGCAGTCCTTCGACGACGTAACCTTCGGCAATATCGCTGCCTTGGACGTCATAGCCCAGGTTGCACATCACCTCGGCAATGCCGGACATCCCGATCCCGCCGATGCCGACGAAGTGGATCGTGCCGATATCGGTGCCAGCAGCTTTCATGCCGGTACGCCCTGATTGCTCGCAGCCGTTTCAATACCTTCTGCCACCCGGATCACATCCATCAGCGGTGCGCCGCCGAAACTCTCAACCAGATCGGCTAGGTCGCGGGCTGCGCCCGGATAGCCGCAATTCCAGGCACCGTGCGCCGCTGTTGCCAGCGTTTGCGGGTTCATCGCGATGGCTTGGATCTGCTTGGCCAGTTCTGCGGCGGTAAACTTGTCCTGCCGGATCATCCGCGCGCCTCCAGCGGCGCAAATCTCATCGGTGTTGAACGCCTGATGATCGTCGGTCGCAATCGGCAGCGGCACCAGAATTGCCGGGCGGCCAACCGCAGTCAGTT
Source organism: Novosphingobium sp. (assembly GCA_043756025.1). GTDB lineage: Bacteria > Pseudomonadota > Alphaproteobacteria > Sphingomonadales > Sphingomonadaceae > Novosphingobium. Next base: position 5,535 of record JAYURW010000028.1, on the reverse strand, counting down.
CGGCCACGGTCGAGGCTCCGGCCCGGCCGATGAACAGGTGCGCGTCGGCCAGCCGCTCGGCCATATTTTCAAAATAGGTGCCCAGCTCAGCTGGGATTTCGTGCGCGGCATAGCGCTGGCGGACGGTTTCGATATCCTCGGGCCGGCACTGCTGGGTGACTTGCAGCCGGTTGCGCAGCGCGGTTGGCAGCATGGCGAGGCCATCGGGCACAACCTGGCTGAGAATGCCTGCGCCCTGACTACCACCGGTAACCAGCACCCGCAGCAGACCGTCTTCGCTGAACGCCGGGAACGGCGCATCGCGCAGTGCCAGCACTTCGGCGCGGACCGGATTGCCGACCAGATGGACTTTGCCCAGATGCTTTGGCTTGAGCCGCTCAACTTCGCGGTAGGACGTGGCAATCGCATCGACCCGGCCCGCAAGGAACCGGTTGACCCGGCCCAGCACGGCGTTCTGCTCGTGGATCACGCTGGGCACGCCCGCGCTGGTCGCTGCCCACAGCGCCGGAAGCGCCGGATAGCCGCCAAAGCCGATCACTGCGCTGGGTTGAAAGCTTTCAAACAGCCGCAGCGCCATCCGCTTGCCTTCAAGGATTGCTCCGATCCCTTTAGGCCAGTGCAGCGGATTCTTGTCCAGCCGCCCGGCTGGCAGTTGGTGCGCGACCAACGAATGCGGCTTGCCCGGCAAACGGCTGCCGCGCTCGTCGGTGATCAGCGCAACGTGGTGCCCGCGCGCTTCCAGTTCGACCGCCAGCGCAAAAGCCGGGATCAAGTGCCCGCCGGTGCCGCCAGCTGCCAGAACATAGTGCCGGGAGGTGCCGCTCATCGTTTGATTCCAAAGCTGGTGAGGCTGAACCGCTCACGCTTGATGAAAGGATTTCGCCGGGTGATCGATAGCAGAAATCCGATCCCCAGGCACAGCGCAATGGTGGACGATCCGCCATAGGAGATCAACGGCAAGGTCATGCCTTTGGATGGAAACAACTGCAGGTTGACCAGCACGTTGATGAACGCCTGCCCGCCGACTTGCGCGACCAGCCCGGCGGCGGCCAGCGTGGTGAACAGATCTTCTTCTTCCAACAACCGGATCAGTACCCGCCCGATCAGCGCCAGATAGAGCAGCACGATCACCGCGCAGGCAATCAGGCCAAATTCTTCGCCAATCACCGAAAAGATGTAGTCGGTATGGGCCTCGGGCAGAGCCAGCTTGCGGGTGCCGAGCCACAGCCCCGAACCGGTCCAGCCGCCCGCCAACAGCGTCCGCTGGGCCAAATCGACCTGATCGAACGCTGTCCCGCCGCCCAAAAATGCGTCAATCCGGTTGCGGCCATTGGTGTAGAACACATAGGTTAGCGTCACCAAAACAGCACCAAACCCGAACACCGCCCCGATCCGCTTGAGCGAGATACCCGATAACAGCACCATCAAGAACCACACCCCGCTGAACAGGATAGTCGATCCAAAATCGGGTTGCAGCATCAGCAGCAGACCGATCATGATCATCAATCCGGTGCAAACCTCGATCACCGGCAGATTCGGATCGCGCGCGCGCCACGACAGGATCCAGGCCATTCCGATCGCAAAGGCCGGCTTCAGGAATTCCGATGGTTGGAGCGACATCCCCAGATTGATCCAGCGGCGCGCGCCGTTGACCGAAAAGCCGATCAGCGGAACCAGCATCAGCGCGACCAGCATGGCAACGCAGAGCATAATCCCGGCGCGGCGGGCCCAGTCCTTGGGCAACAGCGATGCGCCAAACATAAAGATCAGGCCGAGCAATTGATAGCGGATATGCATGTAGAAGAAGTACAGGTCATCCAGCCGCACCGCTGCAGTGGACAGCCGCCGGGCGCTGGCCGGGGAACTGGCCGCAACTGCAGCCGTGCCCATCGCCATCAGCGCCAGCACCAGCACCAGCAGCACCCGATCAATCTCACGCCACCAGATCGCCAGATCGCTGCGCCGGTTGCGCTGAACCCGGGCCGCCTGATCGCTGCCCAGTTTGCCGCCGCGCGGAACCAAGGGAGGATTACTGGCCATCAGCGCCGCCCGCCTGCGCCCGCATCGCCGGGATCGGGCGTCAGCAAGGTCTGGACAATCTGGCGAAAAGTATCGCCGCGCGCTTCGTAATCGCGGAACTGGTCAAAGCTGGCGCAGGCTGGCGACAGCAACACAATATCGCCGGGTTTGGCTGCGGCCATCGCCTGCTGGATCGCCTCGCACATCATCTCGCTGCGCCGCACCGGCATGAAGGGCTCGAGCAGGTCGGCAAACTTCGGTCCGGCCTCACCAATGGTATAGGCTGCGGCGACATTGCCAAAAAAGGGCGCGCATTCGTCAAGCTGGTCGCCCTTGGGCAAGCCGCCAAGGATCCAGTGGATCCGGCGCGTCGGGCGCGGCGGGAAGGCCGCAAGGGCGGGCGCGGTCGAGGCCGGATTGGTCGCCTTGCTATCGTTGAGGTACATCACCCCATTGGCTTCGGCGACCCGCTCCATCCGGTGCGGCAGTCCGCGAAAGCTGGACAAGGCCGGGCGCCATTGCATCGGGGTCAGCCCCAGCGCTTCGGCAATCGCCACGGCGACGGCGGCGTTCTGCAGGTTGTGCGGGCCTTGCAGGCTGGGCCAATCGTCTTGCAGCGCCAGCAGATCCTTGCCATCGACCGAGCGAACCCGCCAAGCTTCGCGCAATTGCCCCTCGCGCGCGGCGATGGATTGGGTCTTGGCATCGCCCATGCCAAACACCGCAAACTGTTCGGCCCGCTGCATCGCAAACAGCCGGGCCTTGGAAGCAGAATAGCCGGCAAACCCATCGTAGCGATCAAGGTGATCGGGGGTGACATTGAGCAACGCAGCCACTTCGCATTCGAGGCTGTGAGTAAGATCAAGCTGATAGCTCGACAGTTCGAGCACATAGACGCCGCCCGCATCGAGCGGATTGGCCGACAGGATCGGCAGGCCGATGTTCCCGCCCATCCGGGTCGGCAGCGCAGCCGATTGCAGGATGTGGTGAAGCAACGCGGTGGTGGTGCTTTTGCCGTTGGTCCCGGTGATCCCGACCACCCGGTGCGCAGGCAAATTGGGCCGGGCAATCGCGAACAGTTCAATATCGCCGATCACTGGCACGCCAAAACTGGCGGCGTGGGCGGCGATCGGGTGCCGGTTGAGCGGCACCCCGGGGGAAACGACAACTCCGGCAAACCCGGTAAGATCGATCCCCGCCGGATCGGTCAGATCGACCCGGCCTTCGAGCACGCGGCGCGGTTCTTCGCGGCTATCCCACGCAGTCACCTGCGCGCCGCCCGCCAGCAGGCTTTCAACAGCCGACATGCCTGAGCGGGCAAGCCCAAGAACGGCAAAGCGCTGGCCGGCAAAGGCGGGGGTGGTAATCATCGCAGCTTCAGCGTGGACAATCCGATCAGGGCCAGCACGATCGAGACGATCCAGAACCGGATTACTACGGTCGATTCCTGCCAGCCGAGTTGTTCGAAGTGGTGATGGATCGGTGCCATCTTGAACACCCGTTTGCCGGTGCGTTTATAGACCGCCACCTGGATAATCACGGACAGCGCCTCGGCCACAAACAACCCGCCGACAATCGCCAGGACGATTTCGTGATGCGATGCCACCGCAATCGCGCCAAGTGCGCCGCCCAGTGCGAGGCTGCCGGTATCGCCCATGAACACGGCGGCAGGCGGCGCGTTGAACCACAGGAAGGCCAGCCCCGCCCCCATGATCCCGGCACACAGGATCGCCAGTTCGCCCGCGCGCGGCACGTGCGGAATGCCAAGGTAAGCGGAAAAATCCGCCCGTCCGGCCAAATAGGCGATAATTGCAAAAGTGCCCGCAGCGATGATCACCGGCATAGTCGCAAGGCCGTCCAGCCCATCAGTCAGGTTTACCGCATTGCCTGCGCCAACGATTACGAAGGCGGCAAAGACGTAATAGAACCAGCCCAGCGGAATGTACCGGTCAGACAGGAACGGGACGTACAGGTTGGTGTCGATCTGGCTGACCATGATCCACGAAGCGATCCCGGCGACAACGAATTCCGCCGCCAGCCGAACCCGCCCTGGAACCCCGGCGTGGGAGCTTTTTTTGACCTTGTCGTAATCGTCCATGAACCCAATCGCGCCGAACCCGACAGTTACCGCAAGGCAAGCCCAGACCAGCGGGCTAGTCAGGTCCATCCACAGCACCATCGATACCAGCAGCGAGATCAGGATCATCAGCCCGCCCATCGTCGGCGTGCCACGTTTGGCGAAGTGGGTTTGCGGGCCGTCTTCGCGGATCGGCTGGCCTTTGCCCTGCCGGACCCGCAGCATCGCGATAAAGCGCGGTCCGATAATCAGCCCGAGCACCAGCGCGGTCATCAGTGCGGCGCCCGCACGGAAGGTCTGGTAGCGAATGAGGTTTGCGAGGCCCTCAAACTCAAAATACTGCGCGATCAGGTAGAGCATAGCCCTGCCTTATTCCTTGTTCTGAGCGAGCGCGGCGACAACAGCCCCCAGCCCGACCGAGTTCGACCCTTTGACGAGGATGGCATCACCGCCAACCACGCCATACGCCCCGAGCACTTTGAGCGCTTCAGCAGCCGTTCCGCAATGGGCGAAGCGGGTGCCCTTGCCAAGCGCGCTGGCAGCGTCTTTCCCCATTTCGTCGGCCAGCGCCTGCATCTCGGCGCCGACCAGCACGACATAATCCGCGCCCGAGGTAGCAATCGGCGCGGTCAGGGCGGCATGATAGGCTGGGCCGTGTTCGCCCAGTTCCTTCATTGCGCCCAGCACTGCGATCCGGCGCTTGGCATGGGTCACGCCCAACTGTGCCAAGGTGGCCCGCATCGAAGCGGGGTTGGCGTTGTAGCTTTCATCGATCAGCACGGCCCGACCCGAACCATCACCGCCGCGCGCGGGCAATACTGTACGTGCGCCCCGGCCTTTGAGCCCCTGCATTTCGGCGAGCGCCAGCCCGGCCGCGCCAAGATCGCCGCCGACCGCGCGCACAGCCGCCATCACCGCCAGCGAATTGGCAACCCAGTGCTCGCCCGGTTCGGCCACGGTGTAGCAGATCCGCCGGTCGCCAAGGTCTGCCGTAATCAACGAACCGCCGCCCGGCGCAGGCACTGCATCGAGCAGGCGGACCGTTGCATGAGCCGACCGCCCGAAGGATTGCAGCGTCACGCCCAGGCGATCTGCGGCACCTTTCAGCCGGGCGTAATGGGGGCTGTCAGCCGGAATGATCGCAATTCCGCCCGGTTCAAGTCCTTCGAAGATCTCCGCCTTGGCATCGGCAATCGCCTCTTCGCTGCCGAGCATTTCGATATGCGCCGGAGCAATCGTGGTGATGACAGCAACGTTGGGGCGGACCTGCCGGGTCAGCGCTGCAATCTCGCCCGCATGGTTCATGCCCATCTCGAAAATGCCGAATTTGGCGCGGGCCAGCATCCGCGCCAGGCTGAGCGGCACGCCGACATGGTTGTTGTAGCTCTTGACCGAGCGGTGCGCCTGGCCCCGGCTCGAGCGGTCGAGCGCGGCAAAGA
>JAYURW010000027.1:0-4453 GCA_043756025.1 Novosphingobium sp. | reverse complement strand
TCTGGGCGATTCCACCAAGGTCCTGCCGCGCGACGGACAGACCTCTGGCGCGCTGCAGGTGCGCGGGCCGTGGGTGATCAAGCGCTATTTCAAGGCCGCGGCTGACGCGAGCGTCGAGGATCAGTGGTTTGACACCGGCGACGTGGCGATCCTTCATCCCGACGGCACATTGCAGCTGACCGACCGGACCAAGGACGTGATCAAGTCGGGCGGTGAGTGGATCAGCTCGGTCGAACTGGAAAACGCCGCGATGAGCCATCCGGCAGTGGCCGAAGCCGCTTGCATCGGCATCTATCACCCGCGTTGGGATGAGCGCCCGATCCTGGTGGTGGTCAAAAAGGCCGGTGCCGATGTTGGCGCGGACGAGATCAAGACGCATCTGGCCCAGACGGTCGCCAAATGGTGGCTGCCCGATGCGGTCGAATTCGTCGCCGAAATCCCGCATGGCGGCACTGGCAAAGTCAGCAAGAAAGACCTGCGCGAACAGTTCAAGGACTACAAGCTGGCCGACTAGCCGCAGATCAAGCCGCCGAAGCCGGTCGTAATGGCGACCGGCTTCGGCGGATTTCGTTGCGATCAGTTCTTTTTGGCGGTGTCCGTCGCGTCTTTGGCGGCGTCGCCAACTTCGCCGGCCGCTGCACCGACATTGTCAGCAGCATTGCCAACGTCTTTGGCGGCCTGCGTGATGGCGTTGTTCTTGGCGGATTCGCTGTTGGCCATGCCCGCGAGGAAATAGACCCCGGCTCCGACAAGGATAAGCGCCAGCAAGCCGAACAGCCACTTTCCGCCGCCCGAATTGCCGGTTACAACCGTGGTGTGCGTCGCGCCATCGGCTGCGGTCTGGGTGGTAATTTGATCATCTGACATGGTTGTTTCCCTTTTTTCCGATGGTTTCGTGCTATTCAATTTTGGCAGATGAACAGAGCATGGCCCTTGCAGCCCAGCTTCGGGACCCGGCAAAATTACTGATGGAGCACCGCATGGCAGGCTATATCGACCCATCCCGCGAAAACTGGCAGGCCTTCAAAGACTTGCCGCGTGACCGCCCGATCCAGATGCTCAACCTGATCAAGTTGCGGGCGCTGGCTGAATACCCCGAAGGCCATCCCAGCCACGGTCAAGGCCTGAGCGGGGCCGAGGCCTATGCGATCTACAAGGCCGGTTTTCAGGAACTGGTTGCAGCCTCCGGCGCGGCGATGATCTGGCACCCACCACTGGAGTGCGTCGTCACCGGACCCGCGGACGAATGGGACGAGATTTTCGTCATGGGCTACCCCAACAGCGGCGCGTTCATGGCCATGGTCAAAAACGAGGACTACGCCCGCGAAGTCCTGCCGCACCGCACGGCGGCCGTGGCGGATAGCAGGTTGATCCGGTTTGGGAGCTAATCGTCATGTTGGTATTCTGGTGGCAAAACAAGGGATATCAGACACTCATCATTGTCTTGCTCACCCTTTGCGCCTTTGGTCTCAGTCAAGCGGTTTTGCGCGCGTACATACCGGATCGGCCATGGGTTTGGGGTTTGGCCCTCATTGTGGCGGCGGCGATCAATTGGCGCAAAGGAACCGAGCTCAATGAGCGCAGTCTGAATAAGGCCAAGCCTGGATCAATCGGGCGAAGGCTGTTTTATAGAGCCAGTCACCGCTTCATGTCGATGCCGATGGAGACTTTCTCGATTGTACTCGCCGCAGCTGGGGTATTCGTTGCAATCTCAGGATTCAAGCAAGGCTAGGACCACTGTGTCGTTCAAATCAGCCGCAACTGCCCGCCCAGCTCAGGCCGAACGAACTGGCTGCAATCGAGCTTGGGTTGCATCTGGTTTAGGCCCTGTCGCGTGCAGCTGATCCGGAACCGCGCGCGGAACACGTCGGCCCATGGCCCCAGCGGCTTCATCCGGGTGAAAAAGCCGGGATCGTTGTCGCGGCCGTCCCTGACCGACCGGACGATGCTCATCACTTTGCCCGCACGATCGGGGTAGTGCACATCCAGCCATTCGCGGAACAGCGGGGCGACTTCGTGCGGCAGGCGCAGCATGATCCAACTGGCCGTCTGGACCCCGCGCGCAGCTGCTTCGGACAGAATCGTCTCGATGAATTCGTCGGTAATCGAGGGGATCACCGGGGCGACCGAAACGTGCGCTGGCACGCCCGCTGCGGCCAGCTGCGCCAGCGCGTCCAGCCGCTTGGCGGGGGAACTGGCGCGCGGTTCGAGCAGGCCTGACAGTTTGGGATCAAGGCTGGTCACCGAAACCGAAACTGCGGTCAGGTTCAGCCGCGCCAATGCGGTCAGCAGATCAAGATCGCGCAGCACCCGCGCCGATTTGGTCGTAATCGTCACCGGATGCCGCGCCTCAAGGCAAACCTCGAGCACCGCGCGGGTGATCCGATAGCGCTCCTCGATCGGCTGGTACGGATCGGTGTTGGTGCCCATCGCAATCGGTGCAGGCTTGTAGCCCGGTTTGGCCAGCGTTTCGCGCAGGAGCTGTGCTGCGTTCGGTTTGGCGAACAGTTTGGTCTCAAATTCGAGCCCGGGGGAAAGATCGTGGAAGGCGTGGCTGGGGCGGGCATAGCAATAGACGCAGCCATGCTCGCAGCCGCGATAGGCGTTAATCGAACGGTCGAACGGAATATCGGGCGATTGGTTGAAGCTGAGGATCGAGCGGGCGCGTTCTTCAACAACCGTGGTACGCAGTTTGGGGCCGGGGCCGTCAAGATCGCCGCGGGCATCGAGCCAGTCCCCATCGGCCTCACGCGCGGCAAGGCCAAAGCGTTGCGGCACCGCTGCGGACTGTGCACCGCGTCCGTGGAGGGGAGGAGGGAGCATTTTGAGATTAGAACATAAAAGGAACGAAATTGCAAGGGAAGCGTCTTGGCCGTCCGCAGATCCGTTCCATTTTGCGAAGCCAAATGGGGAAGTGGCGCGGCGAAGCCGAGACGGAGGGTATTGGACGCCAGCGCAGAAACCCCTCCGTCTCGGCTAAGCCGATCCACCTCCCCATTTGTGGCAGTCGCCAAAAATGGAGAGGAACTTTTGAGGTTAAACCTCCCGTAACCGCGGCATCAGTTCCACAAAGTTGCACGGCCGGTTTCGGCTATCGAGCTGCTCAGCCAAAACCCCGTCCCAGCCGTCTTTCACCGCGCCGTTTGATCCGGGCAGGGCAAAGACATAGACCCCGCGCGCCAGCACCGCGCAGGCGCGGCTTTGCACCGTGCTGGTGCCGATCGACTGGTAACTGATCCAGCGGAACAGCTCGCCAAAGCCGGGGATGTCCTTGTCCTTGATCCGGTCAAGCGCTTCGGGGGTGACATCGCGGCCAGTCAGGCCGGTGCCGCCGGTGGTGATGATCGCATCGGCAATCCCATCGTCAATCCAAGAATTGAGCTTGCTGGTGATCACCGGCACTTCATCCTTGACCACTGCGCGCGCGGCCAGGCTGTGTCCGGCGGCTTTGATCCGCTCTTCAAGAAGCGCGCCAGAACTGTCGCTGGCCATATCGCGGCTGTCCGATACGGTCAGCACCGCGATCCTGATCGGTTTGAAGCGGCGGGCCAGATCAATTGCCATCGTTAGCGGCCACGCTGGATCGTTCCATCGGCGCGCATCCGCACCGCTTGCGATCCGGTCAGCCCCGGAAAGGTGGGCCACATCCCCTGAACCAGCGCCATCCGGCTTTCCGATGGTCCGCCGGCTTGCCGTTCATACATCCAGTAATTGCGCATCACGATGTTCACATAGCCGCGCGTTTCCCAATAGGGCACGCTCTCGATCCACAGCAGCGGATCGCCGCCGTCGCGGATCTCGGAATTCCAGCGCGTGATCGGCGAAAGCCCGGCGTTGTAGGCGGCCATCACCTTGGGCAGCAGGCCCTGCGTGCCGGACGAATCGCGCAGCATCTGCAAGTGGTTCTGCCCGAACGCGAGGTTAACCTCGGGCTTGGCCAGATCGCGCGCATTGCCCGCAACGCCAAGCCCGGCGGCATGGTCGCGCGCCGCAGCGGGCATGATCTGCATCAGGCCTTTTGCGCCGGTCTGGCTGGTAGCGGTGGTGCGGAACACCGATTCCTGCAACGTGTGGGCATAGACCAGTGCCGGATCGACTTTCCACCCATTGACCGGCGTCCACTTCGGCGTGGGGAAGCGCGCGGCGGGTTCGGCTTTTCCGCCCGACGGCACATTATACGCCATCCACAGCTGGGTCGCGGGCATGCCCAGGCTCCGCGCGAGGCGTGACAGCGGCTGGTACTGGACCGGCTCGCCGATCCGGGCCTGATGCCGCAGCACTTCATCGGCGAGCGCATCCTCGCCGATCTCGGACAGCATGACGGCGGTGCGGACATTGGGCACGTCACGCAGACGCTGCCAGTCACCCGCGTTGAAATCGGGGGCTTCGTGAGTCTTGGGAACCGCCGTGCCGAGCTGCTCGATCGCCAGCATCCCGTACAGCGTCTCATCCA
>JAYURW010000026.1:0-2059 GCA_043756025.1 Novosphingobium sp. | reverse complement strand
GCGCCCGCCGCTTCGGAACTTATCGCCCCAGCGGCAACCGCTGATTGCAGGTCTTGTTCGGAATACATCGGGCACCCTCCTGAATTGCGCAGAAGGGTGCCCGAAGTGTATTATAGAGTCAATACGGTGAGGTTAGGGCCATTCGTAAAAGCTCCTCTCCATTTTCGATGAATATCGCAAATGGGGAGGATCTTGAGAAATCAGCCCAGTCCGCCGATCTTGGCCAGCGCCGCCATCACGACCGCCGATTGTTCGCCGCCCGACTGGGGAACGATTTCGCCAGTGCGGTCGATGATCTGGTCCCACGCGGCAGCAATGCCTTCAGGGGTCCGGTCTTCGGCTGGCAGGGCGACGCCCGGGGTCAGCGTGACATAGGCGGCGTGGTAAGCGCCTGCGCCCGCGCCGCAGATCATGTTGGTCGGCGCGTCTTCACTGACCAGATAAAGCGCCATCGGGGCGACGTTTTCGGGCGAGAGCGCGTTGAACAGCGCCTCGGGCATGCCGAGGTCTTCGGTCATCCGGGTGCCAGCGACCGGGGCCAGCGTGTTGACCCGGATGTTGTACTTCGCGCCTTCGAGATGCAGCGTCTTGGTGAAGCCCGCGAGGCCCAGCTTGGCCGCGCCATAATTGGCCTGGCCGAAGTTGCCATACAGTCCGGTCGAGCTGGCGGTCATCAGGATCCGGCCATAATTCTGCTCGCGCATCAGGTCCCACACCGCCTTGGTGCAGTTAGCGCTGCCGTTGAGGTGCACGTCGACGACCAGTTTCCAGTCATCCATGGTCATCTTGGCGAAGCTCTGGTCGCGCAGGATCCCGGCGGGGTTGATCAGCACGTGAACGCCGCCCCAGGCCTCCCTGGTCTTGGCGACCAGTTCTTCCATCTGCGCAAATTCGGTGACCGAACCGCCGTTCGACATCGCCTCGCCGCCAGCGGCCTTGATTTCCTCGACCACCTTCAAAGCAGCGTCCGAATGTCCGGTGCCGTCGCGCGATCCGCCCAGATCGTTGACCACCACCTTGGCGCCGCGCTTGGCCAGCCCGAGCGCGTAGGAGCGGCCAAGGCCGCCGCCGGCACCGGTGACGATCGCGACGCGATCCTTGAAAGAAATAGTCATTGGTCAGGCTCCGTCTGATCTGGTGTTTTGCATGGGAAAGCGCGCGCTCGATGCCATGTCGCGGGGCAGCTTTCAACTGCAGAAAAGTCTGGCCGCCTTGCCGTAAGGGCAAGCGCACGGGCTGTGTCACATTACTGTCACCAAACAGCCTTAGCGCTGCCATCGAATCGCAACAAAACCGTCATGGGAGCTTAACCGTGAACCGAATGATCCGCACCTCCAGCCTCGCACTGGCCATCTCGGTCGGCTGGGTGCTTCCGGCTCAGGCTGCCGCAGCGCAGAACGCCGATGTCGCGGCGCAGCTCGCCGCTATGCAGGCGCAGCTCGAACGGCTGAGCCAGCGGGTCGATACGCTGGAAGGCCAGCTCGATACCGCGAACGCCCGCGCTGCCGTGGCCGAGCAGCAGGCCGCCGCTGCGATTACCACCGCCGATGCCGCCAAGACGGCGCTTGCCGCTGCACCCGCGCCGAGCGTCGCCGCCAAGCCCGCCACCGAGATCGCCTGGGACGGCGCGCCGCGGCTCACCACCAAGGACGGTTTCAGCTTCAAGCCACGCGGACGCCTGCACTTCGATGTCGGTACAATCAGTTCGCCCGGTTCGTTCGAGTCGCCAAACCTTGGCACCAGGATCCGCATGCGGCGCTTGCGCCTCGGGTTCGAAGGTACGGTGCCGGGCGGTTTCGGCTACAAAGCAGAAGCAGATCTGGCCAATGGGGCAGTAGCATTTGGCGACGTCGTTATTACTTATACGCCAGCCAAGCTGCCCGTTCAGCTGCGCGTCGGTAACTTTGAGACGCTGAACAGTCTGGAGCAGATATCCAGTTCGAATTTCAACACATTTATCGAACGCGCTGCATTTAACGACGCCTTTGTGAATGCCAGGCGGCTTGGTGGCGCATTGTCATGGCATAGCAAGGACAACGATTGGCGCGCGGAAGCAGGC
>JAYURW010000025.1:0-2072 GCA_043756025.1 Novosphingobium sp. | reverse complement strand
CCGCCAACGATTGCGGCGAGCAGCGGCAGAAAGACGATGATCAGTATCGGATCCAACGCGGCTTACCCCTTCATCCGGTTGACATCGTCGACCGCGATCGTGCCGCGGTCACGGAAATAAGTCACCAGAATCGCCAGGCCAATCGCCGCCTCACCCGCCGCCACGGTCAGCACGAACATGGCGAAAATCTGCCCGGTCAGGTCTTGCAAGAATGCGCTGAACGCGACCAAATTGATGTTGACCGCGAGCAAGATCAACTCGATCGCCATCAGGATCACGATCACATTTTTGCGATTGAGGAAGATCCCCAGCACGCCCAGCACGAACAGGATCGAGCTGACCACGACATAGTGTTCGATGCCGACTGTCACAGTTGCACCCCCTTACCAACTTCGGGTTGCATGTTGATCGTGGCCTCATCGGGCCGCCGCGCATTCTGCTTGGCCACATTCTGCCCGCGCACGCCGGAACGCTTGCGATGCGTCAGCACGATCGCGCCGACCATCGCCACCAACAGGATGATCCCCGCAGTTTCAAACAGAAACAGGTACTTGCTGTAAAGCAACATCCCGACAGCTTCGATGTTGCTCATGCCCGGCGCCATCGGTGCGGTGCCATCAGCCGTGCCCAGCGTGATCCCGCCGGCGCCAACCGCGCCGAGGCCCAGCGTAATCTCAGCCAGCAGCACGAACGCCAGCAGCAGCCCGAGCGGGAAATTCTTGATGAACCCGGCGCGCAGCTCGGAAAAATCGATGTCGAGCATCATCACCACGAACAGGAACAGCACCGCCACCGCACCGACGTAAACGATCACCAGCAGCATCGCGATGAACTCCGCGCCCAGCAGCACCATCAGCCCCGCCGCGTTGAAGAATGCCATGATCAGCCAGAGCACCGAATGCACCGGATTACGCGACAGGATCGTGCATGCGCCCGACACGATGGTCAGCGTAGCGAACAGGTAAAAGGCCAGGACGGTAATCATCGTGCCGCGCCCCTAGCGATACGGCGCATCGGCTTCAAGGTTTGCGGCGATCGCCCGCTCCCACTTGTCCCCGTTGGCCAGCAATTTTGCCTTGTCGTAAAGCAATTCCTCGTGCGTTTCGGTCGCATATTCGAAGTTCGGCCCCTCGACGATGGCGTCGACCGGGCAGGCCTCCTGACAGAAGCCGCAATAGATGCATTTCACCATGTCGATGTCATAGCGCGTGGTGCGCCGTGTGCCGTCATTGCGGCGGGGACCAGCCTCGATGGTGATGGCTTGCGCCGGGCAAATCGCCTCGCACAGCTTGCAGGCGATGCAGCGTTCCTCGCCGTTGGGATAGCGCCGGAGCGCATGTTCGCCGCGAAAGCGTGGGGATAGCGGTCCCTTCTCATGCGGATAGTTCAGCGTCGCCTTGGGCGCGAAGAAGTATTTCAGCGCCAGCCAGGTGGCGGAGACGAATTCCTTGAGGAAGAGCGAGCGCGCGGCCTGTTCCAGTCTCATCTCATCATCCGTAAATTCCGCCCAGCACAAAACCCACCAGCGGCAGGATCAGTAGCGACTGCACGCGAAAAACCAGCATGATCGAGCGCGGATCAAGCCCCTGCGTGCCCGTGACCTTTGCTTCCTCGTAGCGCCAGCGCAACGCCGGATAGACGAAGCGCTGCACCACGGCAAGCTCGGCCACCCCAAGTGCCAAAAATACGATGGCGTAGAATAGCCCGCTGAACCCACCCCCAGTCATGGCGCCCATCCGAAAGCGACGAGCACGCCCGCCGTCAGGGCTACCCAGAATAACGACAGCGGCAGGAACACCTTCCAGCCGAGCCGCATGAGCTGGTCGTAGCGGTAGCGCGGCACGATCGCCTTCACCATGGCGAACATGAAGAAGACCAGCAGGACCTTGATCAGGAACCAGACGATATCCGGTAGCCAGTTCAGGACCGGGATATCGATGATCGGCAGCCAGCCGCCGAGGAACAGGATCGTGGTCAGCGCGCACATCAGCGTCATCGCCACATATTCGCCGAGCATGAACAGCAGATAGGGCGTCGATGAGTATTCCACCATGAAGCCGGCGACGAGTTCG
>JAYURW010000024.1:0-2090 GCA_043756025.1 Novosphingobium sp. | reverse complement strand
TTGGCAGAGAACGGGCAGCTTTTGCGGCGGCGGAAAAATGCGCGAGCCATGGCTTAGTACTCCTCGCGTTCGCGGCGCTTGGTGCGCTCACGGTCGTTCTTGCGCATCATCACGCTGGGGCCGGCTTCGTGCTCTTCGACCTTGACGGTCATCCACCGGATCACGTCTTCGTTGATCCCGGTCTGGCGTTCGAGCTCGGCCACGACGCCCGCGGGGGCCTCGATGTTGAGCATCACGAAGTGCGCCTTGCGGTTGCGCTTGATCTTGTAGGCGAGGTTCTTGAGGCCCCAGGACTCGGTCTTGGTGACCTTGCCTTCGCCGGCTTCAACAATCTCGGTGGCGGTAACGGCCAGCGCATCGACTTGCGCTTGGCTCAAATCCTGGCGGGCCAGGAAGACATGCTCGTACAGCGGCATGCATGTGCCTTTCATCATTTCAACCGATCGCTGGCTGATCCGCACAATTGCGGGGCCCCTCCGGCTTTCTGTGATTTCCCACGGGTTACGCGGGAAGAGGCGGCGCATAGCGGGTTTGGCGGGGAATGCAAGGCGCGTCGGACTGCTTCAGCTGGTGCGCCTAGTTGCCCCACTGGCTGTGGTCGCTGAAATCTGAATCGAAGCCGGCGTCGGTTGACCGGCGCATATTCCCCACATCATGCGGATGCCTGGCCCGCGCGGCGAAAATGAGGGTAAACCGAATTTGCGTCCGCGATCTCGGCGCGGCTCAGCGTGATTGATCCGCCTGGCGTTTCAAATGTGGCGGTCGGACCGCCGCTTTTCGGTTTGCTCCAGGCGTTGCCGCCCGCCTTGCTGCGGGCCGATAGCTGTGCATTCTTGATTGCCGCAATCATCTGCGGATCGTTGGGCGAGGCGACCAGCACCATCGGATCGCGCAGCGGCTTGGTCGGCTTTGGCTGATAACCGCCCGGTTTCATGGCCGCGCCGAACAGCGCGAGCAACATGATCATGCTCGTATAGGTTACCGCGCTGCGCAACTTTGCCTCGATCTCATTCATCTCGGCGTCACCCTTCCGCGCACTGGCCATCGGCCATGTTGCCCGGCGAGCAGGAGGTCGCCGAAAAAGTCCCGCTGCTCGGACCCAGCACCTCGCTGAAGAACCCCGGGCTAAGGCGGTTGGCGAACTTCTGCCAGTCGCCATCGCCGGGGAAATAGAGCACCAGGACGAAAGCAGCCATGGCGGCAACCGGCACCCGCATCCCGGGTTTGAGGCCAAGGAAGTTGCGCTGGTCGCTCTCGCGCCATTCGTAGTAATTGTTGCACGCCGCAATGTACACTTTGTACGTTTTCCAGTCGGTCAGCATCAGCTTGACCAGTTCGTCCTGAGTCAATTGGCGCGGCTTGCGCGGTTTTTCCGCGGGCAGCGGCGGGAAGGCGCGAAAGCTTGCCGGATCGAGCTTGCGGCCAAATTGCGGCCGACTATCCGCAGGGCGCAATTCGGGGCTCCGGATATCGCGGCGCGGGCGGCCAGGTTGCATCAGTTCCTTGCCCAGCCGGGCGATCGTCTCGAGCCCGCGGCCGCGATCAGCGCCATCGGCACGCCATAGCGCGCAAAGAGCGGTATCGACAGCCATGGCGCAGGCCCCCTTGATTACTGATGGGATCTAGCAGCCGGGAGTTGCCGAATTGTTAAGCCAGCCGGGCCAGCAAGTCGCCCGCAAATAGCGCGCCAAAGTATCGTCGCGGGCGCCCATGATCACCACGCGGTCGCCGGGGCGGGCGATTTCGATGATGCGGGTGGCGCAGGCGTCGCGCGCGCGGAGATATGTTCGGTCGTAGCGGAAGTGGCGGCCGTTTGCGGGATTCGTTGCAGTTGCAAGCTTGAACCGGTTGCGGAGGTAGCGCATTAGCTCGGCGAACCTCCCTTGAAAGACCATCCACGATGCCCACCGGCCTAGTCGCCCTGCTTGATGACATTTCGGTAATCGCCAAGGCGGCGGCAGCAACGATCGATGATGTCGGCGTGGCGGCAGCCAAGGCCGGATCGAAGGCCGCGGGCGTGGTGATCGATGATGCTGCGGTGACGCCCAGCTATGTCACCGAATTCACGCCTGAACGCGAGCTGCCGATCA
>JAYURW010000023.1:0-2094 GCA_043756025.1 Novosphingobium sp. | reverse complement strand
CATATTGCGCCGTTATCACATCAAAATGTGATCCACAAACCCTCGAATCACATCGCTGTGATTCAATCCCCGGTGAATATGGGTGCTCGCTTCTCGAGGAAAGCGTCGATGGCCTCCGCATTGTCGCGCGTGGTATGGGCAACCGCCTGCATTGCAGCCGACATTTCCAGCACGCTGGCCAGATCGTTGCGGCGCGCGTCCCACAGCAGCCGCTTTGCCATGCGCACGGCATGCGGCGGATTGGCCGCGATTCGCGCCGCGAGCTGGTGGGCAGCTGCCAGCAGATCCTCGTCGGGAACGACTTGCGAGATCAGACCGCAAGACAGCGCCGCAGCAGCATCAATAGTGTCCCCAGTCAGCGTCATTTCGGCGGCTTTGGACCACCCGACCACGCGCTGGAGCAGCCACGCCCCGCCGTCGCCGGGGATGATCCCCAGCTTGACAAAGCTTTCGGCAAATTTTGCGCTCGCCCCGGCAACGCGCAGATCGCACATGCAGGCCAGATCCAGCCCGGCCCCGATTGCCGGCCCATTGACTGCGGCGATAATCGGCACTTCAAGCGCGGCGAATGCCAGCGGCAGGCGCTGGATGCCTTGCTTGTAGTTGAGCCGGGTCTCGGTTGGCGACTTGCCGTTGAGCCCGCCGCTGCCCGGCTTCATCGCCTTGAGGTTGCCGCCGGCCGAGAAGGCACTGCCCGCTCCGGTCAGGATCGCTGCGCGCGCTGTAGGATCACGTTCGAGCCGGTCGAGCGCCGCCAGCAAGCCTTCGACCACATCGATGTCAGAGATCGGGTTGCGCATCTCGGGACGGTTCAGTGTCAGTGTGACGACACCGTCGCCGTGGTTTTCATAGATTACCGGATCGCTCAAGGGTTCGCTCCTCAGGGTGATGGCGCGGCCATGGGACGGGCACGGCGATTTGTCCACCATGTCACCAGCCCCGCAATAGTGAACGCTGCTGGCAGGCCATAGGCGATGCCGAAGCCGAGTTCGCGGGTTGCCTCTAGGACCGGAACATGCACCGCAAACAGCGGGAACGAGGCCAGACCCGCCAAGTATCCGATCCGAGTGCCCCGGCGTAGGCTTAGCGCTGCAACTATGACCAAAGGGCAAGCCAGCAGCACAAAGCCCGGATCGAATATCCAGGAACGCCAGCCGGTAAAATGGGGGATTGTCATCAACCCCGGGAGCGCGGGCAAGGACAGCCACCAAGGCAGCCACCTGACCGGCTTGTCACCGCGCCAACGATGCAGCATGACTCCCAGCAGATAGGCCAGCAGCACTCGCGGGATCGCATAGGCGAACGTCGCCGGCCGAGCTCCGACATCGAGCGAACCATGATCGGCGGCGACCCATAGCGTTGCGATGAGCAGGATCGCGGTCGTTGCCGCAATAGTCCGTGTTCGGAACCGGGCGAATGCAAAGACATGCCCGGCGTTGGCAAGCAGTTCGGCGAAGATCGTCCAAACCGGGATGTTGAGCGCGAACATCAGCTTGGCGACAGGCCACGGCAGCATCACCAAATTGGCCGCCAGCGCCGGCAAAAACAGGGCAAGGTCGCCGCCGGCGCGAAACCAAAGATACGGTGCGCCAAGCACCGACCCGGCAGCAACGGTTGGCCAGAACCGGCGATAGCGCGCCAGCATGAACTGGGCCGGGTTCAATCCTGCCGATAGTCTGGGCTCGGTGGTCCGCGCCATCATGAAGCCGCTGAGCATCAGGAAGAAATCGACTGCGAGGTATCCTTTGGCGAGCGGGTTCACGTAACCGCCAAAGATCGCCTGGGTGTGCAGCCCAACCACGCACAGCGAGGCGATCCCCCGCAGGGCGTCGAGACCGTGGAGGCGTTCGGATGCGGCCATCAACCCATCAGTCGCTGAATAAACCAGAAGCTTGCCATCGTACCGATAGCGTAGGTCGCGACCAGCGACACTGGGCGCAGCAATGACGGGGCCAGGCGCCTGAGCAAGGCGATAACCGCAAGAGTTACAGCG
Organism: Novosphingobium sp.; assembly: GCA_043756025.1. GTDB lineage: Bacteria > Pseudomonadota > Alphaproteobacteria > Sphingomonadales > Sphingomonadaceae > Novosphingobium. The sequence goes on along the minus strand of JAYURW010000023.1, from coordinate 101 downwards.
ATGATGAACAGTTGTCCCGCCTCTACGCCAAGATTGAAGGTCAGCAGGGCCACCGGAACCTCGCCCTCGGGCAGTCCAATCTCGCGCAGGGCTCCGGCGAA
>JAYURW010000022.1:0-10568 GCA_043756025.1 Novosphingobium sp. | reverse complement strand
GGCGCCGGCGTTCCGGAAGACGTGCTGATCCTTGCCCCGGGTGGACCCGACATGGCGCGGCGCTCGTCGAGGACGGCCGCATCGCCGGCATCGCCTTCACCGGCTCGACCGCGACGGCCAAAAGGATCGCGCGGGGGCTGCTCGACGACGACGAGAGGCCGATCATCCCGCTCATCGCCGAGACCGGCGGGATCAACGCGATGATCGTCGACTCCACCGCTCTGCCCGAGCAGGTGGTGGTCGACGTCGTCACCTCCGCCTTCCGCTCGGCCGGGCAGCGCTGCTCGGCCTTGCGAGTGCTGCTGCTCCAGGAAGAGATCGCGCCGCGCACCCTAGAGATGCTGGCCGGGGCGATGGGGACGCTGGTCGTCGGCGATCCCGCCGATCCGGCAACCGACGTTGGGCCGGTGATCGATCAAGGCGCCTATCGGCGCCTGATGGACCATCGCGAGGCGAGCCGCGGGCGCTGGCTGAAGACCATCGCGGTCCCGGAGAATGGCCTGTTCGTGCCGCCGACGCTGATCGCGGTCGACCGCGTCGAAGACGTTTGCAAGGAATGGTTCGGTCCGCTGCTGCACGTCACGACCTGGCAGGCGGGACAGCTCGCCGAGACGGTGGAGCGGGTCAACCGCTCCGGCTTCGGCCTGACCATGGGGCTGCACAGCCGCATCGCCCGTGCCGCCGAGACGGTCGAGGCGCTGGCCAGGGCCGGCAACCTCTACGTCAACCGTTCGATGATCGGTGCGATCGTCGGTTCGCAGCCGTTCGGCGGCGAAGGCCTGTCGGGCACCGGACCAAAGGCCGGCGGCCCGCACTACCTCGCCCGCTTTGCAACCGAGCGGGTGACCTGTATCGACACTACCGCAGCCGGCGGTAATGCCAGCCTGATGGCTGGGGAATAGCCGAGCCGCTAGATCGCAATTGCCTTGCCCGCGCTCTCCGCATAGCTTGTGCCAAACGGCGATGAGGGAGTGGCTGCGATGAAAAAGTGGGTTCTGGGGCTGGGCGTGGCTGTGCTGGTTTTGGGGGGCGTAGTTACCGCACGCACCTTGGCCTTTGAACCCGGCGCCGTGGCCGATGGTTCCGCGATCAAGGTCGCCGCCGCCGCGCCGTTCGATGCTGCTGCGGCTGCAGTCCACCTTTCGCAAGCGGTCCAGTTCAAAACCGTTAGCAACCAGAACGCAGCCGACAATGAGACGGCGGAATGGGACAAACTGCAAGCCTGGCTGGCCAGCACCTATCCCAAATCCCATGCCGCGATGCAGCGGGAGCTGCTCGGCCAGACGCTGGTCTATACCTGGCCCGGCAGCGACCCTGCGGCCCAGCCGATTATCCTGATGGCGCATCAGGACGTTGTGCCGGTGACCGCCGGCACCGAACAAGACTGGAAGTATCAGCCGTTTGCCGGGACCATCGCCGAAGGCGCGGTCTGGGGCCGCGGGACGGTCGATGACAAAGGCTCGCTGGTCGCGCTGTTCGAAGGGCTCGAAGCGCTGGCGGTGCAAGGTTTCACACCCAAGCGGACGATCTACATCGTCTCGGGCCATGACGAAGAAGTCGGCGGGACCGGCGCCGAGGCTGCTGCCAAACTGCTGGCCAGCCGGAATGTCAAAGCGCTGTTCACAATCGACGAAGGCGGCCTGATCAATACCGATACCCCGATTATCAATGGCCCGGCGATGCTGATCGGCGTGGCCGAAAAGGGCTATATGACGCTGCGGATCACCGCCCCGGCCGTCGGCGGGCATTCGTCCATGCCGCCAGCGGAAATCGGCACGGTCAATCTGGCCAAGGCGGTGGTGGCGCTTCATCAGGCGCAATTCCCGCTTGAATTGCGCGGCCCCGCCGCTTCGATGTTCGACGTTCTGGCGGCCAAGGCTGGCGGGATGACCAAGGTTGCAGCGGCCAACAAATGGCTGCTGGGCGGGACGGTAAAGTCGCGGATGGCGGAAACCCCGGCGGCGGCGGCGCAGCTCCACACCACTATCGCGCCGACCATGCTGCAAGGCTCGCCCAAGGAGAATGTCCTGCCGCAAAGCGCCAATGCGCTGGTCAATTTCCGGATCGCACCGTGGGACAATTCGGCCAAAGTGCTGGAACACGCCCGCACGGCGACCAAGGGCTTGGGCGTTGAAGTCAGCTTCACCGAGCGCAAGCCGGGCGAGCCCAGCCCGGTATCCTCGTCGACCTCGCAAGGCTGGCAGCTGATCGTCGCGGCGGCGCGGGCCGACCATCCCGGACTGATTGCAGCGCCCTATCTGGTCGTCGGCGGGACCGATTCCAAACACATGGTCGGCGTTTCCGATGACGTTTACCGGTTCATGCCGATCTCGGTTGCGAGCAAGGACGTGAAGATGATCCATGGCACCAATGAGCATATGACGCTGAGCAACTTCACCAGTATGGTCGATTTCTTCACCCGGCTGATCGCGACCGCGGCGGGATAGCAACGCGCCGCTTGCCCTTCTTAATCGCACGGTTAAGCTGACCGGCGGGAGACAATCATGACCGATGCCGAACTGACGCAATTGCTGGCGCGTGTGCAAGAAACGCGCGAGCTGTTCACTTTTGACGATTTCATCCGCCACTGGGCGGCACATTCGCCGGACCGGACCGCAATCGATTCCGATGATCTGACCCTGACCTATGCGCAGCTGGAACAGGCAACCGCGCAGGTCGCATCGGCGCTGGCGGCGATGGGCCTGAACAAAGGCGACCGGATCGCCTGGTTCGGCAAGAACGCGGGCACCTATTTCACGCTGTTCTTTGGCGCGGCGCGGGCGGGTTATGTCATGGTCCCGATTGGCTGGCGGCTGGCCGAGCCTGAAGCCGCCTTCATCCTCGACAATGCCGAAGCGCAGGTGCTGTTTCTGGGCGACGGGTTTGAGGCCTGCACCGCTACGCTGGGTCAGCGCCCAGGGCTGAAAGCCTGCCTGACCGCCCCGCAAACGCGGCAGCTGATCGCGGATACCGTGCGTGCTGAATTTACGCCATCAGGGCCGAACGATGCCGTGCTGCAGCTCTATACCAGCGGCACCACCGGCAATCCCAAAGGTGCGGTCCTTTCCAACCACAACCTGTTTGGTCTGCGCAAAGCCGCCTTTGAAAACCCGCAGCCCTATTCGTTGTGGGGCGAGGACGAGGCGGTGCTGGTGGCCATGCCGTGCGCCCATATCGGCGGGACCGGGCTTGGGATCATGGCGCTGAGCGCGGGGCTGCCCGGCGTGGTGCTGGCCGAATTTGATCCGGCCAAAGTGTTTGATGCAGTCGAGAACAAGGGCGTGACCCGGTTCTTTATCGTGCCGGCCGCGCTGCATCTGCTGCTGATCCATCCGGACTGCGCCAAGACCGATTTCAGCCGCCTTAAATATATCCTTTACGGCGCGGCACCGATGCCGCTGGAGCTGCTGCGCCAGTGCATCGCGATGTTCGGCGCGGGCTTTATTCAGGCTTACGGTATGACCGAAACCACCGGCACGATCTGTATGCTCCCGCCCGAAGACCACACTGCCGAAGGCAACACCCGGATGCGCTCTGCCGGAAAACCGCTGCCGGGCGTCGAAATCGAAGTTCGCGGCGCGGCCGGAACCGCTCTGCCGGTGGGTGATATCGGTGAGCTTTATACCCGCTCGTCCAACAATATGCTGGGCTACTGGAAACTGCCCGAAGCCACCGCCAGCACAATGAGCAGCGACGGCTGGATCGCGACCGGCGATGTCGGCTATCTGGATGAAGACGGCTATGTCTACATCTACGACCGGGCCAAGGACATGATCATCTCGGGCGGCGAAAACGTCTATCCGGCGGAGGTGGAAAGCGGGATCTATGGCCATCCCGATGTGCTCGAAGTCGCCGTAATCGGCGTGCCGGACGATAAGTGGGGCGAAGCGGTGAAAGCGGTTTGCGTGCCCAAGCCCGGCCATACGATTGATCCCGCCAGCGTGATCGGCTGGGCCCGCGAACGGCTCGCCAGTTTCAAAGTTCCCAAAACGATCGACGTGATCGCCGCCCTGCCCCGCAATGCCAGCGGCAAAATCCTGCGCCGCGAACTGCGCGAACCCTATTGGGCCGGGCGCGAACGTCAGGTGAATTAGGTCAGAGGCCAAACTTCCTCCTCTCCCCAGCGGGGAGAGGTAGCGCAGCTTGGCGCTTTTGCGCCTAGCGAAGCTGGGTGTGGGGGCTCGGCGCTTGAAGGCTAAGGCAGTACCCCCACTCCAACTGCGGCTAGTTCGCTGCGCTCTCAAGGCTGCGTATCCTCTCCCCGCTGGGGAGAGGGCAGCTTGCCTTAACCGGCCAACGCCATCTGATGCGCAAACGCTTGCTTGCCGCGGACCCGCACGCGGTGCCGGAAAGTCAGGTTTACGCGCTTTGAGACCAGCAGATACGGCAGCCAGATCGTGATGCTGATCAGGACTTTTTGGAGGTTGGTGGTGACAAAGGCCTGCAAGGCCTGCGCCACTTCCACCGGCAGATCCGGCGTGGCCGCCATGCTGCTGGCGATACCCAGCTGCAGGGTCAGGTCCAACCCCCAGGTCAGCACCATCATCCGCGGAAAATGCGGGACACTGCGCAGCGCCATGACGAAGCAGACCGCGTAGAGGAAGCCCATCACGACCATGTCGATGGTCATCACTTCGATGATCGTGCGGGCCCAGATCGGCGCGAGCAGCGGGATCGCCGGGATCGCGACAAAGTATTCGCCCGAACGCAGCACGATCGAAATCAGCAGGCCGGCAATCAGTGAGACAATCACCCCGCTCGGCCCAAAACTGGGCGCCGTTGCCGCTTCCAATGCGGGCACACTTTGCCAGCGGCCGAACCGGGCCAGCCGCAGGCTGGGCTGGGCCAGCAAGCGCCCAGCGGGGAAACAGGCGGTCGTGATCCGGTAACCGGCCACCGGGGCCAGCGCGATCAACAGATAGGGCAAAGCCAGCAGCGGCAAATCGGCCAGTGTGACCGCACCGGGATAGAGCGCGGTCAGCCCCACCAGCTTCAATCCACCAAGGACCGTGCACAGCCACAGCCACAGCTGCAATATCAATTCGATCCTGAGTTCCAGCAGCACCGCGATCCGGCGGCTTTGGGCCGACAGCCGGTTCCAGCCGCTTTCCAGCAGCTCATTCAGATCAGGCAAAACCAGTCGTCCAAGCATCGGATCGCTCCACACGGGGGAAATTCAGGCTTGAACGGAAAGCGTTAACAAAGCTTCAAGTTGAGCCGACTCACGAACCGCTGAGTCGCGCAATTGCGCCATTCTGTTGTCGCTTTTGTACAAGTATGCCGCACACGTTAACTCAGATCGTTTACGGAAACCGGCCCTAAACATCTCGCAAATATGGATAATAATTAATTATCCGATTTGCGTTGACCTGCCTGCTAGGTGTGAGATTATTGGCGTATTCCGTGGATACCAGCGCAGATGGGCCGGCGTATATCGTTGGCTACAAAACAAAAATAGCGGTCGCGCCGGATCCAATTGCCCCACGGATGGGTTATGCAGCGCCTCACCGCGCGGCCTACCCAGTTTACAAACCAGTCATTCCCTCCCGGATTGGCTTGAATGGGGTACTAACTATGTTCAAACTTCTGAAGGCCTTTGGCCAAGACGAATCGGGCGCTTCGGCGGCCGAATATGCGCTGATCCTCGGCATCATCGGCACCACTATCGCCGTTGCTTCGGTAACGCTGGGTAACGCCATTGGGTCCGTCATGACCCGCGCCTCCGTGCTGATGAATGGCATCCTGCCTGTTTAGTCCGAGCGGAGCGATTAGATCGTTTCGAAATCAATTTGGTAATTTTGAATTCAATATTTGCCAGTGCTGCACTGTAGAACCTTTCAGGTTTGAAATGCTGTAATTGTTCCGTGGATACGAGCGCAGATGGGCCGACGCATATCGTTGGCTTTACAAAACAAAAACAACGGTCGCGCCGGATCCAAATGCCCCACGGAACAGTCTCTGGCAGCGCTTTTAAGTGCTGCCGGACTGACTTGAAAACCAGCCCGTCCGTTTTGGATCGGCACACAAGGGGTACTAACCATGATCAATTTTCTAAAAGCCTATGGACAAGACGAATCCGGTGCTTCGGCAGCTGAATATGCCCTGATCCTCGGGATCATTGGCACCACCATCGCCGTTGCTTCGGTGACGCTTGGCAATGCCATCGGCTCCGTCATGACCCGCGCTGCGGGCCGCATGGCAAGCATTTTGCCTGTGTAATGCGAACGGGCACCGCGCCAATCCGGCGCGGTGCCCCAAAGTTTTTGTGATTTTTTCATCGCAAGCGGGGCCATCATGCAGTCGCGAAATCTGGTAATTCTGGCAGTGGCAGTCCTGATCGGGCTGCTTGCTGTGCTGATCGTCAACGGCGTGTTCAGCGGCGTGGAAGAACGTCAGGAACAGCTGGCCGAACAGAACCGGATGGTCCGGATTGCCGTCGCCAGCCAGGAGCTGACCTTTGGCACGGCGCTGTCAGGGCAGAATGTCCGGCTGGCCAACTGGCCTGCCGGTTCGGTCCCAGTGGGGGCCTTCACTTCGCTCGAAGAGGCAACCAAATCGCGCGTCGCCTTGCGCCCGATTGTGCCGGGTGAACCGATCCTCGCTTCCAAAGTTTCCGGCACCGATGGCCGCGCAACAATCGCCGCCAACCTGCCGCAGGGCCAGCTGGCCTTCTCCGTACCAATCAACGACGTGACCGGCGCCGGCGGGTTCATCCGCCCCGGCGATGTGGTCGATGTGATGGTCACCCGCAAGATCCCCGGTGACGGGGCGAGCGAGAGTGACAAGATGACCGACGTGGTGCTGCAATCTGTGCCAGTTCTGGCGGTCGATCAGGAATCGAACGAGAACAACACCAAGCCGGCGATTGCCAAAACCGTGACGCTGCAGGTTGACGGCCCCGGCGCGCAAAAGCTGGCGCTGGCCCAGCAGCTTGGCGTGCTGACCCTCGCGCTGCGCAATGTCGGCGATAATACCGCCGCGCCCACCAACACCGTGTTGCCGCGCGATATCACCTCCAGCCGGCTCTACATCGGACAAAAGAGCGGCGGCGCCCCGGCGGCCAGGCCGCGCGCGCCAACCCTCGCCGTTCGCCCGGCCCGCCAACCACTAGCGGCAATACCGGGCTTGTCAGGCCCCAGAATGACCGTCGTTCGCGGCACCAAATCGAGCGAGGAAAGCGTTTATCATGGCTTTTAGGACCACCCGTCTCAGCCTCGCTCTGCTCAGCCTGGGCGCGCCCGCGCTGTTGTTGGCGGCACCTGCGGCCGCGCAAACTGGCCCGGCTTTGCCAGCCCGCGATCTGCACGCCGGAACGCTCGAAGTGCCGCTGAACAAAAGCCAGGTCGTCAACGCCGATCGCCCGATTGCCAAAGCGATGATCGGGAATGACGATATCGCCGATATCCTGCCGCTGACCGATCGCTCGATCTATGTGCTGGGCAAGAAGATGGGCACAACCAGCCTGACGCTGTACGATGCGCGCGGGCGGGTGATCGCGATCATGGACGTGGCGGTTGGCCCCGATGTTGAATTGCTCAACGTCCAGCTCCGCGATCTTCTCCCCAATGATACGGTTGAGGCGCGGATCTCCAACGATTCAATCGTGCTGACCGGCACCGTATCGAGCCCGGGCGCAGCCGACCGCGCCGCCCGGCTGGCCAAGGCCTATGCCGGGGATAAAGTAATCAACTTGATCAGCGTCGGCTCCAGCCAGCAGGTAATGCTCGAAGTGCGCTTTGCCGAAGTCGACCGGACCAGCGGCAAGGAATTCGGGATCAGCGCGTTCGGCAATTCGGCCGGCGGATCGTTTGGCGGCGTGATGGGCCGGGGATCGAACCTGACTGGTAACAACGGCGGGATCGGCATTCTGACGCTGGATTCGCTGACCGGCCAGAGCGGGATTTTCCGGCAAGACATCTCGCTCGGCGGGCTTAGCCTGCAAGGCATTCTGAATGCGCTGGAAACCAAGGGTCTGGCCCGCACTCTAGCCCAGCCGACCCTGATTGCGCTTTCAGGTGAACGTGCGTCGTTCCTGGCGGGCGGGGAGTTTCCGATCCCGGTGGCCCAGTCGGGCGGCGGCGGCGGTAACAACAGCAGTCAGGCGATCACGGTCGAGTTCAAGACTTTTGGGGTCAGCTTGTCGTTCACCCCGACCGTGCTGAGCGACAACACGATCAATCTGGTGGTCGAGCCTGAAGTGAGCGAGATTGATCCGACCGCCTCGCTGACGCTCAACGGGATTACCATTCCGGGGCTGCGGACCCGCCGGGTCAGCACCACCCTGGAACTGCGCGATGGAGAGAGCTTTGCCATCGCCGGGCTGCTCCAGCAGGATACCAAAGTGCAGATCTCGCAGCTGCCGTTGCTCGGCTCGATCCCGATCATCGGCACGCTGTTCCGCTCGACCCGCTATCAAAAAGGTGAGACCGAACTGCTGATCGTAGTCACCCCGCGGCTGGTCGCGCCGATCAAGCCGAGCCAGGTTCGCCTGCCGACCGACCGGGTCCGCGATCCCAAGGATGTCGAGACTTTCCTGCTGGGTCAGCCCTATCAACCGCAGGAACTGGCGCCGATTGCCGATCCCAGAAAGGGCGCTGCTCCCGATCTGCAAACCGGAGCCGGTGGCATTCTGCCTGCCCCGCGCAAAGCCGATCCGGCCCAGACCGGTGCCGCTCCGGCTCCGCCACCAGCCAAGGATGACAACTATGAATTCTAAGGCCCGCAACCTCGCCCTGATCGGCTTTGCCGGCCTGCTGCTGAGCGGCTGTGCCAGCGGCGGCAGCAACACTGGGCTTGGCCTCGGCCGCCCCGACAACTGGGGCGAAGCCAACCGCCAGACTTTTGCCGCGATGGTAATCAACCCCAACCCCGAATACGACGAGGCAATGGCGCCGGGCGATGGGGAACGCGCCGCTCAGGCGATCGAACGGCTGCGGACCGGCAAGGTCAAAATGCCCGAGCGGCAGAGCCTTTCCGAAGTTGGCCGGGCCAGCGGTGCTGCTCCCGCTGGCGGCAATTGAGCCAAGGGTGGAGGCTGGCGATGCACAATCCGATGGAAAGCCACTTTCTCCGCGATGAGAGCGGCGCTGTTGCCGCCACCTATGCGATGGCGCTGACCGCGCTGATCGTGATCGCCGGGGTCGGTTTCGATTATGGCCGCCTCGCCACCATGGACAGCGAATTGCAGAACGGCGCCGATCAGGCCGCATTAGCCGGGGCGACCCAGCTTGATGGCAAAAGCGGAGCCTGCGCCCGGGCAGCCGGTGCGGCAGTCTCGCTAGTCACCAACGCGACCATCGTCGCGAACGACGCCAACACCATTTCGGTCGCCAGTGAAACCGCCTGCGATGCCACCGGCACGGTCAAATTCTGGCAGAACAAAGAAGGCACAACGGCCGCCAATTCCGATGCCAATGCCCGCTTCATCGAACTGACCGTCGCCGCCCGAACAGTCGACTACGCGTTCACCCCGATCGTCAATCTGATGCAAGGATCGGTGGTTGCAGGCGCGATGGCGGGCCTCGGGTCTTCGATTTGCAAAGTACCGCCAGTGTTCATGTGCAATCCCAACGAAGGCGGCGATCCGGGCTTCGATATCACCAGCTATATCGGCAAGGGTATCCGCCTGATCGCCAACGACGGCGGATCGAATTATACCCCCGGTAACTTTGGCTATCTCGAAAGCGGCGCTGGCAACGGCGCACAGGCCGTGGCGCAAACGCTAGGCCGCCAGAACATTCCCGGTGATTGCATCAGCATCGATTTGGTCACAACCAAGCCCGGCGCGCAAATCAGCGTGCTCGATGCGCTCAACACCCGGTTTGATGTCTATGCCAACGGCTTGACTCAGGTCTGCGGCGCCGACAACAGCTTGTGCCCGCCCTCAGCCAACAGCCGCAAGGACCTGACGCACAAGGGCGGCGCCAACAACTGCGCCTTTGCCAACGGCAACGGCAACGGCTGGCACGAAGCACCCAACGCCTACCTTCCGAGCTCGGCGACGTTTTTGTACAGCGATGTGGCCGCTGAGAACCTCTCGCCGATGGGCTATCCGCGTGACATTTGCCACGCAGTGGCTGGCGGCGGCGGCTGTGCGGGCGGGCGGGTCGGCACCGGAACCTGGGACCGCAACGCCTATTTCCTCTCGAACGACGCCAACTACGCCGCCGGCTTTGACATTTCGGCCGCCTTCGGCACCGCGACCCCAAGCCGCTATCAGGTCTACCGCTATGAGGCGGCCAATCCCGCCACTCGCTTGCAAACAGACAATCTGGGCGGCGGCGAAAATTCGCGTCCGCAGCCCTATTGCCGCGCACCGGGCGTGGCGGTGGGCACGGCGGCGGTTGACCGGCGGGTCTTGTCAGTAGCAATCGTCAATTGCGCTGCCGAAGGGGTTCAGGGCGCGACCTCTGGCGTCGATGTGACCAAGTGGGTCGATGTTTTCCTGGTCGAGCCTTCGGTCCGGCGGCGCAACGGCAGCACCGACATTACTGAGCAGAGCGACGTCTATATCGAAATCATCGGCGCGACTGCGGCGGGCGGCGGCGGATAGAAAGCGGCCCCGACGA
>JAYURW010000021.1:0-4549 GCA_043756025.1 Novosphingobium sp. | reverse complement strand
CGAGAATGCCTGCTTCTGCCGCCTTGCGGTGCAGTTCACGCGGCAGTTCCCCGGCGGCCTCCCAGGCATCAACGTGCGGGGTAATTTCGCGCGAAACGAAAGCCCGAACGGTATCGCAAACCGCCTCGTGGCTGTCGTCATAATGCGGGGACCGGGCGCGCCATTGGTCAAACATCGGCGTTTCCATCGCGCGCTTCCTCTCAAAGCTTGGGCAGTGTCACTCCGCGCTGGCCCATGTATTTTCCGGCCCGGTCGGCATAGCTGGTTTCGCACGGCTCGTTGCCCTGCAGAAACAGGAATTGGCATGCGCCTTCGTTGGCGTAAATCTTGGCCGGCAAGGGCGTGGTGTTGGAGAATTCCAGCGTCACGTGGCCCTCCCAGCCCGGCTCCAGCGGGGTCACGTTGACGATGATCCCGCAGCGGGCATAGGTGCTTTTGCCAAGACAGATCACCAGCACATCGCGCGGCACCCGGAAATATTCGACTGTCCGGGCCAGTGCAAAGCTGTTGGGCGGGATGATGCAGACGTCGGTTTCGCGGTCGACAAAGCTGTTGGGATCGAACTGCTTGGGATCAACCACCGCGCTGTTCACATTGGTGAAAATCTTGAACTCGGGCGCAACCCGCGCGTCATAGCCATAGGACGACAGCCCATAGGAAATGCAGCCGTCGCGGCGCTGGGCCTCGACGAACGGCTCGATCATGCCGTGTTCGAGCGCCTGGGTCCGGATCCATTTGTCTGAAAGAATCGCCATGGCGGGGTGATGGCGCGGTGCGGGGCTGCGGGCAAGCTCAGGCTGAGCGGATGTTGTAGAGAACCACCATTCCCAATTCGCAAAAGCCTCTACCCGGCGGGGAGGGGTTGGGGTGGGGGCTTGGCGCCAGCGTGGAACCCCCATCCCAACCCTTCCCCAGCGGGGAAGGGTTAAAGGTGCTTCGAACCGAACCGGGCGATTTCAGACCCCGTGATAATCCCGGTACCAGCGCACAAAGTTGGGGACACCCACTTCGATGCTGGTGGTCGGTGCATATCCCAGATCGCGTTGGATCGCCGAGATATCGGCATAGGTTTTGTGCACGTCGCCCGGCTGCATCGGCAGCATTTCGAGCGCGGCCTTTTTGCCGCAAGCTTCTTCGAGCAGGCCGACGACTTTCATCAGCGCCTCGCTGCGGTTGTTGCCGATGTTGTAGAGCGCATGGGGTTTGACCGAACCGCCCGCTTTCTCGGCACCGTCATCGGCTGGGGCGCTATCAAGGCAGGCGATCACCCCGGCGATGATATCGTCGATGTAAGTGAAATCGCGGAACATATCACCGTGGTTGAACAGCGGGATCGGTTCGCCCGCCAGGATCCGCCGGGTGAAGTTCCACAGCATCATGTCGGGCCGACCCCACGGGCCATAAACGGTGAAGAACCGCAGGCCGGTCAGCGGCAGGCGGAACAGGTGGGCGTAGGTTTCGCTCATCAGCTCGTCGGCGCGCTTGGTCGCAGCGTACAGCGAAACGGGGTGGTCGGTCCGGTCCTCGACCGCGAACGGCAGCTTGGCATTGCCGCCATAGACCGAGCTGGAGCTGGCATAGACCATATGTTCGACTTGGCGGTGGCGGGCGAGTTCCAGCAGGTTGACGTGGCCTGCCAAGTTGGAGGCCACGTAAGCCTGCGGGTTCTCAATCGAATAGCGCACCCCGGCCTGCGCCCCCAGATGCACCACGCGATCGATCTGGGTGCCATCAAGCGCGGCGTTAAGCGCGGCCATGTCCGAAAAGTCGAGCGTGTGGAACGTGAAGCGGTTGCCGCCCGCTGCGGCCAAGGCGGCGACCCGGTCACGCTTCAGGCTGACCTGATAATAGGCGTTGAGGTTATCCACCCCGATCACAATATCGCCGCGCGCCAGCAATCGCTGGGCCAGGCAGTAGCCAATAAATCCGGCGGCGCCGGTAACCAGAACGCGCATGAAAACTCCCGTAACGTTTGGTCGTGCTACACTACGTGCCTTATTTCATGGTTAACCCATCGCTGGTAGGGCGTTTTTCATGAGCCAGCCTGCCAAGATTCTCGTCGTGTTCGGAACCCGCCCCGAAGCGATCAAATTGTTCCCCGTGGTCGCAGCCTTGCGCGATGATCCGCGCTTTACCCCGGTGGTCTGCGTTTCGGCGCAGCACCGCCAGATGCTCGATCAGGTGCTGGAGATCGCCGGGTTGGTTCCCGACCACGATCTCGATCTGATGAAGCCCGACCAGACGCTCGACGGCCTGACCGCCGCGCTGCTGACCGAACTGGGCCGGGTAATGGACCTTGAAAAGCCAGACCGTGTGATCGTGCAGGGCGATACCGCCACCGCGATGGCCGGCGCGCTCGCCGCCTATTACCGGCAGATTCCGGTCGATCACGTCGAGGCTGGGCTGCGCTCTGGCAATATCTATCATCCCTGGCCCGAAGAGGTGAACCGCAAGATCATCGGCTCGATCGCCAGTCTGCATTTTGCCCCGACCACGGTTTCGCAGGCCGCCTTGCTGGCCGAAAACGTGCCTGCGGACCGCGTGCTGGTCACCGGCAATACGGTGATCGACGCACTGCATTGGGTCAGCGCGCGGATCGCCGCGGATCCCTCGCTGGCGCAGGGGCTGGACCCGCTCAAAGCGCGGTTTGCAGGCAAGCGGATCATCGGCGTCACCAGCCACCGCCGCGAGAATTTCGGCGGTGGAATGGAAGCCATCGCCGAAGCCATCCGCCAGATCGCCGCGCGGCCGGATGTCGCGGTGATCTTTCCGGTTCACCTCAACCCCAATGTCCGCAAAGTGATGAACGCGGCACTGGCAGGGCTGGACAATGTCGCGCTGATCGAACCGCTCGACTATCCGCATTTTGCCCACCTGATCGCCATTTCCGACATCATGCTGACCGATAGCGGCGGGGTGCAGGAAGAAGCGCCCGCGCTGGGCAAGCCGGTGCTGGTGATGCGCGAAACCACCGAGCGGCCCGAAGGCGTGGCGGCCGGAACCGCCAAGCTGGTCGGCACCGAAACTGCGGTTATCGTTACCGAAATATTCAACCTTCTCGACGATAACGCCGCCTACGAAGCAATGGCGCGGGCCCATAATCCTTTCGGGGACGGGCACACCGCGCGCCGGATCGTGGAGCGACTTGGAAATGAAATCGGACGTTAAACCCTCGGTCTGTGTCGTCGGCCTTGGCTATATCGGATTGCCGACCGCCGCCATCGTTGCCCGCGCGGGCTGCCAGGTGCTGGGGATTGATGTCACGCAATCGGTGGTCGACACGATCAACCGCGGCGAAATCCATATCGAGGAAGTCGATCTCGACGGGCTGGTTCAGGGCGTGGTCGCACGCGGATTGCTAAAAGCCTCGACGCAAATGGCCCCCGCCGATGTGTTCATCATCGCCGTGCCGACGCCGTTTGACGCGAACCATGCGCCCGATATCTCCTATGTCCTCGCCGCCGGGGAAGCCGTCGCCAAAGTGCTGAAGGTTGGCGATTGCGTGATCCTCGAATCAACCAGTCCGGTCGGCACCACCGAGGCGCTGCGCGATCTGATCGCCAAGGCCCGGCCTGATCTGAAGTGCCCCGGTTTGACCAGCGAGACGCCCGACGTCGCGATCTCGTACTGCCCAGAGCGGGTTCTGCCCGGCAAAATCCTCGAAGAGCTGACCAACAACGATCGCTCGATCGGCGGGATTACGCCGCGTTGCGCCCGCAAGGCGTTGGCGTTTTACAAACGCTTCGTGCGCGGCACCTGCATCACCACCGATGCCCGCAGCGCCGAAATGACCAAGCTGGTCGAGAACGCTTACCGCGACGTCAACATCGCCTTTGCCAACGAGCTGTCGATGGTCGCAGACAAAATGGGCCTCGATGTGTGGGAGGTGATCCGCCTCGCCAACCGCCACCCGCGGGTCAACATCCTGACCCCGGGACCGGGGGTGGGCGGCCACTGCATCGCGGTCGATCCGTGGTTCATCGTTCACGGCGCGCCCGAGCAGACCCCGCTGATCCGCACCGCGCGCGGCGTCAACGACGGCAAGATCCATCACGTCATCGCGCAGGCCGAAGCGCTGATCGCGGCCAATCCGGGCCAGAGCGTCGCGTGCCTGGGCCTCGCCTTCAAGGCCAACATCGACGATTTCCGCGAAAGCCCGGCGCGGCTGGTCGCGGTCACGCTCGCGCGCAAGTTTGGCGCGCGGGTCAAAGTGGTGGAACCCTATGCGGCCGAGCTGCCGCGCGAATTTGCCGGGACCCAGGCCGAGCTGATCGATATCGATTCTGCACTGGAAGACTGCGGTATCCTGATCGTACTCGTCGATCACGACCAGTTCCGGGCAGTGCCGGTGGCCGAACGCGCGCACAAGCTGGTCTATGACACCCGCGGGATCTGGCTCGATCAGCCGCGCCCGGCCGAGGCCGCTGCGCCGGGGCTCAAGCTCGCCAGCTAGGTCCGCGTTGCGGCGGGAACGCTTTGCATTGCAAGTGGTTGATCAGGTGAACCCCCGCCTGGAGAACCCGCATGCCCCAAGACCCCCGCCCGGCCG
>JAYURW010000020.1:0-10678 GCA_043756025.1 Novosphingobium sp. | reverse complement strand
ATACCGGGCGCAACACCACGCTGGTCCGCTCCAACTATCGCCAGAAGCCGCTGCATGATTTCTTCGAATTTGGCCTGAAGATGTGGGAGCATCTCTCGGACGAACTTAATTACAACGTCATGTTCAGCCCGCGCGGTGCGCTGATGCTGGGCCACAGCGACAGCGACATGACCCGGCTGGCCGAACGCGGCGATGCCATGCGGATCGACGGGATTGATGCCGAACTGCTGACCCGCGATCAGGTGGCCAAGCTCGAGCCGCTGCTCGATATGTCACCCACTGCCCGCTTCCCGATTGTCGGCGGGTTAACCCAGCGGCGCGGCGGCACCGCGCGGCACGATGCGGTCGCCTGGGGCTATGCCCGCGCAGCCGATCAGCTTGGCGTGGATATTATTCAGAATTGCGAAGTCACCGGCTTTGTCCGCGCTGGCGGCGCAGTGGTCGGCGTGGAGACCACCCGCGGGCGGATCGGAGCCGGGCGGGTCGGCATTTGCGTGGCCGGCCACAGCGGCCATGTGGCAGGCCTCGCTGGGCTCAAGCTGCCGATCGAATCGCAAACCTTGCAGGCGCTGGTAACCGAGGGCGTCAAGCCGATGATCAAAGGCGTGATCATGTCGCAATCGCTGCATTGCTACATCAGCCAGTCGGACAAGGGCGGGGTCGTAATGGGCGGCGACCCGGACAATTGGCCCAGCTATGCCCAGCGCGGCCAACCGATGGTGACCGGCCATGCGATAGCTCAGGCGATTGCGCTGGTTCCGGCGTTGTCACGGCTGCGGATGGTGCGGACCTGGGCCGGGGTGACCGACATGAGCTTTGATGGCTCGCCAATCATCGGTGAAACTCCAGTAGCTAATCTGTTTCTCAACGGCGGCTGGTGCTATGGCGGGTTCAAGGCAACTCCGGCTTCGGGCTGGACCTATGCCCACACGCTGGCGACGGGAAAGCCGCACGAATTGAATGCGCCCTTTGCGCTTGATCGGTTCCGGCGCGGCGCGACGATTGACGAGAACGGGGTCGGCCCGTTGCCGAACCACCGCTGAAATGCTGCTGATCAACTGCCCCCACTGCGGCCCACGCGCGCAAGTTGAGTTCGCCTATGAACGGACGATCGATTCAGTCGTTCAACCTAATGCTCCCGCCGACCAAGCGATCGAGCAGTTGTTCACCCGTTCCAATCCGCGCGGGCTTGACGAGGAGATCTGGCGGCACAGCTTTGGTTGCCGGGCCTGGCTGGTGATAACCCGCCACCGCACGACCCATGTCATCAGCGCGATCCGCGCCGCCGGGCCGGAGGCACTGCCATGAGCGGGCCTTCGCGCCAATCCGGGGCCGAAACCGTCAACTTCACTTTCGACGGCAGGGCGCTGAAGGCGCGGCCCGGCGATACGCTGGCCGCCGCGCTGCTCGCCAATGGGATCGGTCTGGTCGGACGCAGTTTCAAATATCACCGCCCGCGCGGGATCATGACCGCCGGGGTCGAAGAGCCCAATGCGCTGGTTACGGTTGGCACTGGCGGACGGACCGAACCCAACACCCGCGCAACGGATCTGTTCGTTTATGAGGGACTGGTCGCCACCAGCCAGAACCGCTGGCCCAACTTGTCGTTCGATATAGGCGCAGTAATCGGCCTGTTCGCCAAGCTGCTGCCCGCCGGGTTTTACTACAAAACCTTCTTCGGCTCGGCCAAACGCTGGCTGGTCTACGAATACTTCATCCGCCGCGCTGCGGGGCTTGGCGCTGCCCCGGATGAGGCCGACCCCGACCGGTTCGCCCAGCGCGCCGCATTTTGCAATGTGTTGGTGGTCGGCGGTGGACCAGCCGGGCTCAGCGCTGCGCTTGCCGCGGCGCAAGCCGGTGAGCGCGTACTGCTGGTCGAGCAGGACCGTGTGCTGGCACCTTCGTTGCTGCGCGATACGCAGGAGCTGGATGCTGAGTGGGCCGCAGCGACCGCGGCACAAATCCGTGCGGCTGGCGGGCGGATTCTGCTCCGCACCACTGCATCGGGCTATTGGGACCACAACTTTGTCACACTGAACCAGCGCCTAGCTGAGCCGGGGCAGGAACCCGTCGATGGTCTAGCCCAGCGGCTGTGGCAGGTCCGGACGGGCCGGGTCATCCTTGCGACCGGAGCAATCGAACGGCCATTGGCGTTCGCTCACAATGACCGCCCCGGGGTAATGCTCAGCCAAGCGGTGCGAAGCTATCTGCGGCGGTTCGGTGTAGTGCCGGGCCAGCGTGTAGTAATCGCCGCCAACAACGACGATGCCTACCTGACCGCCGCAGCTTTACGCGATGCCGGAGCGGAGATTCTGGCGGTGCTTGACACCCGGCCCGCGCCCGCCGGGGCGACCAGCGGCTTTACAGTCCACAACGACGCTCATCCGCTGGCGACGAAAGGCGCGCGGCATCATTTGACCAAAGTCAGTGCGGTGATCAGCGGCGTGGTGCACCATTGGGAAGCCGATTTGCTGATCACGTCGGGCGGGTTCACGCCCGTGGTCCACCTGCATATGCAAGCGGGCGGAGCAGCGCTGGAGTGGGACGCGGCAGCGCAGGCTTTCTTGCCCGGCAGCGCGCGGCAAAATGTTACCTCGATCGGCGCAGCGGCCAGTGCCGAACCAATCGGACCTGCGCCGTCTCCGGCCAATCCGGGCAAGGCGTTCATCGATTTCCAGAACGATGTGACGCTGGGCGATGTCGATCTGGCTTGGGCCGAAGGATACCGGTCGGTCGAGCACCTCAAACGCTACACCACGCTGGGGATGGCGACCGATCAGGGCAAGTTGGGGAATATGGCCGCGCTGGGCCGGCTGGCAGAGCGGCAAGGCGTGGCAATCCCGGAAGCTGGCCTGACCACGTTTCGCCCGCCCTATACCCCCGTCACCATGGGGCTGCTTGCCGGACGAGCACAGCGCGATGCTGGCGCGCATCTGCGGCGGCTGGCGCTGTATGATGTCCATCAGGCCAAAGCGCCGATCTGGCAGCCATTGGGCTATTGGCAGCGCCCGCGGGCTTATCCGCTGGGGTCTGAGACGCTGACTGAGGCCGCACTGCGCGAGGCGCGCTGCGTGCGTAGTGCGGTAGGAATGACCGACGTTTCGACACTGGCCAAGTTTGAGATCAGCGGCCCGGATGCCGCCGCACTGCTCGAACTGATTTGCGCCACCACGGTGAGCAAGCTGGCGTTCGGGCGCGGGCGCTATACTTTCATGCTGCGCGAGGATGGCTTCGTATTCGATGATGGCACCGTCTGGCGGCTGAGCGATCAGCGCTATCTCCTGACCAGTTCGACCGGCGGGGCCGACCGGATGGCGGCGCATATTTCTTATGTTCGCCAATACCTGCGTCCCCAGATGCGCGTTTCGGTAGTCAACGTGCAGGAGCATTTCGCCGGGATTGCGGTAGCGGGGCCAAGAGCCAAAGCCGTGCTCGGCGCGTTGATCGGCGAAGAACCGCCGCGCCATATGTCCACCGTTCCGGCCACGATCGCAGGGCGTCCGGTGCTTGTGCTGGCCGCTAGCTACAGCGGTGAGCGGGCCTTTGAGATTTATGCCGCGGCCAGCGATGCTGTGCCGGTCTGGGCGGTGTGCGAGAACGAAGTGTCCCGACAGGGTGGCTGCCTTTATGGGATGGAAGCGATGGAATTCCTCAGGATCGAGAAAGGCCACCTGGTGGTTGGCGGTGAGATCGACGGGCGGCTGACCCCGCAGGATCTGGCGCTGGACCGGATGCTAAACAAGGCCGGCGGCTATGTCGGTGCAGCG
Organism: Novosphingobium sp.; assembly: GCA_043756025.1. Classification (GTDB taxonomy): domain Bacteria; phylum Pseudomonadota; class Alphaproteobacteria; order Sphingomonadales; family Sphingomonadaceae; genus Novosphingobium. The sequence goes on along the minus strand of JAYURW010000020.1, from coordinate 6,911 downwards.
GGGCTGACCCGGCCCGCCTTGTCGCAAGCCGGACGCCGCCAACTGGTTGGGCTGGAGGCAATCACTGGCACGATCCCCGAAGGTTCGATGCTGATCGGGCATGATGGCGGACCGGCAGAAGGCCACGTCACGGCTGCGGCGTTCCGGGTCAACGAAGGCGGCGCGATTGCACTGGGGCAACTGATGGATGGCTTTGCCCGAACCGGAGAGGAACTGATCGCCACTTCACCAACGCGCGGTCAGCAGGCGCGGGTCCGCGTGGTCAGCCCACATTTCTATGACCCTGCCGGGGAGCGGTACCGTGACTGAAGTGACGATCAGCGCCGTGCCCGCCGCTCCACTCCACGCGTTCGAAATCTGGAGCAGCCCGGCGCTGGTCGCAAAACGGTTTGAGGCCGCCACCGGTTTCGCGCTTCCGCGTTCAGGGCATTCCAGTGGTAGCGATGCACTGCGCCTGATCCGGTTCGAGCCGGCAGTCTGGCTGATTGAGGGCGATATAACCGGCCTTGCCGATGTCCTTGGCGAAGACGGCGCGCTTACCGCCATCGGCGGCGGGATCGTCCGCGTCCGCCTGTCGGGACCGGGCTGGCGCAGCCTGCTTATGGAAGGTGGGGTGTTCGATGCCGAAACGCCGAGCTTCGCACCCGGTTGCAGTGCCGCGACTATCATCGATCACGTGAATGTGCGGCTTCATGTGACAAGCGGCGACGCCTGCACCGTCTATGTGCCGCTGAGCTATGCCGCGGACATGATCCACTTCTGGGAAACCAGCGCCAAAACGCTGCCATAGGGCCTATTCGGCGGCCGCGTAGCGCAGTTCCATCCCTTGCGCGTGTCGGCGCTGAAAGCCTTTCCATAGCGTAACCCCCGCCCCGCCCGGGCTGTACGCACCCCATGGCGTTCCCGGCGGCGCGTTCCAGACCCCGTCTTGTGAGTTGATAACCGGGACATTGAGATAAGCCGCAGACTCAATCCGCCCGCGCATCTGCCAATCCAGAAACGCGGTGATGAAATGCAGATTGATCGCGTTTACCCGGTCTTGCCGCCAGATCGGATCCTCGAACCAGTCCATATCCCATACCGATCCGCGCATCTGCGGCGGAACCGGGTTGAGCGCCACCGAATGTCCCGCTTGCAGATAGGTTAGCAGATAGCGGTTCGAGCGAACTGCACCGCCGAATACCGCCAGCGCGCCTTGCTGATAATCAACCACCGGATCGGCATCGCCCTGGATCAGCAGCAGCGGTGCGGTGATCGCGGCCAGCCCTTCGGCCCCCCAGGCACTGCGCGGTGTACCGCCAGCCGGTGCCAGCGCCACAATGGCCTTGATCCCCGGCACCTGGAATTCAGCCGCAGCCTCCGCACCGCGGGCATGCCGCGCAAGCCAGCCGCCCGGCACGAGCGCCATGCTTGGTCCGTCCGGATCGAGACTGGCCCCACCAGCGGTCAAGACCCCGTAACCGCCTTGCGAATAGCCGATCAGCGCGACATTGGCCGGATCGACCTGGGCTCCCAGCCGTGCTTTTAGCTCGGCGGCCACAAAGGCAATGTCGCTTGGCCGGGTGTAATTGGGCACAGCCCGCGCTTCGGCGGAAATGACGTAGGGATTGGGGTCCGCATGATGGATCGCAGCGACCACATAGCCTTTGGAAGCCAGATTCTCGGTCAGCCAGGTCATCGCGGCCGGCGCATTGCTGTAACCGTGCGAGAGAATTACCAGCGGGTGACGCTGGCCGATTGGCAGTGCGCCGGGAACCGCAAAACCGGGAACGGTAAAACTTACCGCAGGATGTGGCGGTTCACCCCAAAAGGTCGCGCGATAAGTAGCACTGCGCGCGCCGCGCCGGGGCGACGCTGGATACCATAAATCGACCGTCAACGCGCGGTCAGCCTTGGCGCGATCGGGACCAGCTTTGCTAAAGTCCGGTTGGTTCCGGTGAACCAACCGCATTGTCCGAAAGCCAACTTTATCGGGACCGATTGCTGCCAGTTCCGGCGCGTCGACCCCCGGAATGCTCGGCGGCACTGCGCCACAGGCCACGGCCGCCACAAGGACGGCCAAAACCGACCGGATCACGCGTGCCATGTCAGTTGCTCCGCCAGCCAGGGAAATTGCGCGATCAGCGGCGGAAAAGTAGTTTCGCGCAGTTCACGCGCGCCAATCTTTGCCACTTGCGCCGGAAGATCCCCCAGTTCGCCCGACCGCGTAACCACTTGGACCCGCCGCGCGAACCGGCCACGCGGCATCGGCTCCAACCGGGTTTTGCTCAGCAATTCAGGCGCTGCGGACAAGCAGATCGGCGATGTAATCGTCCAGCCAAGTCCAGCCGCGACCATCGCCAATTGTTGGTGCGATGATTCGACTTCTGCCGCTTGCGGGAGGCCCAATTTCATTCGCACGATCTGCTGCTCGATCTGTTGCCCCATGCCGGTCATCTGCGAAAATCGGATGAACGGAAGCTCGGGAAGTTCGCATTCCAGATCGAAAGGCCCCCTGAAACTCGCGGGCAAGGCGACGATAAAGCTCTCTTCAAAGATCGGATGAACTTCTACGTTATCGCGATGCTCCAGGTTGAAGCTGCCCGAAATCAACATGTCGATGTCGCGCGAAAGGAACTCGCCCTGATGCTCGAGGCTGATGCCAGAGCGGAACCGCCAACGTTGTGCGCGCGGACCAAGACACGCCATGATCGGTACGGTCAATTGATTGGCCAGACTGAACGACATCGCCACTGTGACTCTGGCCAATGGCAGATTGGCCCCCTCGCGCACCTCATCATAGGCGTTTCGGGCGAGCGCAATCAGCCGCTTGCCGCGCTCAAACATTGACCGCCCGCTGATTGTCAGTCCCAGCGGCCGCATCGAGCGATCAAACAACGGCGCGCCAATCCCGGCTTCGAGTTTGGCGATGGTTTGGGAAACGGCGGACTGGGTAACCTGCAAACGCACTGCACATTGCGACATCCCGCCCAACTCGACGGTCATCACGAACACTTCCAACGCGTGCAGATCAAACTCCAGCGGAAGTTTCATTTGCTGGTGCCCTCACCCCTGATCGACCGGCTTAGGCCGCGCCTCGACATCATCGGAGCTAATGCTTACATCGTCGTTCCGGTAATACAGTCATGCCTTTTTGGTCTAGCCGACTTCCCGCGCGTCAGCGCTTTGCGTCGGCGCGGCGCCAGTACGGTGCAAAGCCAGCAAGCCGCGCAAGGTCCCCCAACACATCAGCAGCAGCACGAACGCCAAAGGCAGTCCCGTCGCGATTGCCCCAGCCTGAAGCGAATTAAGCCCGCCGCTGAGCAACAGCACGATGCCGGTTCCACCAACCGCGAGCAGCCAGATCGTCTTCTGGAGTAGCGACGTATCAGTGCGGCCACCTGCTGTCATCGTGTCGATCACCAGGGTACCCGAATCCCAACCGGTAACGAAGAAGATCAAAATCAGGCAGATCGCCACGAACGAAGTTATTTGGGCCAATGGCAGCGTGCCCAGCAGCACGAACAGTTGCGTATCGAGCGAAGCGCCGACCAGCCCCGGAGCCTTGCCCGCTACGATCTGCGCGATGCTGCTATCGCCGAAAATCGTCAGCCAGATGATCCCCAGCAAGCTGGGTGCGATCATCGCCCCGGCCATGAATTCGCGGACCGTCCGGCCTAGCGAAATTCGCGCCATGAACATGCCGACAAACGGTGCCCAACTGATCCACCAAGCCCAGTAGAAGACCGACCAATCGTTATAGAAGCCTGTGTCTGCGCGGCCCACCGGGTTCGATAGCGCGGGCAGCAGGCGCAGATAGCCCGCAATATTTGCACCGATGTCGCTGAGCAGCAGCAGCGTCGGACCAGTCGCAAGCACGAACATCAGCAAGCCCAACGCAACCCACATATTGGCCTCACTCAGAATCCGGATCCCGCGATCAATCCCGCCGCGCACCGATAGGAAAGTGATCGCTGCCATCACCGCAATCAGCCCTAGGATTGTCAGCGGCGTGCTCACTACTCCATAAAGATGGGTGATCCCGGCCATTGCTTGCTGCGCGCCAAGACCCAGCGAGGTCGCGAGGCCGAAGATTGTGGCCAGCACTGCCAACACTTCGATCACATCGCCCGCCCGGCCCCACACTGCTTTGCCGAATAGCGGGTAGAACGCGGATCGCATCGAAAGCGGCATCCCGAAATCATAGGCAAACACCGCGAAGGCCAGTCCGGTCACGGCAAAAATCGCCCAAGGATGGAGCGCCCAATCAAAGATCGTGGCGGCCATTGCCAAACTGCGCGCGGCGGCGGGATCACCGGCTGCCCCGCCGAGTGGCGCGCCTGCTCCGCCTGCCAGTGCTGTGGTAAAATGGGTGACCGGTTCCGCCACGCCATAGAACACCAAGCCGATGCCCATGCCCGCGCCAAACAGCATCGCGAACCACGACAACCGCGAATAATCAGGGGCTGCCCCCTTGCCGCCAAGCCTGATTTTCCCGAGCGGCGAAATCGCCACCAGGACACAGAACAGCAACAGCAGATTGCCGACCGACATAAAGAACCAATCAAACCTCGATACCGCCCCGGCGCGCAAATTGGCGAGGAAATCGGCCGAAGCAGCGGGCCAGATCACACTGAACAAAATCACGCCCAGCGCAATCAGCGCGGTTGGCACGAACACTGCCGGGTTGACTATCATCCCGCCCCAGTTGCGGTTGGATTGGCCGAAATTTTCCGGATCAATGTCCTTGGTCCAGTCCGCCATCGTTTTCCCCTAACGCAGCTGTGTGGCTGCGGTTGTCAGTGCCAGTTGTAACCACGGCGCGAAGCTGCGCCAGACTTCCACTTCAAAGCGGTTTTCGCCGCTGCGGATGAGAATGATCTCGACTGTCTCAAATATGGTCCGCGTCGCGCGTGCTGCGGCAAAGCGGTCAAGGTCGAGCAGGCAGCCAGCCATCAACACTTCGGCTGCACGCGGCCCTTCGACAATCAAACAGACGGACCGTTCACTGACCTCGGTGATTGCCAGCGGCAGGCCTTCTCCCAACGGAATGGTTGTTCCGGGTGGCAAACGCAGCAGCCACTCGTCTGGACCCAGGCAAGCGATATCGCCCGCAATCGCTCCAATCGTTGCCGGAATTTTTCGCCCCAACAGCGCCGCGAGGTCCGCAGGATCGCGCGCGCGGAGCGAAAAGCGCGCCAAGGGCGGGGCAAGCCTGATCGTGACACCATCCGCCCCAGTGGCCTGATGCGGAACTGGCTCGGTGCGGGTCAGGCCCTCAGACATTGAGCCGCGCTCCTTCGGGATCATAGAACACCATCCCGGTGACTTTTGCCGTCAGCATTTTGCCGGGCATCGGGATGAACAACGTCTCGCCCATTCGCTCCTTACCGCCAGCGACCAGCGCCAGCGCGATCGACCGGCCCAGCGTCTCGCTCCAATAGGACGAGGTGACATGGCCAATCATCGTCATCGGGATCGGTTGCGCGGCATCGGCAACAATCTGCGCGCCCTCCTCCAGCACCTCAGCGGGATCATCGGTCAACAGCCCGACCAGTTGCTTGCGCCCCGTTGCAACAATATCGGGCCGAGCGAGCGAGCGCTTGCCCACGAAATCGGGCTTCTTCTTGCCCACCGCCCAATCGAGCCCGGCATCATCGGGCGTTACCGTGCCATCGGTGTCCTGCCCGACGATGATAAAGCCCTTTTCGGCACGGAGCACGTGCATCGCCTCGGTGCCATACGGCGTGATGCCGTAAGCTGCGCCCTCTGCCATCAACCGTTCCCACAGCGCGCGGCCATAGCCGGCAGGCACATTGATCTCAAAGCCCAGCTCGCCAGTGAAGCTAACCCGGAACAGTCGCGTGGGTACGCCGCAAATGGTGCCCTCGCGGATCGCCATATGCGGAAAAGCCTGCGCCGACAGATCGATCCCTTCGACCAGCGGTTCGAGCAACCTACGAGCATTCGGCCCTTGCAGCGCAATCACGGCGTATTGCTCGGTTGTACTGGTCAGCCAGACATTGAGATCGGGCCATTCGGTCTGGAGGTAATCCTCCATGGTGTTGAGCACCCGCACCGCGCCACCGGTGGTGGTCGTCAGATGGAAGCGGTCGGGTGCGAGCCGGGCCGAGACGCCGTCGTCAGTGATAAACCCGTCTTCCTTGAGCAGCAGGCCATAGCGGCACCGGCCCGGCTCGAGCGCCTTCCACGGATTGGTGTACATCCGGTTGAGAAATTCCGCCGCATCGGGTCCGACCACTTCGATCTTGCCCAGCGTCGAGGCATCGAAAATGCCCAATGACGAGCGGACCGCGCGGCATTCGCGACCCACCGCAGCGTGCATATCCTCGCTGCCTTGCGGGAAATAGCGCGCCCGCCGCCACTGCGCGACCAGCTCAAACACTGCGCCGTGTTCCTCCGCCCAACCGTCGATGGCGGTCTTGCGAGTGGGCTGGAACAGATCGTCCTTGGCATGACCCGCCAAGGTCCCGAAAGTCTGCGGGGTGTAGGGCGGGCGGAATGTGGTGAGGCCCACTTCGGTAACGTGCCGGCCGAGTGCCTGCGACGCGATCTGCAAGCCATTGAGGTTCGAGGTCTTGCCCTGATCGGTGGCCATTCCGGTGGTGGTGTAGCGCTTGATGTGCTCGATCGACTTGAAGCCTTCGCGCACCGCCAGTGTGATGTCTTTGGCGGTCACGTCGTTCTGATAGTCGACAAATGCCTTGATCCGGTGCTGGTCGCGCGGGGTGGGCAGTGCGTCGATCACCAGTCCGCTGCCGAAATTCCATTTGCCCGAACAGGCGCCGACGCAGCGGACCTTTTCGTTGGGCTGATCGGGCACATAAGCGCCCAGCGCGTCATCCCAGGCAAGACTGCCTTTGCTGTGCGACCACAAATGCACGCTGGGGGTCCAGCCGCCGGCCATCAAC
>JAYURW010000019.1:0-2116 GCA_043756025.1 Novosphingobium sp. | reverse complement strand
TTCCTGACCGTCACCGGCAAGGGCGGGCAGCAGCGCATGGTCCCGGTCAGCACCCGCGCGCGGCAAGCCCTGTCGCGGTGGCTGGTGCTGCGGTCACCGGGCGGCAAGCACTTGTTCCCATCCTCTTCAAGGCAAGGCTACCTGACCCGGGTCAGGCTGTTCCAGCTGCTCCGTGCACTCGCCGCGCGCGCCGGGCTGGATCCTGAAAAGCTCAGCCCGCACGTGCTGCGCCATGCTTTTGCAACCCACCTGCTCGAAGGCGGCGCGGACCTGCGGGTGCTGCAAACTCTGCTCGGCCACGCCGATATCGCGACCACCCAGATCTACACCCATGTCGATAGCGCGCGGCTGGTGGCGCTGGTCAATGCACGCCATCCCCTTGCCGTGCGGCCCGCAGAGGGCTAGCGCGTGCCGATGATTTCCTATCTAGAATTCGAAAAGCCAGTGGCTGCGCTCGAAGCGCGGATCGCCGAGTTGCGCGAGACAGCCAAGGGCGGCGACGTCGATATTTCGGCCGAAATCGACCGGCTCGCGAAGAAGAGCGCGCAGTTGCTCGCCAGCACCTATGCCGCGCTGACCCCGTGGCAGAAAACTCAGGTTGCGCGCCACCCGATGCGCCCGCACTTCGTCGATTATGTCGAACTGGCCTTCACCGAATTCATGCCCTTGGGCGGCGATCGCTATTTTGGTGACGATCAGGCGATCATCGGCGGCTTCGCCAAGCTGGGTGCCAATGGAAACGGGCGCCGGGTGATGCTGATCGGACACGAAAAGGGCAACGACACCCAAAGCCGGATCAAGCACAATTTCGGCATGGGCAAACCCGAAGGCTATCGCAAGGCGATCCGCCTGATGGAACTGGCTGGGCGGTTCGGCCTGCCGGTGGTCACTTTGGTCGATACCTCGGGCGCGTTTCCGGGGATCGAGGCTGAGGAACGCGGCCAGGCCGAGGCGATTGCTCGCTCGACCGAGGCGTGCTTGGCCTTGCCGGTGCCGATGGTCGCGGTGATTGTCGGTGAAGGCGGATCGGGCGGTGCTGTCGCGCTGGCGAGCGCCGAACGGGTGCTGATGCTGGAACACGCGGTCTATTCGGTGATCAGCCCTGAAGGCTGCGCTTCGATCCTGTGGCGGACCAACGAAAGGGCCGCGGAAGCTGCCGAAGCGATGAAAATTACCGCGCAGGACCTGCTGGGGCTCGGCGTGATTGACCGGATCGTCAAGGAACCAGTCGGCGGAGCGCACCGCGATCCGGCGCTGGCGATGGAAGCTTTGGCCAATGCGATCGGCGAAGAGCTGGACGCGCTGGCCAAGCTTCCGACTGACAGGCTGCGGACCCTGCGCGAAGAGCGTTTTTTGCGGATCGGCGAAGGCTGAGCTTGGCCCGTTAGGGCTTTGCAATCAGCAAATATGGGCTTAGCCCTGTGGGGTTCCACTCCATCGCAGGGAGACACTGATGTCTAACCGGAAATCCGTACAAACTACTTTGGCCATCGGCGCCGCGCTGGCGCTGGTCGCCGCGCCGCAAGGTGGCGTTACCGCCCAGTCTACGACTGGCACCGCCATGGCGATCACCGCCAAGGAAAAGCAGAAGGGAACCGAATACCACCCGCAGTTGGTGGCCGAATTCGGCGGAGCGATGACCGGGCCGCAGGCGCTTTATGTCGAAAGCGTCGGCAAGAAGATCGCGCTGCAATCGGGGATGTCCAGCAACAGCAACGATTTCACGGTGACCTTGCTCAACTCGTCCGTCGACAACGCGTTCGCGACTACCGGCGGCTATATATACACCACCCGCCAGCTCGTCACGCTGATGAACAATGAGGCGGAACTGGCCGGGGTGCTGGGCCACGAAAACGGCCACGGCGCCGCTCGCCACTCGGCCAAAAGGCAGAGTGCTGCCACTCGCAACCAGATCCTCGGCGTGCTTGGTGCGGTGTTGTCGGGCGCGCTGCTGGGCAACAGCCAGATCGGGCAGTTTCTGCAGCAAGGCTCGCTGCAAGCCGCACAATTCTTTACATTGAAATACTCCCGCAGTCAGGAAAACGAGGCTGACAAGCTGGGAGTCGAGTATTTGCGCCGCGCGGGCTACGATCCGCGTGCGATGTCGACCGTGCTG
>JAYURW010000018.1:0-2121 GCA_043756025.1 Novosphingobium sp. | reverse complement strand
CTGAGTGCGGCAATAGTCGGGTCGGCCAGGTCCGCCACCGCCAGCCCGAGCCGGTTGATTCCAGTATCGACCATCAGATCGCACAGTCCGCCTCCCGCCTTGTGCCACAAACTCGTCTGAGCCAGCGAGTTGATTACCGGGCGCACGCCGGTGGCCTTGGCGAAGGTCACGTCCTGCGCGGTCATCGGCCCGTGCAGCACGGCGATGCTTTCGGCCGGAACCAGATCGATCAGTTCGGCCGCCTCGGCCCAATGCGCGACATAAAACGTACGGCAGCCAGCCTCCCACAGTAGCGGGACGATCCGCCGCGCGCCGAGGCCGTAGCCATCCGCCTTGACCGCCGCCGCCGCGCTCGCGCTGCCTGACAGCCGATCCAGCGCGCGCCAGTTGTCGGCCAGCGCGGGGGCATCGATCGTCAGGCGCAGCGGATAAACGGGCCGGTCAGCTGGCATCGTCGGAAAATTCGCGCGGGGGGCCATCAGGCAGGCCCCACCAAGCGACGACCAGCGCTACGGCGGTAAACACCCAGGTGTACCACAATCCAGCATAGAGATTGCCGGATTTGGCGACGATGTAAGCTGCAATTAGCGGCAGGAACCCGCCGAAATAGCCGGCCCCCAGATGGTATGGGATCGACATCGAGCTGTAGCGGATACGCGGCGGAAACATCTCGGTCAGCAGTGCGGCGACCGGCCCGTAATTCATCGCCGAAAGCATCCCCAGCGCGCACAGCAGCAAGATGATCAGCAGCGATGCGCCAAGCGACGGCTTGACCGGCGTAAAATCATATCCCGCGGTGCCAAGCTGCGCCTGCAGCTGCGCTTTGCGCGCTTTGCCATCTTCCCATGGGTAGCTGGCGAAATTGAGCGGTGCGCCGCCCGCGGTGACAGCCAGGCTTGGCCCGCTCTGGAGCGTGTAAGGCACCCCGCTGGCGGTCAGGTCCTCGAGCAATTTGCCGCACTGGGTGCTCTGCTTGCCCGAGAACGGATCGTAACTGCAATCGGGCCCGGCGACCACCACCGGACCAGACCGCGCTGCAGCGGCGAGGCCCGGATTGGCCAAAGCGCCCAGCCCCCAGAAAATCGGAAACACCAGCAGCAGGATCAGCACATTGGCCCAGATTATCGGTTTTTTGCGCCCGATTCGGTCTGAAATCTTGCCCCACACCAGATAGAAGCTCATCGAGATGAGGCCGCCTATCCCGACCAGGATTTCGGCGCGCGACCCTTCGAGCCGCATTGCGCCCTTGAGGAACGACAGGCTGGAAAAGAACGCGGTGTACCAGATCAGGGTCAGCCCCACAGCCACCCCGAACAGCGCGACAAAGATACGTTTGGTATTGCCCGGATAGGTAAAACTCTCGACGAACGGGTTGCCCGATGTTTCGCCCGCAGCTTTCATGGCCTGGAACACCGGGCTTTCCGAAAGCTTGAGCCGCATCCACAGGCTCACTCCCAACAGGATGAGTGACAAGAGGAAAGGCACGCGCCAGCCCCAGGCTTCGAACGCCGCCGGCGGGATAAAGGTGCGGCAGGCCAGCACCACCACCACGCTGAGCACGAATCCACCCACCACGCTCGCTTGAATAAAGCTGGTGTACCAACCGCGCCGGTTGGCGGGCGAATGCTCGGCCACATAGATTGCGGCCCCGCCGTATTCGCCGCCTAGCGCCAAACCTTGCAGGATCCGCAGCAATATCACGATGACCGGCGCGGCCATGCCGATACTCGCAGCGCTCGGCACCAGCCCGACCCCGGCGGTGGCAATGCCCATCAGCGTGACCGTGACCAGAAAGGTGTATTTGCGCCCCAGCTTATCGCCCAGATAACCGAACAGAACGGCGCCCAGGGGGCGAAAACCAAAGCCCACGGCAAATCCGGCCCAGACCAGCAGCAGTTGCAACGTGACGTTGTCGGCCGGGAAAAACGCCTTCCCGATCAAGGCTGCCAACGTCCCATAGATGAAGAAATCGAACCATTCGAAGATCGTCCCCGCTGACGAGGCGAGGATCACCAGCCGCATTTCGGCCGCGCTGGGTTCAATTGGCGCGGTCGCTGCTGCGCTGGTCATTGTGCTGGTCTCCCCGATTGAGCGCGCATCCCTAGCCGGGCGGTGCCAAGG
>JAYURW010000017.1:0-2135 GCA_043756025.1 Novosphingobium sp. | reverse complement strand
GCCGCAAACAAGGCCGCCTACGGCGCTGGCCATGCCCAAGTGGAAGTCCGACAATGCTGCCTGCCTCGCTGGCGACATGACCCAATGCGCGCAGCCCCTGCCGAAGTAGCTTCGCAGCCCAGCCGCAAGGCCGAACGAGCCGCCTGCCCCAATGGGGCGGGCGGCTATTTCGTGTGGGTGGAGGCGTGACGGGGATCACGGACGCGGCGTACTCCTTCGGCCAAATCCACTGTCAGGGGCAGCACGATCAAGTGAAAGTCCTTTAGACTAGGAGCGGTCAGAATGGATTATCGCCTGCTTGCGGCACTGCCGCTTGTTGCGCTTGGGGCCTGCACCTCGCGGCTGGAACTCGCCCCGGTCACGCCGCTGGCTGATGGTGCGCAATCGGCGGCGACGGTGCCCAGCGGTGTGCCCTACGCGCTCTATTACGATCGCTACGAAATCACGACGACTTACACGGTTGCCAATTGCGATACGCTCGAGCTGGAGGTTGAGCCGACCGTTTCCGCAGTTCTTGCGGAACCCGATCCCGTGCAATCCTATGTCATCGATCCCAACAGCCTGGCGCGGCCGTTCAAGACTAGCTCGGTAGCGTTGGAATACCATTCCGATGGCAGCGTCGCCGCGATCAACGCCAAGGCTGACGACCGCAGCGCCGAAACCTTGGGCGCGCTTGCCAAATCGGCGGCGGGAATCGTCAAGATTGCCGTGGCACCGGGCGGACCTGCGATTACGTCGGTCGGCTGCAACGCGGCGACCCGCAAAGCCTTCGATGCCTACACCGCGCAGCAGAGCGTGGTAAAATCAGCCAAAAACGCGATCGATCTGGCGCAGGCGGAGTTCGACGCTGCCAAGGCGCAGATCGACGCGAGCAGCGGGGTGGTTGCACGGCCGGTGCAAAGCCGCTTCAACAACGCATTCATGGGGCTGCAGGTTGCGACAACGCGGCTTGCTTCGGCCAAGGCGCAACTTGCCAAGCTGGCCAAAGGTATCAGCGTCAGCACCACGGTGCTTTGGCCCGACAGCGGCTCGGAAACCTCGGGCACACTGCGCCCGCCGCTTGAACTGGGCGAGCAGCTGGGTGAGTGGGCTGACGTCTCGCCCAATACCCAACCCGCCAACTATAGCATGACGATCGCGCTGCAACCCACCCAGGCCGGCCCGCTGGCGGTCACCTCGGGCGGCATGCCGCAGCTTGATCGCAAGGCGCTGGCGCGCGGCATTCCGTATCGCTCTCCGGCGCGGGGTCGGCTGGTCATTCGTTCGGCCTTCATCGGCCCCGACAATCAGTCGATACCTTCCAAGATACTGTTCGAAAAAGGCTATTCTGTCCGCCAGCTGGGCCGGGTGTTTCAGCTACCCTGCGTCAGCCGCCCGTTCACCTCAATCGGCTGCACCCTGGCTTTCGATGCCAAGGGCCAGCTGACCAAAGCCGGGGCGGAAAACACCAAAGCACCTGCCGAAGCCGCAGCGGGACTGCTCGGTTCGGTGGTTGAAAGCGGCGCCGGCGCAACCGAAGCGGTGCGCGCCGCGAACGAGCGGCGGAGGAATTCCCCGACCACCGCCAAGCAGGACGAGCTCGCCCAGCTCGAACTCGATGGCAAGCTGGACGCAGCGCGCAAGGCCGCCGCCGGGACGGACCCGACCGCGCAGCAGATCAAGGAAAAACAGATCCTTGAATATGAAACCGATCTCAAGCTCATCACCGCACGGCGCGCGCTTGCCGATGGGCAGTCGCTGGTCACCCCTTAAGGAGGACGCAGGTCATGGCCAAACCCTATGGCGCCGATTTCCAAACCGTAGATGTCAATCCTGCGGTCACCGGTCACTGGTCAACCAAGGGCTGGTCACCCGGCGATGATTTTGGCGCGATCGCAGCGCCAACCGTGGCCCGGTTCAATTGGCTGGCGCAGGGGATCAACCCGGTAATCCGCGATCAGGGCGCGTGGAACGCGTGTTCCAGCTTTGCCCTGACCGCAATGATCGAGGCACGGCGTCACATCCGCGGGCTTGCCACGACGCGGCTTAACGCCGGCTTTGCGCACTATTGCCGGATCGGCGAGCGCGATCCCAACCGCGGGCACAGCCCCCCGGAAATCGCTGCGGTGGCGACTGCAGCGGGGCTGATGCCGGGG
>JAYURW010000016.1:0-30097 GCA_043756025.1 Novosphingobium sp. | reverse complement strand
CGCCGTGCTTGAGCGTCGGATTGACGCGCTATTGGATGAATTTTTCAGGACCTGATCCTCCCCGGCACGGGGAGGGGGACCATCCGCGAAGCGGATGGTGGAGGGGTACGCGCGGTGATCACTCCGCTGGCGGGACTCGCCCTTCGCAAACCTCGACAATCCGGGCCACCGCCACCTCGATTTCTTCCAACACGACCTTGGCAGGCACCCGCAGCGTCGCGATGCGTTGCGAGCGCAAGTAAGCCGATCGTGCTTCGTCCGTCTTTCTGGCTCCAGCATTTTCATGCCCCCAGCCGTCGATTTCAATCGCGAGGCGTGCGGCGCTGCAGTAGAAATCGAGGATGTAATGGCTGGCCGGGTGCTGGCGGCGAAATTTGAAACCGCCCGGACGTTTGCGCAGTTCCTTCCAGAGCATGACTTCGGGCAGGGACATTGATGCGCGCAATTCGCGCGCGCGGAGCAGTGTGTCTTTCGGCCCATTGATCACCGCGCGTACCCCTCCACCATCCTGCGGATGGTCCCTCTCCCCGAAACGGGGAGGATCCTTATTCCGCCAGCTTCACAAAGCTATCAATCACCCGCTTGGGCCCGGCGGTTTCGAACTCGATCTCGAGCTTGTTGCCTTCCTGCGCAGTGACCAGGCCGTAGCCGAACTTTTCGTGGAACACCCGTACCCCCACGGCCACATCGCCGCGCGGCCGCGCGGCGAAGCTGGCGGCAGAGCGGGTGGCTTCGGGCAAACGGCGCGGGCTGGAGTCATAGGGCTGGGCAGCGGCACGTTGCCAGCCGGGGCCGCGGCTCATGGTCCGGCCCGGCTGGCTGGCGACATGGGCGAACGGATCACCGCCTTCGGACCATTGCGCCCGCCACAGCGATGCCCCGCCAGATAGCGTTGATTCCTGCTCGATATGCGCCTCGGGCAGATCGCCGATAAACCGGCTGGGGATCGAGCTGGTCCACTGGCCATAGATCCGGCGGTTGGCCGCGTGCAGTATCGTGCAGCGCCGCCGCGCGCGGGTGATCGCGACGTAAGCGAGGCGGCGTTCTTCCTCGAGACTGGCAAGGCCGCCTTCGTCCATCGCCCGCTGGCTGGGGAAAACGCCTTCTTCCCAGCCGACCAGAAACAAGTTGTCGAATTCCAGCCCTTTGGCGGCGTGGATCGTCATAATGGTCAGCTTTTCGGCGCTGTCGTTAGCCTCATTGTCCATCACCAAACTGACGTGTTCGAGAAATTCGCCCAGCGTTTCGTATTCTTCCATCGCGCGGGCGAGTTCGGCCAGGTTCTCCAGCCGCCCGGCGCTCTCGGCGCTCTTATCCACCTGCAACGCGTCGGTATAACCGCTTTCCTCCAGCACCTGCCGCACCAGTTCGGCCGGGGACAGCACTTTGGCCGCATCACGCCAACGCGCAACGCCGCGCATGAAGTTCATCAGCGTTCCGCGCGCGCGGGCCGGAAGTTCATCGGTATCGACAATTTCGGCTGCGGCCAGACTGAGCGGGATCGCTCGCGCCCGGGCGTGGCGGTGGATTTTCTCCAGCGTCTTGTCACCCAGCCCGCGTTTGGGGCTGTTGTAAATCCGTTCAAACGCCAGATCGTCGCTCGGCTGAGAGATCAGCCGCAGATAGCCCAGCGCATCGCGCACTTCGGCCCGTTCGTAAAACCGAAAGCCGCCGACGATTTTATAGGGCATCCCGATTGCGATGAACCGGTCTTCAAACTCGCGGGTTTGGAACTGGGCGCGAACGAGGATCGCCACCGTCGCCAGACTGGCGCCCTCACGCTCCAGCCGCTCGGCCTCTTCGCCCACCCGGCGAGCTTCCTCAGGGCCGTCCCAGACCCCGATCACGCGGACTTTGTCGCCGCCATTGCGTGTCGTCCATAGCGTCTTGCCAAGCCGATGGCTGTTGGCATCGATCAGGCCCGAGGCAGCGGCCAGAATATCCGGCGTAGAGCGATAATTCTGCTCCAGCTTGATCACTTTCGCGCCGGGAAAATCCTGTTCAAACCGCAAGATATTGGCAACTTCTGCGCCGCGCCATGAATAGATCGACTGATCATCATCACCGACAACGCAGATGTTTTTGTGCCCTTGCGCTAGCAATCGCAGCCACAGGTACTGGACCTGGTTGGTGTCCTGATACTCGTCAACCAACACGTATTTGAAACGCTGCTGGTACTGTTCCAGCACGTCGCGGTGGGTCCGCAAGATGTTGAGCATATGCAGCAGCAGATCGCCGAAATCGCAGGCGTTGAGCGCTTTCAGCCGGTTTTGATAAAGCTGATAAAACTTCTGCCCCTGACCATCGGCATAGGCTTCGCTATCACCTGCTGAAAGGTCCGCCGGGTTCAGCCCCTTGTTCTTCCAGCGATCGATGCACTGCGCCAGCAGCTTGGCCGGCCAGCGCTTATCGTCGAGTCCTTCGGCCTGGATCAGCTGTTTCAGCACCCGCAGCTGATCGTCGGTATCGATGATCGTATAGTTCGATTGCAGGCCGACCAGTTCGGCATGGCGGCGCAGCAGCTTGGCGGCGATCGAATGGAACGTGCCGAGCCATGGCATCCCCTCCACCGCCGGGCCGACCAGATGCCCGACCCGCTCTTTCATCTCGCGCGCGGCTTTGTTGGTAAAGGTAACGCACAGGATTTCGCTCGGCCATGCGAGGCGGCTACGGACGATATGCGCCAGCCGCGCGGTCAGCGCTGCAGTTTTGCCGGTACCGGCTCCGGCCAGCATCAGCACCGGGCCCTCGGTCGTCAGCACGGCTTCGCGCTGCGGCGCGTTCAGGCCATCGAGCAGGGGATCGGGGCTGGATTCAGGTGGGAGTTGCACCGGCGAACATCTAGGGAACGGGACGGTTCGGCGCAAGTCCCGTGCGGCTGGCCATCCCGATGGAACATGTCGGCAGTCATGCCGTTTATGGGGTGCAGTTTTTATAGGGAAAGGATCTCAATCATGAAGCATTTGTTCGTCCTGAGCGCCGCCATGGCAACCTTGGCGACTGTCCCGGCCTTCGCCCAGACGGCGCAGCCGGGCATGGACCCTGCAATGGCGGCTGAGCCAGCCGTTCCGGCTCAACCACCCATCGTGCAGGCCAACCCGCCGGGTGAAGGCGTGCCGACCATGACCTCGCCCGCGCCGGCTACCGCTAACGAGCCAGTTGCGCCGTCCATTCCCGCCGATCCGGGCTATCTGGCCGGCCCCTACAAGGGCGCACTGACCGCACCGCCGGCTGAGGCGATGAACAAGGTTTACCCGGTTTGCACCCGCAAGTTGCAGGACAGTTGCCGCAACCCCGGCGCGCAATAACCCCGGGGCAATCGGGTCGCACGGAGGAGCGCCGTGTGCTCGGCGCTCCTATTTGCGCAACTTGGGCGCTAGTGCGGCCAGACAGCGGAAAAATCGGGCCAGCGATAGCCGGAACTTGCACAGACCGGGCTGAAATGATCGATCGTCTCTTGCATTTCGTTGGCGTGGGTGCGCTGAACGGGCCGCAGTTGCCCGGCCAAGGCGGTCCGGATTTGCCGAGCACCGGTCCACATCAATTCACAGGCTTGCTCATCATTGCCACGCTCAAACGCAACAATTGCGCTGCAATAACTGGCGGTGGCATAGGCCTGAGGTAGGCGCTGACCATAGCCTCGCAATGTGTCACAGTCGGCCACCAGTTCCCCGACCTTGGCCTGACGCCCACTGCCACGCGGCATCGGGGCCATTGCGTACATCCGGCGCATGAAGCCGTTATAAGTGCGGGTGTAATCGTTATTGATGACTCCGTCAGCTTCTGCGGCGGCAGCCTTGGCTTCTGCTGCGGCGGTGTATTTGTCGCACATCGCCTTCGGATTGCGGGCCCGGTGGGTCTGATAGCCGGTCCAGCGGTACAACCGGCAGGCCTCATCCATGTCACCCAAATTGGCATATGCATCAGCGAGGCAGGATTCGACCTGACTAAAGAACGGCACGGTAGTTGCGGTTCGCGGCAGCCCTAACTCTTTGAAGGTCCTCAGTGCGACGCCGCAGTGCCGCTGTGCTTTTGCCCAATCGCCTCTGTAGAGCGCGTTGATGCCCAGTTTCGCCTCACTATCGGCCAAGCCAACTTTTGTCTTTTCGGCTTCAGAAAAGGTCATGCCGTCAAGCGTATAAAGACGTTCGCGCGCAGCTTGAGCCGGGCCAGCAAACGGGCCAGAAACAGCGCTCAAAGACAGCGCAGCAAAGGCAGCCAAGCGCCAGATTATGGCCGAAAAAGGATTGAATTGCATTTGGACACAGCCTTTCAGTGCGGACGGATCGATCCGAACCCGCGCGCGCGCCGAAATTGTCGCTTGCCCCAGAATGTCGATGCCCGTCAATTGCTTTGGCGTTTGGCTTGACTTGACGCTGATTGGAAGCGACCCCTCTGCGCCATGCATCCAATCCGCCAAAACGCCCGAGTCCTCTCTGCCAGCCTGGTTGGCACGGCGGTGGAGTTTTTTGATTTCTATATCTTTGGCACAGCCGCGGCGCTGGTATTTGGGCCGTTGTTTTTCCCGTCTGAATCGAGCGCGGCGCAGCAAATGGCTGCCTTTATGAGTTTCGGCTTGGCATTTTTTGCCCGGCCGCTTGGCGCAATTGCATTCGGCCATTTTGGCGACCGGGTTGGGCGCAAGGCGACGCTGGTCGCGTCCCTGTTGTTGATGGGCGCATCGACCGTGCTGATCGGAGTACTGCCGGGTTATGCTGCGATTGGGACCATGGCACCGCTGCTGCTGTGCCTGCTGCGGTTTGGTCAGGGCTTTGGCCTCGGCGGAGAGTGGGGCGGGGCTGCGCTGCTGGCGGTGGAGAATGCGCCCAAGGGCTGGGAAGCCCGGTTTGGGGCCGCGCCGCAAATGGGCGCACCGCTGGGGTTCCTGTTTTCCAACGGACTGTTCCTTCTGCTGGGCATGGGGCTGAGCGAAGCGGATTTCATCGCCTGGGGCTGGCGCATTCCGTTTCTGGCCAGCGCCGTGCTGGTCGCCGTGGGGCTGTGGATCCGGCTGAAGATTTCGGAAACCCCGGCCTTTGCCCTGGCCGAGGCACCGCCGGTGGCAGTGCCGATTGCGGCCGTGATCCGCCAGCACCCCCTGCTGCTGCTGGCCGCATCAGCTGGCGCGGCAAGCTGTTTTGCAGTGTTCTACCTCAGCACGGCCTTTGCGCTGTCCTATGCCACCAGTACCTTGAAGATCGATCGGCAGACGTTCCTCGCGCTGCAGCTGGGCGCCAACGTGTTTTTTGCTATCGGCATTATCGGCGCAGCAATGGCAGCGGACCGGTTCGGGACGAGCCGGGTAATGGTCTTGGGAGCAGTGCTGACAATCGTCACCGGGCTGGTGTTCGGGCCGGTCATGGCCTCAGGCTCGCTGCTTGCGATCTTCGTCATGCTGTCGTTCGCGCTGCTGGTGATGGGGCTCAGCTATGGCCCGCTGGGCGGCTGGCTCAGCGGGCTGTTTCCGGTGCGGGTCCGCTATACCGCAATTTCGCTGGCCTTTACCTTTGGCGGGATCGTTGGCGGCGCGCTGACCCCGATTGCGGCGCAGCAACTGGCGGCCAGCGGCCAGATCGTGGCGGCGGGCTGGTTACTGGCGGCTGTGGCGGTATTGACTTTGGCCGGGCTTAAACTGGCGAAACCCGCAGCAGCGTGATCCGGGCCTTGCCGACTTTGCGGTCCGCCACGGTCTCCAGCCCTTTGATCTTCGGCACTTCGCTCACGGCAGTTTCG
This sequence comes from Novosphingobium sp., assembly GCA_043756025.1. Taxonomy (GTDB): domain Bacteria; phylum Pseudomonadota; class Alphaproteobacteria; order Sphingomonadales; family Sphingomonadaceae; genus Novosphingobium. Next base: position 24,364 of record JAYURW010000016.1, on the reverse strand, counting down.
AGGCTGACCCAGGTCGCCTCGCCAATCCAGCCGAGCCGCTGCAATTTGTCCAGCGCCACTTCGCCAGCGCTGGTGCCATAGGGCGGGTCGAGCATCACCAGATCAAGCGGGGCTTTAACCGGGCCCAGCGCCAGCACCGATCCGGCCCGGACATCGCACTGGCTCTGGGCCTGCAAGCTGGCCACGTTGCTGCGTAGTGCCCGGATCGCGGCGGCATCCTGTTCCACGAACACACAGGTTGCGGCCCCGCGCGACAGCGCTTCGATCCCCAGCGCGCCGGAACCGGCAAATAGATCGGCCACGGCGAGTTCTTCAAAGCTGCCAAGGCGGCTGACCAGCATCGAGAACAGCGTCTCGCGGGTCCGATCAGCAGTTGGCCGAGTGGTGTCCCCGGCTGGAGTGGTCAGTTTGCGCCCGCGCCACTGCCCGGCGATGATCCGCAGGCTCATTTGCGCGGCCCGGCGTTATGCGGGCCGGGTTTACGCGGCCCGCGCGGGGCTGATGTGCCGGGTTTCGCATAAGGTTTCGCACCGGGCTTGGCGCCAAGCTTGTTAGGCCCAGAGCGGCGCGGGGCAGATCGGTCGTCGGTTCGTGGGGCGGCGTGATCCCGGCGCGGTGCAGACCGGTCGCCGGATCGCGGGGCGGCTCGGTCCTGGCGCGGCGCAGGCCGGTCGTCGGTTCGCGGAGCGCCTCGATCCCGCCTAGGCGCAGAGCGGTTGTCGGTCCGGGGTGCCGCTGAATCCCGGCGCGGGGCAGCTCGTTCGTCAGTCCGCGAGGCGGCGTGATCCCGGCGCGGGGCAGACCGGTCATCGGTTCGTGGGGCGCCTCGATCCCGCCTCGGAGCAGACCGGCTGTCGATCCGTGGACCCGCTGAATCCCGGCGCGGCGCAGGCCGGTCATCGGTTCGCGGGGCCGCTGAATCCCGGCGCGGAGAGGGCCGGCTGTCGGTCCGTGGGGTGGCTTGATCCCGGCGCGGGGCCGGCCGTTTGGCAGCGGGCAGGGCAGCTTGATCCCGGCGCGGGGTCGGGCGGACAATCCGCTCTTTGGCCTGCCCCTGATCGGCGGGCGGCGTTTCGTCCACAGTCCCTCCAAGCAGCGCCCGGCGGAATTTCTCGACATCAACCTGGCGAATTTCCACCGCTGCACCGCGCGGCAGGTTGAGCAGTTCAAACGGGCCATAGGACGTGCGCATTAGGCGGCTGACTTCAAGATTCAGATATTCAAGCACGTTGCGAATTTCGCGGTTCTTACCTTCGCGGATGGTCAGTTCGATCCACTGGTTGCGCCCGGTCTTGCGCTCCATATTGGCGTCGATCCGGCCATAGCGCATTCCCTCGACCTCGATCCCCTCAATCAGGCTTTCGAGCTGTTCTTGCGTAACGTCGCCATAAGTCCGGGCGCGATAGGTGCGGGGCAGGCCGGTTGAAGGCAGTTCCATCGCCCGTTTCAGCTCGCCGTCGTTGGTCAGCAGCAGCAGCCCTTCGGTATTGTAATCGAGCCGCCCGATCGGCATCACCCGGCCCGCGCTTTCGGGCAGGGCATTGCGCAGCGCGGCATAGATCGTCGGGCGTCCGGCGGGATCGTGTTCTGATGTCAGCAGGCCAGATGGCTTGTGAAACAGGAACAACCGGGTCGCCTCGGCCGCTTTGACCGGCTGGTCATCAACCGTCACTCCGCGCAGACTTTTGAGCACGGTGGCAGGCGTAGTCAGCACTTCGCCGTCCAGCTTAACCCGGCCATCGGCAATCATTCGTTCTACTTCGCGGCGGCTGGCGATACCGGCGCGGGCCAGCAATTTGGCGATGCGATCACCCTCACGGGGAGCGAGTTCTGGGGTTGTCATGGGCGTCCCATAGGCGAGGACGTCGCCCGCGTCACCCCTGGACCAAATCCATCTGTTCTGCGCAGATGTCATGGAACCGCCGGATCCCGCTTTCGAGCGTGCCCAGCGTAATCTCGGTCACCGCCCCGCTTTCCAATCCTTGCTGGCCCAGCGCGGCGGCGCGGAAGTCTTCGCCGCCAAACACGCCGCCATCGAGCAGTTTCCAGCTGCGCTCCCAATGGTTTTGGGCTTTGTCGGTTTGGGGCGCTTCTGGGATCAGCATAAAATCCTCCACCAGCGTCCGGTTATGCGCCTGCGGCCACAGCGCCATCACGTTGATGTAATCGGGGCTGATCACCAGCACGGTGGCGGGATACAGCTGATAGGCGAACGTCCCGATCCGGCGCAGCGCGGCCATATCGGTCAGATCAGCCCCGTCCAGTTCTGCCGCCCGGGCAACGAAGCTGCGCTGGTGCGGGCCAATCTGATCGCCGCTGGAAACTCCGTCTTTGAAGAACGGGCCGATGGTGGCAGCATGGAGCCGTGCAACATGGTAGCTTTCCAGAAACGCGTCCATGATCAGCTTCCAGTTGGATGCGACATCGTGGGTGTGCCGGGCGAACAGGTGCAGATCCCGCATGGCGAATGTGTCAAAGTCTTCGCCCAGCGTGCGAACATTACCGAACTCGCCCGGCCCTTGCGGGGAATACCAGATCAGCCCGCCCGCCTCGCAGCTATCGAGTTCGATCAGACCGTGATCGGCCTTGTCCAGCCCCGGGAAGGTCTCAGGCCGGGGCAGCGCCAGCAGCCGCCCGTCGGTGGCATAGGTCCAGGCGTGATAGGGGCAGGTCAGCCGCTTGGCGCATTGCACTTCGCTTCCTTCGACCAGCCGGGTCGCACGGTGGCGGCAGACGTTCAGGAAAACGTGGGCCTTGCCCTCGCCATCGCGGGTGATCAGCAGCGGCCGACCGCTGGTATCGTGCGGCACGGCCATGTTGGGATCGGGGATCAGCGCCGAAGGGCACAACACCTGTGGCGCGCGGCCAAACATCAGCGCCTGCTCTCGCTCCCAATGCGCCGGATCGGTATAGACTGAGGCTGGGACCTTGGTGATACCTTGATTGGCGCGGGTGCAGCCAGCGACGATCTGCTCGGCCAGCGCCAGTTGGCCTGCGGTGGGCGCGGTGCCAGGAAGCGTGGATGTCCTCTCCATTGGGGCTATCCTTGTCCAAGTTAAGCGTTAGGTTCGCGCGAAATCGAGTGGAGAGCAAGCGCCGTGAACGAAGCCAGCCAAACCGTAGCGTCTGATCGGCGCACTCTATGGGATTCGGTACGACCCTATTTTGAAAAGGAATCGCTGGCGGCTTTCTTCGTCGGGGTATCCTCGGGTTTTCCCTATGCGATGATCGGGGCAACTCTGACCACGCGGCTGGCGCAAGACGGGATCAGCAAAAAGACTGTCACCGCTTTCGCGCTGGCATTCCTCGTTTACAACCTCAAGTTCCTGTGGGCCTGGGTAGTCGATGGAGTGAAGCTGCCCTTAGTCGGACGGTTAGGGCAGCGGGTTTCGTGGATGGTGGTTTCCGGGCTGTTCGTGATGGCGGCGGTGGTCAACCTCGCGCTCGTCGATCCAACCGCCGACATTGCTTGGACTGCGACTAGTGCAATTCTGGTTGGGATCGCCGGGGCGACTTATGACATCGTAATCGATGCCTACCGGATTGAGACGCTCAAGCCGCATCAGCTCGGGGTCGGATCGGGTATGTCGCAATATGGTTGGCGGATCGGATCGACCGCCGCAGGTGCGCTTTCGCTGGTGGTGGCCGCTCGGTACGGCTGGAGCTTGGCCTATATGGCCTGTGCGCTGCTGGCGCTGCCCGCAATGTTGACCGCACTGATCATGGGGGAACCGCCACGTCACCGTGACCCGATCGAGCGCAAAGGTCTGAAAGCCGGACTGGATGTTATTGCGGGGCCCTTCATAGAGTTTTTCAAGCGCAGCGGCGCATGGTTGGTGCTGCTGTTTATTCTGCTCCACAAAATCGGCGATACGCTGGGCCAACTCGTGCTGCGACTGCTGCTCAACGATATGGGCTATACCAACGATGAGATCGCGATCTGGGATGTCGGGGTAGGGTTTTGGGCCTTCCTGATCGGCATTTTCGTGGGCGGGGTGCTTTACGCTCGGATCGGGCTGAAACGGTCAGTGCTGCTCGCTTTGGTCCTGATGGGCGTCTCCAACCTCAGCTATGCAGTGCTGGCCAGCGTTGGCCATTCCAACATTGGTCTCGGGCTGACTCAAGGCTTCGAAAACTTCGCCAGCGGGATCGGTGGCGTGGTGGTGGTCGCCTACTTCTCGGCACTGTGCGATCTGCGCTTTACAGCCGCGCAATACGCGCTGATCTCGGCCGCAGCCAGTGTTATTGGGCGGGTGGTGACCGGGACTTCGGCCGGGGCGATGGTCGAAGGGATGGGCTACGTGAACTATTACCTGCTGACCACGGTCATCGCGATCCCGGGCATTCTGCTGTTCTGGTGGATGAGCCGGACAGGGCTGGTCGATGCCTCGATGGGCACAGCTGGGGGCGGTACAGACGGCGACGCGGAGACCCCGCACTGATCAGTCCGGAAATTCCCGGTTGAGCCTTAGCACCTCACCCGCAAGGTAAAGCGACCCGGCGATCAGCACGTCGCCTTCTGGCGGAAGCGCGTTCAGCGCCGCTGCTACATCGCCAAACGCGCGCACTGGCAGATCGGCGTGGGGGGCAATGTCTTCTGGTCGGTGCGCCTCGTGCCCCGGTGCCGGGACGACCGCCAGGCTGAGCAGCTGGCCCCGCAAAGGCGCGACAATCGCGGCGGGGTCTTTGCTGCTGAGCATTCCGGTGATCAGGTGGAGCGGCGGCGCACCGGCAAAAAACCGCGCAATCGCCAGCCCGGCATCGGCATTGTGCCCGCCATCCAGCCACACCCGCCGCCCCGCAGCCAGCGCGGTTAGCGGGCCTTCGTCCAGCAATTGCAGCCGCGCGGGCCAGCGCGCGGCGCGGATGCCCGCTGCCATGGCTTCGGGCGAAACCGTCACTTGCGTCTGGTGCCGCAGCATCGCCACCGCCAATGCAGCGTTATCGGCCTGGTGCGTTCCGGCCAGCGCGGGAAGCGGCAGGGTCAGTTCGCCAAACCGGTCGCGGTAGTGGATTTCCGTACCAATTTCTGCCGACCAATCGAGATCGCGGATATAGGTCCGCGCGCCCGCAATCATCGCCTGTTCGATCACGGTCTTGGTGACATCAGCTGGATAGGCCTGCGTCACCAACGGCACACCTGGGCGGGCGATCCCGGCTTTCTCGAACGCAATCCGGCACAGCGGATCGCTGGGCACGCCGTCTTCGGGCACCAGCAGGAATTCCTTGTGGTCGATCCCCAGCGTGGCGATCCCGCAGGCGGCTTGCCCGTCGAGCACATTGGTCGCATCAAGCCGTCCGCCAAGGCCTACCTCGATAATGCAAGCGTCCGCCGGAATGCGGTGGAAGGCGAGGAAATAGGCGGCGGCGGTAACTTCGAAAAAACTGGGATTGAGGTCTTCGCCTAGGTCCAGCACTTCCTTCAGCAAGTCGGCCAGCAGATCATCCTCGATCAGCGTGCCAGCCACCCGAATGCGTTCGTTATAGCGCACCAGATGCGGCTTGGTCGCGGCGTGAACAGTCAGCCCTTCGGCTTCCAGCATGGCGCGCAGATAGGCGCAGGTGCTGCCTTTGCCGTTGGTCCCGGCGACGTGGAACACCGGCGGCAAGGCGCGCTGCGGGTTGTCCAGCCGGGCCAGCAGTTCGTGCATGACCTCGAGCCCGAACCGCCCGCTCGGCAGGCTCAGCGCGCCAAGCCGGGTTAGCTGGGTTTGGACGCCGGGGTGGGTTGATGTGGCGAAGTCGCGCACTAAGCCCCATCCTCTTCAGAGGAGGGGGTTGGGGGTGGTGGAGACACGCGCAGCGGAGCGAACAGGCACCACCCCGCTGCGACTAGGGCCTGCTGCGCTGACCCAAGTCTCGCTGCCCCTCCTCTGAAGAGGAGGGGGCGCTTCAAGCCGCTTTCGCCGCGCTCAGATACCCCAGCACGGCCGCCAGCGTCGCTTTCAGATCGCGGCGGTGGACCACCATATCGACCATGCCGTGCTCGTGCAGATACTCGGCCCGCTGGAATCCCTCGGGCAGTTTTTCACGGATCGTATCCTGGATCACCCGCTGCCCGGCAAAGCCGATCAGGCATTCCGGTTCAGCAATGTGGACATCGCCCAGCATGGCATAGCTAGCGGTGACGCCGCCGGTGGTCGGATCGGTCAGCACCACCACGTAGGGAAGTCCAGCACGGCCCAGCCGCTGGATCGCCACGGTGGTCTTGGGCATCTGCATCAGGCTCAGGATACCCTCCTGCATCCGGGCGCCGCCCGCCGCAGTACAGATTACATAAGCGCACTGTTCCTTGATCGCGCGATCGGCGCCGGTAACGAATGCCGCGCCGACTGCCATGCCCATCGATCCGCCCATGAAGGCGAAATCCTGCACGCCCAGCACAACCTTGTGGCCTTCGATCTGGCCGAGCGCATTGGTCAGCGCATCGGGGTGCGGGTTGGCTGCGCGGGCTGCTTTCAACCGGTCGGGATACTTTTTGGAATCGCGAAACTTCAGCGGGTCTTCCTTGACCTTGGGCGAATCCAGAATGGTGAAGCCGTCGTCGAGCAACTGCCCAAGCCGCGCGTTCGCCCCGATCCGTCCGTGATGCTCACAACGCGGGCAAACCGATTGGTTTTCCTCATATTCCTTGGTGAACAGCATTTCCTTGCACGAAGGGCAACTGATCCAGAGGTTGTCAGGAGTGTCACGCTTGTCCTTAAAAGGCAGCGAATTGCGAACGCGGTCGATCCAGCTCATTCTGGCATCCTAGCCGAATGGACCGCATCCGCCAACGCCTTGGTTAGTTCCCGCACCGGTCCAGCGGCATTCGCGCCATGTGTCGCGATCAGATCAACCAGCGCCGAGCCGACTACGACCCCGTCCGCGACTCTTGCAATCGCCGCCGCTTGTTCAGGCGTGCGGACGCCAAAGCCGACTGCGACAGGGATCTTGGCGTGCTGCTTGATCCGGGCAACCGCCTCATCAATCGAGGTTTGCGCGGCCTGCTGCATTCCGGTGATCCCGGCGACCGAGACGTAGTAGAGGAAGCCGGATGAGCCTTCGAGCACGGCGGGCAGCCGCGCTGCGTCGGTTGTAGGGGTGGCGAGGCGGATCAGCGATACTCCAGCACCGCGCAGTGCGGGGCCAAGTTCGGGGTCTTCCTCAGGCGGGATATCGACACAGATCACGCCATCGACCCCGGCCTGTTGGCATTGATCGGCGAACCATTCCGGCCCGCGTGTGATCATCGGGTTGGCATAGCCCATCAGCACCAGCGGCACGTCAGCGTGCCGCGCACGGAACGCGGCGGCGATCGCGAAGATGTCAGCGGTGGTGATTCCGGCCCCCAGCGCGCGCAAATTGGCCTGCTGGATCGCCGGGCCATCAGCCATTGGATCGGTGAACGGCATCCCCAGCTCAATCACATCCGCACCGCCTGCGACCAGTGCGTCGAGGATCGCAGCCGTCGGCCCGTCGCCCCCGGTGACGAAGGTGACGAGGGCAGGGTAGCCCTTGGCGAAGGCGGATTGGAGGCGATCAGTCATCGTCATTGCCTCGCAAATGAGAGCCGCACCACGGGCAATAGGATATTCCGATGACTGAGTGTCCGCCATCGTGGATGATCAAGCCGTACTTTGCGCCCCGGCTGCTGAAGGCGACCAAGCAGTCTGGACAATCAAAGCGGTCAGGATGCTGGTCGCAGCTGTTCTCGACGTTGCCGCGCATCATCTCGCAACAATGGCTCACAACTCCACCCCAAGATGCTCCGCGACCGAGAAGATGTCCTTATCGCCGCGCCCACACAGGTTGACGAGGATAATGCTATCCTTGGGCATGGTCGGCGCGATCCGGGCCACTGCGGCAATCGCGTGGGCGGGCTCCAGCGCGGGGATGATGCCTTCGGTGCGGCAGAGCAGCTGGAAGCCTTCCAGCGCCTCGGTATCGGTCACGCTGGTGTAATCGACCCGGCCGACATCGCGCAGCCAGGCGTGTTCGGGGCCGATCCCGGGATAGTCGAGGCCTGCCGAAATCGAGTGGCCTTCGGTGATCTGGCCGTCGCTGTCCTGCAACAGGTAGGTCTTGTTGCCGTGGAGGATGCCGGGGCGCCCGCCCGCGAGGCTGGCGGCGTGTTCCTTGTCGAGCCCGTGGCCCGCCGCTTCGACGCCGAGCATTTTGACCTCGGGATCGTCGAGGAACGGATGGAACAGCCCGATCGAATTGCTGCCCCCGCCGATCGCCGCGACCAGCAGGTCGGGCAGGCGGCCGGTGCGGGACAGCATCTGTTCGCGGGCTTCCTTGCCGATCACAGATTGGAAATCGCGGACCAGTTCGGGGTAGGGGTGCGGGCCGGCGGCGGTGCCGATGATGTAGAATGTGTCGTGGACATTGGCGACCCAGTCGCGCAGCGCCTCGTTCATTGCGTCCTTCAGCGTCGCGGCACCAGCGGTGACGGCGCGGACTTCGGCGCCGAGCAACTTCATCCGAAACACGTTGGGCGCCTGACGCGCAACATCGGTCGCGCCCATGAATATCACACAGGGCAGGCCGAACCGCGCGCAGACCGTGGCGGTGGCGACGCCGTGCTGGCCCGCGCCGGTCTCCGCAATGATCCTGGTCTTGCCCATCCGGATCGCCAGCAGGATTTGCCCGACGCAATTGTTGATCTTGTGCGCGCCGGTATGGTTGAGCTCGTCGCGCTTGAACCAGATCTGAGCGCCGCCAAGCTCCTCGGTCAGGCGCGGGGCGAAGTAGAGCGGGCTGGGGCGGCCGACGTAATGCTCCAGCAGGTCGTCGAACTCGGCCTTGAACGCCAGATCAACTTTGGCCCGATTGTACTCCGCTTCGAGGTCGAGAATCAGCGGCATCAGCGTTTCGGCGACATAACGCCCGCCAAATTGGCCAAAATGCCCACGCTCGTCAGGCTGGGTGCGAAAAGAATTTACGGTCGATTTTGCGGTCATGATGGAACAAGCGCTTGGCAGAGCGAGGCGGCGAAGTCCAGCCTGTGCCAAGGGGATTGATGCTAAACGCGCTGGTAACAAACCTGTCTATTTGCCGAACAATATGTTGCAAACTTGCCACATAGTGGCGGCGTTGTGTAATTTCTGAACTATCGGTTCATTTGCCCGCAACCTGTCGATTCCTACTTAGCCGTCAGACCTCTTTACCGGGGCTGAATTGAAAGAAGGAGCTACCCATGCGCAAGTTTATCCTCCCGCTGCTCGCCTCGCTGGCTGCCGCCACCCCGGCACTGGCCAATGAAGCCCGCGTCGAAGTGCGCGGCGGTGCGATCTGGTCGAACGGCACCACCGAAGACACCTATGGCGTTGCTGCAGGCTACGATTTCGATCTTGGCGCAGCGACCTTTGCCGGCGTCGAAGTTTCGGGCGACAAGATTGAGGCCACCGGCACCAAGATGGCCTACGGGATCACCGGGCGTCTCGGCATTAAGGCTGCGACTGGCACCAAGGTGTTCGTGGCTGGCGGTTACAGCACCGAACCTTGCACCGGCTGCGAAACCAGCTGGCACGCAGGCGCCGGTGTTGAACAAAACGTCAGCGGGCCGTTTTATGTGAAGGCTGAATATCGCCACTATTTCACCGGCAACCTTGTTCCAGATTCGGACGCCCTTGTTGCGGGTGTCGGCATCAAGTTCTGATCGTTCTGATCGGAAACACCGAGTGCGAAGGGCGGTCCGGAAGCGGGCCGTCCTTTTGCGTTTCAAGGGCAATACTGACAATTACGGGGCCGGACAGGCTCAATCCTAACTATAGAGCGGGATGTAGTGTCGTATTTATACAAGTTCTGTGGCGGAAATGCCACAATCAGGCCCAACAATGTTAAAATGCCAGCGTGTTAATCTGGTGCTCACCAGTTCTGACGTTAAGGGGCTGCAACAACAATAAAAATACGGTCGCTCCAAACCCGCTTTAGGAGCATTATTATGAAGAAATTTATCCTCCCGCTGATCGCCGCACTGGCTGCCGCAACCCCCGCCATGGCTAACGAAGGTCGCGTCGAAGTGCGCGGCGGTGTCATTTGGGACGGTGGCTTCAGCGAAGACACCTGGGGCGCCGCCGCAGGTTACGATTTCGATCTGGGCACTAATGCCTTTGCTGGTGTTGAAGTTTCGGGCGATAAGATCGGCACCAGCGGTACCAAGGTAGCCTTCGGCACGGCCGCTCGGCTTGGTATCAAGGCAGGGCCCGGTACCCGCGTTTTCGCCGCTGGCGGATACACCACTGAAGCCTGCAACAGCTGCGGCGGCCAGTGGAATGTGGGCGCTGGCGTTGAGCAGAAGGTTTCTGGCCCGGTCTACGTCAAGGCAGAATACCGCCACTACTTCGCCAACAACCTTGGTAGCAATCTCGACGCACTGGTCGCTGGCGTAGGTTTCCGCTTCTAAGCGGCGCTCAACCAACGAGAACCGATAGGGCGGTCCGGCAACGGGCCGCCCTTTTGCTATGTGCCGCGCGCTGCCGCGCAGAAGGTGGCGATGAGGGCGGGGTCCTTTACCCCCGGCGCGGTTTCCACGCCTGACGAGCAATCGACCAGTTCTGCCCCGCTAATCCGCACGGCCTCCGCCACATTGCCGGGGTTCAGTCCGCCCGCCAGGCCCCAGGGCAGTGGTGCCTGCCAGTTAGCTAATAGGTTCCAGTCAAAGGTCAGCCCCAATCCGCCCGGCAGCGCGCCTTTGGGCGTCTTGGCATCGAGCAGGACCAGATCGGCGGCCCCGACATAGTCATAGGCTCGGTCCAGATCGGGCCCGGCTGCGACTGACAGGACTTTCCAGACTGGCAGGCCGTGCCGCGCGCGCAATGCGGCGCAGCGTTGCGGGGTTTCGCCGCCGTGGAGTTGCAGCACATCGAGCTTGGCGGCCGCCACCGCTTCGGCAATCGCGGCATCATCGGCATCGAGGAACACCCCGACCCGGCCGATCCGCCCGGCGGCACGATTGCCGAGCTCAGCCGCCACATCCAGCGCCGCATAGCGCGGGCTGCGTTCAACAAACATCAGCCCGAACCACTCCGCCCGCGCCGCAATCGCGGCATCCAGCGTTTCGGGAGTGGTCAGGCCGCAGATCTTGATGGCGGGGGCAGTCATAGCCCCCGCCATACTCAAACCCTCGTTCGTGTCGAGATTTACTGCGCCAGTTCGAACTGCACCGTCACGCTGACCTGCGCTTCTACTTCGCCCGCCGCGATCGGGCTGGACGAGTCGTCTTCCATTTTGGCCATGGCATAGACCGGCCGGGGCGGGCTGTAACCGCCACCTTCGGTGATCGAAACGATCCGCACCACCCGCAGGCCAGCCGCCCTGGCATAGAGATCAGCGCGGACGCGGGCCTGCTTCATCGCATCGCCGCGCGCTTCGTCCATCGCCGTGCGTGGCTCGGACATCTGAAATGCCGGGCCATTGATCTGGTTCGATCCCGAAGCGACCAGCGCGTCGAGGACTTTGCCAAAGCCCTTGATATCGCGGCTGCGGATCGTGACCGAGTTGCTGGCCTGATAGCCGATAATCCGTGGTTCCTGCGCCACCTGCCCATTGGGGCCAACCACCGGCTGGCTGTAAACCGGGTTCAGATTGATCTGGCTGGTCTGGATATCCTTGTCCGCAATCCCGGCTTTTTTGAGCGTCGCGATTACCCGGTTCATAGCCACGGCACTGGCGGCGAGGGCTTCGCTGGCAGTCTTGCCTTCGCTGACGACGCCAGCGGTGAACACCGCCATATCGGGCGTGCGGGTGCTTTTGCCCTCAGCCGTGATAGTCAGCAGCGTCGATGTCGCGGCGATGGCGGGTTGGTCCGAATGGGCCATGGCAACTCCGGGTAAGGCAAAGGCAAGGGCGAGCGGGGCGAGGGCGAACTTCAGCGATTTCATCGGGTTACTCCTTGGACCATAAAGATTCGCACTTGGCAATGTTCCGGTTACTGGCGGATGAACCGCCTAATATTGCCTGAAAACTACGGCGACACCTTGCTTTTTTGTGCTGCCGGTCGGCTTATAAACGGCGAAGCAGACAATCATGAGCGTCTGTTCGGCCTCCTTAACATAAAATCGGCAGCGTCCCTTGCTCACGGAATACCAGGTCTGCTGATCGAAGGAGATAGCGTCAGGATTGAAATCGTCGTTTTTCCAACTCCCCCGGACGAACAAACCCTTCTCGCCCGAAGCATCCAACAGAGCCACCAGCCCTTTACCCTTGTCATCTGGCTTCGACTTTGAAACTGGCGGCGGTGTGAAGGTCGCAAAAACGCAACTGACCTGCGTGAACTGCTCCACACCGTCGTTGTTTCGCATCATTCCTTCAAGCGGCGAAATCTGCCCACATTCGCCGCTCGTAAGCTTGAGTGGAGCCTTGATAGTTTCGCTTGATGCAGAAGGCGCACCGGTAATGCCGCCAGCAAGCGCTGCAGCGAGTGCAGCGCGTTGGATCGAGGCAAGGCTCGCCACTAAAGCGTACCCTCAATCGCCCGGGCTGCCGCCGCTGGATCCTCCGCGCGCGCAATCGGCCTGCCAATCACGAGTACGCTGGCCCCGGCATCGCGGGCTGCGCGCGGCGTAACGGCGCGTTTTTGATCGCCCAATTTGCCATCGGCCGGGCGCAGGCCGGGCACCACCAGAAAGCCGTCGCGCCAGACCGCATGGACCGCTGCAACTTCGTGCCCCGAACAGACGATCCCGTCCAATCCAGAAGCACGCGCCAGTTCGGCCAGTCGGATCACTTGATCGTGCGGAGTGCCGGAAACACCGGTCGCGGCCATGTCGTCGGCATCCAGACTGGTCAGCAGGGTGACGGCAACGACCTTGCAGTTTTCGCCCGCAGCGGCCTTGGCATCTTCCATCATCGCCTGGCCGCCTGCGGCGTGGACCGTGACGATGGCGGGTTCCAGCACATGGATCGCCTGCATCGCGCCGGCAACCGTATTGGGAATATCGTGCAGTTTCAGATCGAGGAAAATTGGCAGGCCGAGCTTGTGCACTTCCAGCACGCCGTGGTGGCCGTGGGCGTAAAAGAACTCCATCCCCAGTTTCAACCCGCCGATATGCGCAGCGGCCTTTTTGGCGACTTCAATCGCCGTATCGAGCCGCGGAAAATCAAGCGCAAGGTAGATCGGGTTGGTTCTCATTGCGGGGGTGCCAAGGGATCCGGTGTTGCTGCTGGTTCAAGCTGGGTGGTGCTGGCAACAGCCGGTGGTGCCGTCTGACTGCCCGACTTGACCGAGTTTTCGAGGAACCCGATCCGCCGTTTAAGCTGCCAGCGCGCGCCTTTATGCAGCAGCCACATCGGCAGGAACCCGAGCGCCATCGAGATTATCACGATAAACCCGACCGGCCATTCCAGATGGACATAATTGCCATCCTGCAGCGGCCAGAGATTGAGCGGAACCGTCTGCCAGTTGATCGCAATGAACGCGACCAGCGCGATAGTGAATGCGAGCAGCAGGAGTGTGCGGATCAGTTGCATGGACCATGCCTCCTTGTTCTTCAGGGCTTTGCAGGGGCAATGCTAGGCGGCTTGGGGGCCGAAGGGAAGGGCTTCGACAGAAACGCATCGACATCCGCCGCAGTCCGGTCCGGCGCTTCTTCCATCGGCAGGTGGCCGATGCCGGGATAGACGATCTTGACCGAGCCAGGGATCGCGCGCGCAAACCAATCGGCCCCGCTAACCGGGATCAGTTTGTCTTCCTCGCCCCACAGGATCAGCGTCGGGACTTTGATTTCGCTCAGCCGTCCGGTGTTGGCATCGCGCTTGCCATATTGGGCAAACCGCGCGCCGGTGGCGGCGCGGGTGCCGGGATAGCGATTGAGTTCCCAATAGCGGTCAATGGCTTGCGGGGTGACAATCGACTGGTTGGCAACCGATCCGCGCAAGGACTTTTCAAACACCGATCGCGGCGTGATCACCAGCGCGATCTTGTTGAGCCCGGGGGTGCGGGCGATCCGGAACCCGATCGGCAGCTTTTTGTTCGGATCGTCCGGCGGCCCGGCGGCATCGACCAGCACCAGCTGGGTCAGCTTGTCCGGATGGGCCAGCGCATATTCCCAGGCGACATAGCCGCCCATCGAATTGCCAGCCAGCGCGAACCGATTGACGCCCAGATTGGTTAGCAGCGCATCGAGCGTGCTGACAAAGGCCGCGCCGTCGTATTGTCCGGCGGGATTGGGGCCGGTTAGCCCGTGGCCGATCTGGTCGACCGAGATGATCCGGTACTTGGCGCCCAGCAGCGCCACCCACGGCTCCCAGGTATGGAGCGAGGCGTTTGAGCCGTGCAGCAGCACCAGCACCGGGCCAGCGCGGTTGCCCTCGTCGCGGACATGCATCGTCAGCCCGCCGCCGACATCGATGAACTGCGAAGCGGCGCTGGCGTATTTGGCGCGCATTGCCGCGGTATCAGTGTCGGGGGTGTAACCCAGCGCGAACAGCGCGATCACAGCCAGCAGCAGCAATCCGCCAAGCCATTTGAATACGCGTTTCATAGCTTTTCTCCCGTGTCCTTAACCACAACAACCTTCAACAACTTCGTCACCCTGAACTCGTTTCAGGGTCCATTTCTCGCCACAGACCGGAGCGTTGTTGCATGGCAAAACGATGGCGTCATGCTACTATCAGAAGGTCTTATTGTGCGGCAGGATGGATCCTGAAACAAGTTCAGGATGACGGGTGGGAGGGTGAAAGCTGCGCGCGTCCTACTTCCCAAACACCCGCTCAAAAATCGTATCGATGGCTTTGAAATGATAGTCGAGGTTGAACTTCTCGGCGAGTTGCTCGGCGCTCAGCACTGCGGTCACTTCGGGATCGGCTTGCAGCAGTTCGAGCAGGCTCAGCTGCCCGTCCGATTCCCACACTTTCATCGCGTTGCGCTGGACCAGCCGGTAGCTGGCATCGCGCTCCAGCCCGGCCTGAGTCAGCGCCAGCAGCACCCGCTGCGAATGGACGAGGCCGCCCATCTTATCGAGGTTCTTCTTCATCCGCTCAGGATAGATCAGCAGCTTGTCGATCACCCCGGTCAGGCGGCCAAGCGCGAAGTCGAGCGTGATGGTCGCATCGGGGCCGATGTAGCGCTCAACCGACGAATGGCTGATATCCCGTTCATGCCACAGCGCGACGTTTTCCAATGCCGGGGTGACCGCCGAACGTACCACCCGGGCCAGCCCGGTAAGGTTTTCGGTCAAGATCGGATTGCGCTTGTGCGGCATCGCCGAGCTGCCCTTTTGGCCGGGCGCGAAATACTCCTCCGCTTCCAGCACTTCGGTCCGCTGCAAGTGGCGCACTTCGATCGCGAGCCGTTCGATGCTGCTGGCGATCACACCCAGCGTGGCAAAAAACATCGCGTGGCGATCGCGCGGGATCACCTGCGTGCTGACCGGCTCGATGCTGAGGCCCAGTTTTTCGGCAACATATTCCTCAACTGCCGGGTCAATGTTGGCAAAGGTGCCGACCGCCCCGGAAATTGCGCAGGTCGCGATTTCGGCGCGGGCCGCCACCAGCCGCGCTTTGCAGCGGGTAAATTCGGCATAGGCCTCGGCCAGCTTTTTACCGAACGTGGTCGGCTCGGCATGGATCCCATGGCTGCGGCCGATGGTCGGGGTGTACTTGTGCTCCAGCGCGCGGCGCTTGATCGCGGCGAGCAGTTCATCAAGATCGGCCAACAACAAGTCCGATGCCTGCGCCAGTTGCACCGACAGCGTGGTGTCGAGCACATCGCTGCTGGTCATCCCCTGATGCATGAACCGCGCCTCTGGCCCAACCTGCTGGGCGACCCAATCGAGGAACGCGATCACATCGTGCTTGGTTACCGCTTCGATGGCATCAATCGCGGCAACATCGATCTTGGGATTGGTCGCCCACCAGTCCCACAGCGCCTTGGCCCCCGACATCGGAACCACACCCAGCTCGCCCAGCTTTTGGGTGGCGTGGGCCTCAATCTCAAACCAGATCCGAAAGCGCGCCTCCGGCTCCCAGATCGCAGTCATCGCGGGTCGGGAATAGCGGGGGACCATGGTTGACTCCTGTTGGCTGTGCCGCTGCCGCTAGGGGGCGGTGCGCATTAACGCAAGGGTGGCGCCTTTAGATCCTCTCCATTTTGCAAAGCCAAATGGGGAGGTGGCGCCGCGAAGCGGTGACGGAGGGGTTTTGACGCCAGCGTAGAGCCCCTCCATCTCGCCTGAGGCGATCCACCTACCCATTTGTGGCCTTCGCCAAAAATGGGGAGGATCAATCAAGCCTCAACCGGCGGCTTGTCATATGTCCCCTGCATCGTGATCGCTGCATCAGGCGCGGACAGGATCGCCTTCAGCGTTTCCACTGGATAGGCCATGTTTGGTACCGCCGGATCATAGGCTGGTTGCACCACCGGCTCACTCGCCGTGCAGGGCGCGGGGTTGAGCATCGCCTGCGCCTCGTCGCCTGAAATTCCGCATTGCGCCAGCACCGCCGGATCAACCCAGCGGGCCGGATCGACTTCGGTGACTTTGCAGGCGACTTCCAGCGTCAGCCCTTCGGGTCCGGCGAAGTAGATCGATCTGCAAAAGCCGTGCCCGATCGGGCCGATGGCCGGGACACCGTGGCTGCGGATGCGGTTGCGCAGCGCGATCAGCCCGGCCTCATCCGGCGCGCGAAAGGCGAGGTGTTGCATGGTGCCGGCCGCGCACTTGCCCGCGCCGGTTCCGGCGTGGGTGATGCCAAGGGTTGAGGGAATTTCGCCGATCCCGGCCAATTCGACGACCGAGAAATAGCTCGCCTCGTCCATTTTCAGGAACGCATGTTTGCCGCCGGGCACGCCGTGCATTTCGAACAGCCCGACCAAGGGGAAGCCCATCACCTGCGTGAAGAAAGTCAGCTGCTCCTTCATGTTGGCGCTCATGATCGCGATGTGGTGGATGCCGTTGGGCTGCTGAACGGTCATAGGGCACTCTCCGGGGTCGTTTGGGGGAGGCTAGCATGGGGGCTGGCGATGGGGGAGGCTTTTGATTCACGCGGAGGCGCGGAGACGCGGAGAAGAAAGGGGGATTCACACGAAGACACGAAGACACAAAGATGTCGTGCTGCGCCGCAGGCTAAATGCACCTTTCTAATCCTTGCCCCAAACGCGGCATACAAATTGAAAGCGGCTTTGCCGCAAGCGAGACATCTTTGTGTCTTCGTGTCTTGGTGTGATTTTCTCCTCTCCTTTTTCTCCGCGCCTCCGCGCCTCCGCGTGAACCAAATTCTCGACAACGCCGCTGAACCAAGCCACCACAACGCCAGTGCAGTCGCTCGCCATCCCCCGCCGCCAATTCATCGCCGCCAGCGCGGCTGCAATGCTTGTGCCGAAAAGACTGCGCGCTCAGGAGGCACGCCCAATGCAATCAAACCGTCCCGCCCCGGCCCAGCGCCGATTCGTCAGCAAAGTGGTGGAGCGGGAGATTGACCGGGTTTCCGGCCTGATCCGCGACCCGGAACTGGCTTGGATGTTTCAAAACTGTTTCCCCAGCACGCTCGACACCACGGTGTTCATGGGCACGGTGCAGGGCAAGGCCGATGCCTTTGTCATTACCGGCGATATCGACGCGCTGTGGTTACGCGATTCGGCGGCGCAACTGCGGCCTTATCTGCATTTGGTGCGCAAGGACCCGCAATTGGTCGAACTTTATCGCGGGCTGATCCGCCGACATGCGCGCTGCGTGCTGCTCGATCCCTATGCCAATGCCTTCACCCGCGATCCGGCTTCGCGTGACGGCCTGCATTGGTCGAAATCCGATCAGACCGAGATGAAGCCCGGCGTGGCTGAGCGCAAGTGGGAGGTTGATTCGCTGTGCTATGTCCTGCGGCTGGCCCACGATTACTGGCAGGCCAGCGGAGATGTGGAGCCGTTTGACGATACCTGGACGGCGGCGGTCAAGCTGATTGTCGCGACGTTCAAGCAGCAGCAGCGCTACACCGGCCCCGGCCCCTACCGCTTTCAGCGCCAGAGCACCCAGCCGACCGAAACGACGCTGGCCGGGGTGGGCGTGCCGACTAAGAAGCACGGCCTGATCCACTCCGCTTTCCGCCCTTCGGATGATGCCTGCACCTTTCCCTGCAACATCCCCGGCAATCTGTTTGCGGTCGCTACCCTGCGCGAATTAGCCACGATGGCCCGCGCGGTGCTGAAGGATACGGCGCTGGCCGATGAAGCCAGCGCGCTCGCCAGTGAAGTGGAAAAGGCGGTGTTCGCCCACGGGGTGATGCAGCTGCCCGATGGACGACAAGTGCTGGCTTATGAAACCGATGGCTACGGCAACCACCTGTTCATGGACGATGCCAACGTCCCTTCGCTGCTGGGCCTCGCCTATCTGCGCTGCTTGCCGGCGGATTATCCGCTGTGGCGGACCACGGCGGCTGCGGTGTGGAGCGAGGCCAATCCGTGGTTCTTCAAAGGCCGCGCTGCCGAGGGGATCGGCGGGCCGCACATCGGCGAGGGGCAGGTCTGGCCGATGTCGATCATCGTCCGCGCGCTATCGAGCGAGGATGACGCGGTGATCGCCTGGAGCCTCAAGACCCTGCGCAATACCCACGCCGGAACCGGGTTCATGCACGAAGCTTTCGACAAGGACGATCCGGCCAAGTTCACCCGGAAATGGTTCGCCTGGGTCAATGGGCTGTTCGGGGAACTGGTGGTGAAAGTGGCAAAGGAACGCCCGCATTTGTTGGCGGTGAATTATGGCGGCTAGCCAAACTCCAGCGCAGTCTCACCCGTCACCGAACCATCCGCAGCGAACCGCCGTTCAATAATCCGGCCTTTGCCGGTTTGGTCCACCGCCACCACGGTTGAACAACGCGTGCCGTAACCCGGATTGAGCACGAACGGCGCCGACAGAAACGAATCTGGCTGGGCCGGGTCGGGGGTCAGATCGGTCAGTGGCTCAAACAGCGCTTCAGGTTCTGCCGCGCCGCCCAGCCAGTCGCGCAGGGCCGCCTCAAACCGGGCTTCTTTGTGCCAGTGTTCGTCCAGCCCGCCGTTGGACAGGCTGTGGATGCCGGGCACGAGCGGACGCGCTTCGGGGGCGGGGTAATTGGTGCTCAACTCTGCGCCGCCGGGCCCAGCAGTGAACAGGTTGAACGGGTTCATCGCTGCCGCGTCGCCCGCTTCCTCGCCCAGCAGCCAGCTTGTCACCAGCGCGCCGCGGCTGGCCATGCCGAGGCGGGGATAGCCCGATGCGCGGCGATTGGTGACGAGCGCAAAGCGGCCTTGCGCCACCCCCAGCCAGGTTCCCCCAGCCTCCAGATCGCGGCCCGCGAGAATGCCGTTGTCCCACAGGCTCAGCGGTGCGGCAGCGCGGGCGTGGTATTCATCGCGGTTGGCAATCGCCACCAGCTGCCAGCGCGGATGCGCGGCCCAGGCGATCGCCGCGACGCACATTCTAGACCAGCCCTTTGGCGCGCAGGCTGACGTGGCCCTCTTTGCCGATGATCACGTGGTCATGCAGTGTGATCCCCAGCAGCCGCCCGGCTTCGGCAATCCGATTGGTGATCTGGATATCGGCGCGGCTTGGTTCGGGGGAGCCGGACGGATGGTTGTGAACCATGATCAAGGCCGCCGCGCCCAGATCGAGCGCTTTCTTGACCACTTCGCGCGGATGGATCGCGGCTTCGTCCAGCGATCCTTCGGACAGCAGTTCGTCGCTGACCAGCCGGTTTTTGCTGTCGAGGTAAAGCGCGCGAACCCGCTCGTGCTTCAGGTGGGCCATGTCGATCGTCAGATAGTCGATCAGCGCCTGCCAGCTGGCCAGCACCGGCTGATCCTGCACCCCGGTGCGGGCCAGCCGCCGGGTCGCCAGCGCCACGATCTTGAGCGCCGCCGCGCTGGTTTCGCCCATGCCGGGATGTTTGGCGAGTGCGCTGGGATCGGCGTTGAACACACCCGCAAGGCCGCCAAACCGCGCCAGAAGGCTCTTGGCCAGCGGCTTCACATCCTTGCGCGGGATTGCGGTCATCAGCAGGTATTCGATCATCTCGTGATCACCCAGCGCGCCTTCGCCGCCGCTCAGCAGGCGGGTCCGCAGCCGCGCGCGGTGGCCTGCTCCATCATGCACTTGCGCTTTGTCTTCGGCCACGCGTGGCTCCTGTGCGGGTGACTGCTGGCAGTGCATTGCCTTTCGCAGGCCAAGCGCGCAAGTGTAGCGGCAATGTCCGAGCCCTTGGTTGCAGCTGCCGAACCCGAAGCGGAAGCCCCCCCGCAGCGCCGCAAACGGCGCTGGCGGGTGCTTGGCGTGCTGCTCGCGGCTCTGCTCGGCGGGATGCTCTATGGCTGGTTCGTCCGCGAACAATTGGCCGATACGATCATCGCCGGGCAGATGGAGGATCTGGGCCTGCCGGGCACCTGGACGGTCGAATCGGTCGGCACCGGCACGCAGATTATCTCCAACGTCGTGATCGGTGATCCAAAGCGGCCTGATCTGACGGTAAAGCGCGCGGTGGTCGAAACCACGCTGCATTTCGGGCTGCCGACAATCGACAAGGTGACGCTGGAAGAAGCCCGGCTTTATGGCACGTACACTGGCGGAAAACTGACCTTTGGCACGCTCGATTCGGTCATTTTCGCTAAGCGTGACGGCGAGAAGGGCCTACCCGATCTGAATCTGGCGTTGATCGATGGCCGGGCCCGGATAGAAACCGATTGGGGTGTGATCGGCGCCAAGGCCGAGGGTAAGGGGAACCTCAAGAGCGGGTTCGCCGGAATCTTGGCAGTGGCCGGTCCGCAGCTGGCCTTTGGCGGGTGCAAGGCGGAGCGGGCCAGCGCCTTTGGCAAAGTGACAACCGCAGCGGGTAAGGCGCGATTCGATGGGCCGGTGCGGCTGCAATCGCTGCGCTGCGGCGGTCAAGGCTTGGCGCTGGGGACAAGCACCGTGCAGATCGTCGCCGAGCTGAACGAGACGTTTGACGCAGCCAAGGGGACCTATGCGCTAAACACCGGCGCGTTGGACTGGCAAGGCTACCGCGCGGGCAAGACTGCAGGCAAGGGTGGCTTTGCCTTTGCGGCAGGCGATCTGGTGGCATCCTATGCGCTGACTGGCAGCGCGGTCGATCTGGGCGGGGCTGGCGCAGGCACATTGACGCTAGAAGGCACCTTGCGCAGCGAAGATAAACTCGCCCGGTTCAACAGCGAAGGCACGGTCCGGGGCAGCAATCTGAAAGGCGGCAAGGCGCTGATCGATGGACTGGCCGGGCTGGAAACATCGGGCGAGGGGACGCTGCTGGTGCCTTTGGCCAAGCAATTGCGGGCGGCGCTGACGCGCGAGGAACGCGGATCGTCGCTGCGGGCCGACTATGTGCTGCGGCAGACAGGCGGGATTACGCAGCTGACCCTGCCGTTTGCCGAACTGCGCGGCGGGACGGGCGCGCGGCTGCTGGGGCTGAGCAAGGTTGCAGTGGCGCTGGGGATGCGCGGCGGACCGCGCTTTTCCGGGCGGTTCGTGACCGGCGGCGCAGGCCTGCCGCAAATGGACGGCGTGGCGGAGCGTAGGGGCGGCGGAATGACCGCGCGTTTCTCGCTGGCCGAATACCGCGCGGGCAGTGCTTCGGTCGCTTTGCCTGATCTGCGGGTGGTGCAATTGCCCGGCGGGCAAATCGGCTTTTCTGGCCAAGCGCTGGTTTCGGGCGCTTTGTCGGGCGGCGAGGTGAACGGCCTGAAAATGCCGGTGCAGGGCAACTGGTCGCAAGGCGGCGGGCTCGCAATGTGGCGGCAATGCACTTCGCTCAGCTTCAACCGGCTCAAGATCGGCAATCTGGCGCTGGCCAACAAAGGTCTGGTGTTTTGCCCGGGCAGCCAAGGCGCGATCCTGAAACGCGATGCGCGAGGCACCCGGTTGGCGGCGGGGACCACCGGGTTGAACCTGTCGGGCACGCTTGGCACCACCCCGATCCGGTTGAAAAGCGGGGCGGTCGGCTTTGCCTATCCGGGCAAGCTGGTGGCCCGCGCAATCGACGTTTCAATGGGCCCGCTGACCAAGCCTAGCACGCTGAAAGTGGCGCTGTTCAGCGGTGAGCTGGGCAAAGCGGTGACCGGGCGGTTCAGCGGGACCGAGCTGAAACTGTTCGCCGTGCCGCTTGATATGTCAGAGGCCGAAGGCGAACTGCGCTTTGCCAACAACGATCTCGACATCACGGGCGCTTCGTTAAAGGTTACGGACCGTACCAAGCCGGCCAAGTTCGAACCGATGTTTGCGCGCGATGCGGCCTTGCAGCTGCGATCGACCACCTTCACCGCGCAAGCCGTGCTGCGCGAACCGACTAGCGACCGCGCGATTGTTCACACCAGCATCGAACACGATCTCGATACCGGGGCCGGGTTTGCCGACCTCAAGGTGCCGGGCATTCTGTTCGACGGCAAATTGCAGCCAACCATGCTGACCTATGCCGCGCAGGGCGTGATCGCGCTGGCCAAGGGCACGGTGACTGGCACCGGGCGGATCGATTGGGACGAGCGCAAGTTGACCAGCACCGGCCGGTTCAGCACCGACGGGCTCGATTTCGCCGCCGCTTTCGGCCCGGTAACCGGGGCACGCGGAACGGTGGTGTTCACCGACCTGCTCGGCCTGGTCACCGCGCCCGATCAGCGGCTCACGCTGGAGACGATCAACCCCGGGATCGAAGTTCGCGGCGGAGAACTGTCGTTCCAGCTGGAGCCAGGCCGACTGCTGGTAGTCAACGGCGCAAAGTGGCCGTTCATTGACGGAACGCTGGAACTGATGCCGACCCGGATGGTGCTGGGCGGAGCTGAAGTGCGACGTTTCACGATGAAAGTCACCGGGGCCAACATGGCCAAGTTCGTCACGCAGCTGGAACTGTCCAACATTTCGGCCAGCGGCATTTTCGATGGCACGTTGCCGCTGGTGTTCGATGAAGAGGGCGGGCGGATCGAAGGCGGCCTGTTGATCTCGCGCCCACCCGGCGGGAACCTGTCCTATGTCGGTGAGCTAACCTACAAAGACCTGTCGGCGATGGGCAATTATGCCTTTCAGATCCTTCGCAGCCTTGATTTCAACCGGATGGAAATTGGGCTCGATGGCCAGATCGACGGGGATATCCTGACCACTTTCAAAATCGCCGGCGTGCGTCAGGGCCCGGGCAGCAAGCGCAACTTCATTACCAAGCAACTGAGCAAACTACCGGTGCAGTTTAATATCAACATCCGCGCGCCGTTCTATCAACTCGTCACCTCGTTCAAATCGATGTACGATGATGCTTACGTTCGCGATCCGCGCAGTTTGGGGCTGATCGGTTCTGACGGGAAGCGGCGCGATCCCAATGCACCGCTGCCCGGCCCGAACCCCGCGCCAATTCCCGCCAGCTTGCCGCCGGTGCAGCCAGCGCAGCAGAAAAACGATGACATTCAGGATTCAGACAGCAGGACTACGCCATGAACAGCGATGAATTGACCAACCGCGCCCGTCTTGCGACAACTCTGCCGATGCAGGGGAATCAATCCGGGAGGCGGCGGTCGCACCAGTCGGGGAAACTCGCACTGGCGGTGATGATGGGCAGCGCGATTGCGCTTTCGGGATGTGTATCGGTCAATGCGCCGGACAAACCGATCGTGATCGAGCTTAACATCAACATCAAGCAGGAGGTCGTTTATCGGCTTGCGGCAGATGCCGGCAAGACGATCGACGAAAACTCCGGAGTTTTTTGAAGGACGTACCCATGTTGAAGTCGGTAACCAAGTTCCAGCCCAAGCTTTTGCCACTGGCCTTGCTCAGCGGAGCCGCTGTTCTGGGCGCTCTGGCGCTGTCCGTGTCGGCCAGCGCGCAGCCGCGCGATCCGGCCTATGCTGCCGCGCGTGCGGCTGGGCAGGTGGGCGAAAAGAACGATGGCTATCTTGGCTTCCCCTCTGCGCCGAGCGCCGAAGTGCGCCGGATGGCCGACGATATCAATATCAAGCGCCGCGCGATCTATGCCCAACGGGCCTCGGAACAGCGCGCCACGGTCGATGACTATGCCTTTACCACGGGCTGCCTGCTGATTGCCCAGACCAAACCGGGTGAGAAATATCAGGCCCCCGATGACAGCTGGCAGACCCGCACCGCCGTTGCGCCGCTGCGCGATAGCCGCTGCCCGCAAAGCTGAGCTGGGCCAGACCTGAAATTGAACGCGGGGCGGGGTGCAGGCAAGCACCTCGCCCCGCGGCTTTTCCGCAGTGCAGCAGGCGCGGTTGACTTGCGCGGGCAGCCTTCCTAAGGGGGCCTCGCGCAGCTTCCTTCGCCTTGGCGGGGGGTCGCTGTGCGCTAGTTTTTCCGGTCGGTTTGGCCCGTTAGGGCACCCGTACCAAGCAGGGCTATCGCGTGACCGATTCGGGCGAAAATGGCGGCGGGGGCAATCTCGACCGCAGGATCGCTGAAGCACAGGCGAAGCA
>JAYURW010000015.1:0-4638 GCA_043756025.1 Novosphingobium sp. | reverse complement strand
TCAGCTTGTAAGCCGGACCCAGCTCCAGCACACTGACCGACAAGTTATAGATCACATAAGGTTTGACCCTGGGATTGTATTCCGGACGGGTCACGGTTCCAGCGGCGATCCCGGGCAAGGCCTGGTTTTTGTAGCCCGAGCGGAAGATCTGCGTCAGCGTAACGACATAGTTCGGGTTGCCGAAGCTGATCCACGCGTTGTGCTTCCAGCGCAGCCCGAGATCGCCCGCATAGGTAAACACGCCAATCAGGCTGCCGCTGTAGGCGGCAGTCGGGGTCAGCTTCTCGCGTTTCTTGAGCAGCAGCGATCCATCCATGCCGAGCGAGACATTGTTGCCGCCGCCCAGCTCGAAACCGCCGCGCAGGCCGAATTCGATGCCCTGGGTGCGGCGCGAACCGGCATTGATCCAGGTATCGTCCAGCACGGTTACGGTGCCGCCCGCGCGGGTAAATCGATCCGGGAACAGCGCCGCATTGTCGATCAGCTGGCGCAAGGACAGCAGCTGGATCGTATTATCGACGTTGATCATGTACCAGTCGGCCGACAGGCTCCACAGCGGGCGCGGCTTGATCACTACACCCAGGCTGGCCATTTTCGCCGTTTCTGGCCCAAGGTTGGGATTGCCGCCGGTGGCAATGTCAGGCCGGATTTGCGCACAGGGCTGACCCGAACCGAATGCGCTGGTCGGAACGCCGCCCGGGCAGGCCACCGGATCGGCCAGATCGCTGCCCGAATAGGGGCTTAGCGTAATGCCATTGAAGATCTGGTTGAAGCTCGGCACGCGGAAGCCGGTCGAGTACGAACCGCGGAACATGATCCAGTCGACTGGCGTCAGCTTGGCGGCGATTTTGGGATTGGTGGTTCTGCCGAAGCCCGAATAATCGTCGACCCGCACCGCGCCGGTAATGTCGAACCATTCGGTCAGCGGCAAATCGATTTCGGCATAGGCTGCCTTGACGTCGCGGGTCTTGGCGGTGAGCGCATTGACGTTGTCGAACGCGGCGAGGAAAATCACCGGGGCGGTTGCTGTCGCGGCGGGAGAACCGTTGAAGCTGTAGGTCTCACGCCGGTAATCGACCCCCAGTGCCAGCTGGGCCTTGCCGCCCGCCATCTCGAACAGCGGCCCGGCAATCGAGCCATCGTATTCCTTGACCGTATAGCGCCCGCCATAAAGCGTGGTGCCCCGCGCCGAAATGGCCGCCAGCCCGGCCATTGCCGCCGGGCTTTGATCCACGCTGAACGGGTTGATCAGCCCGCTGTTGAGCAGCCCGACCAGTCCCGGTGAACTCGCCCCCGGTGCGGTCGGCGCGAGCGGATCGGGCGCGCCGGTCTGCAACGTGCCGCGGTAAAAATAGCCCGTCCCGAGCAGCGAGGAGCTTTCGCTTTCGGCATGCGAGGCGGCGACATGATAGTCCCAGCCTTCGAACGGCAGCGGACCCTCGATCCCGACGGTGGCGCGCAGCGTGCGGGTTTGCGTGACATATTCGCGCGGTCCGCAGGCGACGCAGCGCCAGCGGTAGCCGATCGGCCGACCGTAATTGGCGTTCAGCGCCGCGGTTGCGCTGGGAAAGGACGCGACCAGCGCGTTGAAGATCGCATCGTACTGGGTCTTGGTGGACGGGGTGAGCGGATAGGCAATCGGCAGGTTGCCGGTGTTGGCCGAAAGCTGCGCGTTGGAAAAGCTCTTGGCCGAATTTGCGTCCGACCCGGTCAATTCGCCGAACACCTGATGACCACCGCCAAGGTTGACCGTGGCTTTGCCATAATAGGTCAGCGTCTTGATCGGCTGCTGGATCACCGCCGCGCGGCCGGTGTCCCAGGCGCAGGCATAGTAAGCCGCCGGGTTGTTCCATAGCAGCTCGTCATAGGCCATGCCGCCGTCCATGCTCTGGCAACCGGCGCCGCCGGGCAGATCGAGCGGATTGATCCCGCCGCCAACGGTGTTCGCGCCGTTGGGCGCGATCAGTGTGAGGCCGTTCGTGAGTGTCGGACCGTGGCTGTTGGCATTTGGTGTAGCCGGCGCGTAGGCCCCGGTGTTGAATATGGTGGCTTGCGGGGTGCCGCGGGTGTCGATTGAAAGCCCGCGATTGGGCTGGTTGCCATTGACGAAATCGCGCTGCGAACCGCGCAGGATGCCGTTCCAGCTGTACGAAACCGCGCCCATTATGTTGATGCCGTCGGATTCGAGATCGCCGTAGCCTATCACGCCCGACAGCCGGTAGATGTTGCCGCCGCCCTGCTCGGTGAAATCGGACAGGCCCGCCAGGCTGACGCCCTGGAAATTCTTCTTGGTGATATAGTTGATCACCCCGCCGATCGCATCGGTTCCGTAAATCGCCGAGGCCCCGTCCTTGAGCACTTCGATCCGGTCGATCGCGGCAAACGGGATCTGGTTGACGTCCACCGCCCCGCCCGAAAGGCCGTGCGCCGCCACGCGGCGGCCGTTGAGCAGGATCAGCGTCGAGGCCGAGCCCTGCCCGCGCAGGTTGGCCGAAGACACCCCGTTGGTGCCGCGCTGGGCGCCGCTGGTGACATCCGAATTGGAGGCCAGGTTGTCCGCGCCCGAGCCGTTGGCGGTCAGGAACATGGTCAGCTGTTCGGGACTGGAAATCCCGTTGCGCTCGATCGTCTCGGTGGTGATGATTTCGAGCGGGACCGAACTCTTGGTCGGATCCTGCTTGAGCCGCGAACCGGTTACCACGATTGCAGTAGCAGTATCCTCGTCGCTGGCGGTCGCGGGGGCCGTTTGGGCCAGAGCAGGTACCGCCGCAAAGGCGACGAGCGAAACCGAGCTGCCAAGAATGGCGCGCGCCAGGATACGAAGTTTCATAGCAATTCCCCCCGTTCGACCCGGGACTGTCGAGTCGAAAGCAAAAGCTTAGCGGGCGCTTTTCACTACGCCAGTTCTGACGCGCAAAAGTTGTTCAGTGTGACAGGTCTGCAACAATGTGCGAGTGCCAAACCTCACCCCGTTCGTCCTGAGCGAAGTCGAAGGACCCGCCGAGCGAAGCCGAGGCGGCCAGGTCGTGCGGTTCTCGGCTTCGCTCGAACCAACCCTCGACTTCGCTGGGGCGAACGGGGTTGGGTTGTGCAATCAGTTGCTCGCGGCAATCAGCAGCAGCACTGCTTCCATCGCGGGTACTGCCGATTGGCCATCGGGTACGTCGTTGGCAAAGAACGCAAATGTCAGCGTGCGGCCGCTGGCGGCGCGGAATGTTCCCGATATTGCATTGGTCGCGTTGAGCGTGCCGGTCTTGGCGACGAGATTGCCTTCTAGCGGGGTGCCGACGAAGCGTTTCTTGAGCGTGCCGTCCACCCCGGCAATCGGCAGCGAGGCATACCACGCCTTGCCCCATGGCTGGGTCGCGATCCAGCGCAGCAGAATGACGGCAGCGCGCGGCGAGACGCGGTTGTAGGTCGACATGCCCGAACCATCGGAGAAATCGTAGCCCTCGCGCGGGATGCCGACTTTGTCGAACAGGGCGCGCTCGGCGGCGAGGCCGTCGGCGAGCGAGCCAAAACCTTGCCGGCTACCGATTCGGCGCAGCATCAGCTCCGCATGGTGATTCTGGCTTACCTTGTTGATGATCGCCACGTCCTCGGACAAAGGTTGAGAAGTCAGACCGGCGATTGGATCGCCAACTCTGCCAAAGGCCGTCGCAGTTGCTTGTTCGTCACGCCAGGCGGGGTCGTCAATGCGGTCGAGTGGGCGATGATCGGCTTTCACTTCACCGGTAACCCTGATCCCGCGCGCCCGCAGCATGTCCGCCAGTGTCCACGCCGCAAAATGCGCCGGGTCATCGACGCCGATACGCTCGTGCCATTCGGCAGCGTCGGTAGGTAACTCTCCGTAAATCCGGAACTCGCGCGAATTGGCCTGGTGTTCAAGCAAAAGGCTGACTTTGCCACCAGCGTCGACCGTGACCGCTTCATTATGGATCGTGACATAGGGTGGTGCCACTACCACCGGATGCTGGCCCACCGTTCCCGGCGTCGCGCTGACCAGCAACTCGTTGCTGTCAAGCGACAGCGCCGATGCAGCCGTGGCGTCGTTGCTGCCGATGTTGTTCCAGCTCATCCCCGGGCTCCAGCGCTGGCTGGGGAACAAGGTGTCGTCACCGCTCACATCGCCGACAACCTTGGTCTTGGCGGCTATCGCATCGGCAAGCGTTGCGAGACAGTCCAATTTGCAGTCGGCAGCACTGGACATGCGCGAATCACCGCGGCCAACCAAAACGACATCGGGAATACCCCCGCGTTCTCGGGGGTATAGATAGACCTGTGCTCCCCCATCCACATCCGGCTGATCCATCCCCGGCAGCAGCGCATACGCCGCAGCAGTGGTGAACATCTTGGTGCTCGAAGCCGGGATAAAGCGCTGGTCAGGATTGACTGAGGCGACGACGGTGCCAGCCTCATCCACCACCAGCAAGCCAAACCGCGTGCCCTTGGGCGCTGCGGCCAGCGTGGCCTCGACCTGGCCCTGAATACTGATCGGCGGCGCAGTGGGCGCATCGGCGAGCAAAGGCGTGGCCAGCCCCAGCAGCACGGGCAGGATCGCGCGCTGCAAAATTGTAGCAATCTGGCGCGCAGTTTGAACCCGGTTCACCACCTGCTCCCTCCAAACGACAATCCCCG
>JAYURW010000014.1:0-2147 GCA_043756025.1 Novosphingobium sp. | reverse complement strand
CAAGCCGGTGAACATCTGTTGGCGCTGGGGCGGCGGCGGATTGCCTTTCTGGGTCAGGCCGACGAGCATTACCCCGAATTCGCCGAACGCTATCGCGGGCTATGTGCGGCATTGGATCAGGCCGGTTCCTCTGCCGATCCTGCGTTGCAGGCCGATGCCCTGTCGAGCGAAGGCGATGGCCGCAAGGCAGCTCAGGCACTGCTCGACAGCGGGGCAGAATTCGACGCGGTGTTCGCCGCCAGCGATCTGATCGCGATTGGCGCGATCCAGGCGTTGAGCGAGGCTGGCAAGCGGGTGCCACAGGACGTCGCGGTAATGGGCTTTGACAATATCCCCGCCGCCAGCCTGACCACGCCGCCGCTGACCACGCTGGTTCAGGACCTCAAAACCGGCGGCGAACTGCTGGTCGAGAGCCTGATCGCGCAAATCGAAGACCGCGCGGTGCCGGCCGGGACCATCCCGGCCTCGCTGGTGGTGCGCAAAAGCACCGCCGGCTAGGTATTCGTATGCGTGTTGTCGCGGGGGCGGCAACATGCAACCCATCGCCGCAATAAAAGGGGAGAGGGACAAGCGCCATGGAGAAACCACGTCAGAATTGGGCAGGCCTTGCCAATATCAGCTTTGGCTTCTTTGGCATCCAGATCGGCTTTGCCCTGCAAAACGCCAACATGAGCCGGATTTTCCAGACGCTCGGGGCTGAAATGGACAAGCTACCGGGACTTTGGGTAGCCGCGCCGCTCACCGGGTTGCTGGTCCAGCCAGTGATCGGTCACATGAGCGACAAGACCTGGCTGGGCCGACTGGGCCGCCGCCGTCCCTATTTCCTTGCGGGGGCCCTTTTGGCCGCTTTCGCACTGGTCGTCATGCCGCAGAGCCCGGCGGTGTGGTTCGCCGTCATGATGCTATGGTTGCTCGATGCCAGCCTAAACGTTTCGATGGAACCGTTTCGCGCCTTTGTCGGTGACATGCTGAAGAGGGATCAGCATGCCGCCGGTTATGCGGTACAGACTGCGTTTATCGGCGTGGGTTCGGTGTTGGGGTCCTTGTTGCCCTCGATCATGACCTGGCTGGGTGCCTCAAACGTGGCAGAAGTTGGCCAGCTTCCCCAATCGCTGCAGTATGCCTTTTGGGCGGGTGGCGCAGCACTGCTCGCGGCAGTTCTTTGGACCGTACTGAGCACCACCGAATTCTCGCCTGAACAGATGGCCGCTTTCGCCGAGACAAACGAAGCAAGCGCCAATACCACCGCCAATCTGGCCGAGCGTGACAGCGCTGCGCCATTCGGCTGGATCATGGCTGGGGCCGCCGCCATGCTGGCGACCCATCAGTTCAAGCTTGAGAAAGAGATTTACCTGCTCGCCGCACTGCTGATCGGTTACGGCCTGATCAGCCACATCGCGATCCGGCTCGCACGGGCAGGCCGCCCTGCCTCGATGTTAACCGGGATCGTCGGTGACTTCTCCGGCATGCCAGACATCATGAAACGGCTCGCCCTCGTCCAGTTCTTCAGCTGGTTGGCGCTGTTCATTATGTGGATCAACACAACCCCGATTGTCGCGAAATACTTTTTCGGCGCCACCGATCCGAACAGCGCGGCCTATCAGGACGGTGGCAACTGGGTAGGGGTGCTTTTCGCTATTCAAAACGGCATCGCCGCCGTCGCCGCACTGACCCTGCTACCCGTCCTGTCCCGCCGCTTCGGCAAGGCGCGGACCCATATGTTCGGGCTGCTGTGCGGCGCGGCGGGCTATGCCAGCTTCTTTGTGATCAAGGACCCCAACTTGCTGATCCTGAGCCAGATTGGCGTCGGGATCGCCTGGGCCAGCATCCTCGCCATGCCCTATGCGATCCTCGCCTCGAGCCTGCCGCAGGCTAAGCTCGGCATCTACATGGGCCTGTTCAACGTCTTCGTGGTGATGCCGCAACTGCTGGTCGCGACTGTCATGGGCACGATCATGAAGGCATGGTTCCCCGGCGATCCGATCTGGACCATGGCCTTTGCTGCAGGAACTCTGGTGCTCGCCGCGCTGGCGATGACCCGGGTGACGGTGCCGGGCGAAGCCTAAGCGTCGCCGCGCTCTGCCGGATCTTCATGCAGCCACTGCGCGTGGCGCGGGGCGCGTTTGGTGACGGCCCATTCGGCCAGC
>JAYURW010000013.1:0-4648 GCA_043756025.1 Novosphingobium sp. | reverse complement strand
GCGTCGATCGGGCGGTTGCCCACGGCGGGGACATAGCCCTTGCCGCTATCGGCGGTGAGCTCCATGTTGAGGTTGGCGCCCTCATCGAGGTGGCAGATGACGAGGTCCTTGTTCATCACCTCGATATCGCCCGACACCGCGATGTCGCCCGCGGTCACTTCGCCCGGGCCGGTGGCCGACAGCTGGAGCCGCTTGGGGCCTTCGCCCTGCATGCCCGGCTTCTTCGGTTCCGGCCATTGTGGATTTCTGCACTGCCGGTTACTGAAAAAGGATCAGGGAGGATTTGTGGCGCGCCAGCCCCGTAAGAACGCAATCGACTTCGACGAAATCGCTTCGACCATTGCCAATACGCGCAATGGTCAGGAAGCGAGCATGTATCCGCACCTTGCGGACCTGTTCATGCATTACCTTGGTTATGCGCGCGGGCAGGTGAAGGCAGACATCAACGGCGACGCCGGTCGTCCGGATATCACCTGCCGCGCACCGAGCGGACTGACGCTGGCAAACGGCAATCCGCACGAAATCGACTGGATCGTGGTTGAAGCGAAAGACAACAAGGTCAACCTTGCCAATCAGGAGGTGCGCGAAAAACTGTTCGCCGAAAAGTCGAAATACATCACGCCCAACACCGCATGGTTCGTAATGGTCAGTCCGACGCTGTTCATCGCCCGCCCGGTGATGAATGGCGACTACTCCGCGCTGCACGATATCGAATTCAGCTTTCTGGCGGAGCAGGAGGCGGACTTCCGGAGCAAGTTCGCGCCGCTCTATGCCGATGCCGCCGGGGTCCCGGATCGCCTGCGCCGTTTCCGCGAAGGCGACACCACGCAGATCGCAACCGAAAAGCTGATAGCCGACGCAGGCGCAACCAAACGCATCGCCAACCGCGTTCAGCTCGCCCGCCGCAATTTCTATTCGACCCTGCGCGACACCACCCGCAGCCTGCAGGAAGCAACCCTGCAAACGCTGCGCAGCGTCCAGCCCGAAGTCACCGCGATCGCCGCTGCGGTCGCCGCCTTCGAGCAGGAATACGGCGCTTACGCGTTCGATTCATACGGGCTGACGATCAAGGGCAATCCCCGCCATGAACAGCGCAGCTATGGCGCCGATGTGGCAAAGCTCAACCGCAAGTTGAAGAAGGCCGGCAGCATCGCCCGGCTGGCAATCGTCGGTTGGCCGTCATTCGTGGCGCGGGTCGCGATCAAGGAGAAAACGCCAGAAAAGACCCTGGCGAAAGAGCAAGAAATGTTCGCCATCGAAACTGCGAACCTGGTCCTGGCGCGCATTCTGCTGATCCGGTTTTTCGAGGATCACGGCTTTTTCGGCGAGCGCCGCTATCTCTGCAACGGCGGTGTGGCGGCTTTCCAGCAACTGCGCGAAGTGTTCGAGGCAGGCTACACCCGCTTGCTCAAGATGGCCTATGAAAAGGCACAGAGCCTCTATGCTGCCGCCTTCGATGAAACCGAGCTCGATTGGGTGTTTGATGCGCATGACAGCCGGCTTTCAGCGGCAGTCGAATGGGCGATGTATCAGTTGTCGCGCTATGATTTCACCACGGTCAAAGGCGATATCCTGACCGGCGTTTATGATCGCTTCCTCGATCGCGACCAGCGCAAAAAGTTCGGCGAATATTACACCCCGCCTTCGATCGCCCGCTATATTATCGACCGGCTGGAAATGAAGCCCGACGACCGCTTCCTCGATCCCGCCTGCGGCAGTGGCACGTTCCTGATCGAGCGATTCCAGCAGGCGGCGGGCGAAGATGCCGACAATGGCCGCGCAGGCTGGAAGGACGTTCAGCAGGCCATCGAGCTGGTCGCGGGGAACGATCTCAACACCTTTTCGGCCGTGCTCGCGCAAATCCAGTTGCTCTGGCATATTTTGCAGTTCCGCGAGGAAATTCTGGCGAGCGGCGATTTCCCCGATATCGCGGTGAGCGACAAAGCCTCCAGCATCGTTTCGGCCGATGCCGCCGAAGGCTTGCAAGGCCGGTGGAGCGAGCTTGACCGGCTGGCCTATGGCGGAGTCGGCGGCAACCCGCCCTATGTCCGCCCCGAACGCGGCGGCGAAGTGAGCAATGCGACACGCCATCATTTTGAACAATCGCGCGATTTCATCGGTGGCGGCAAAAGCTGGCCGGGGATTTCGGCAAAGAAAAATCTCTATCCGCTGTTCATTTATCGAGCTTTGAATGACTGGTGCCGCCAGCCAAATCGTTGGGGTGAGGGCGCTGGACGGATGGGCTTTGTTGTGCCGCTGGCGCTGTGCGGTACGCGCGAGAATGCCCAACTGCGCCGTCTGTTCGGCCCAGGCGGACGCTGGACGATCATCGAGATCGTCGATCTGGAGGTTATCTGGCAGCATGTGTTCGATGCCGATGTGTTACCAATGATCCTGGTTGCCGAAGCCCGCCCGCCCAAATTGCCGATTGCAGCCGAACTGCTCGATGCTGGAACGTCATGGCCGACGGATCCTGTCCTACAATTGCAGGTGCGCGCAGCGCGGCTGCAAGACTGGATCGACAGGCGTACATCAAAAGCAACAGGTGAGCGCAGGTCTGGCTGGCAGCAGCTCTCTGGACGCAACCTTGCCCGCTGGCAGCCGGACCGAGTGGCGGTGAAGCTGGCCGACAGAAGCATCATTGATTTCCACGAAGGCGGTAAACGCCCAACCTTCAGGGTCGATGATTCCGAGACCGCAACGGTCGATTATGCCGATCTGTTCACACCCGACGGCCGGATTGTGACGCGGCTCAAGCCCGAGCGGCAGGTGATTATCCAAAAGTTGCAGGCGAACCAGCGGATCGAGGATGCTGCGCAAGAATATTGGTATAAGCGGCGGGGGGCCGGTCGAGGAGCCGTAAGCCTTGTCGCGCCGAATCAGAATGCTGATCAATGGGAAGCGGAAGAGATGGTCAGCGCTGGATTGGCATGGCGCGGAGGTCGTGCTGATGCTGCTGCTGGCCATGGAATAGACGTTTACAAGGGCGAAAACATCCTTGCAGGCGAGTTGTTCGGGGAGCCAGAACACCGAAATGCGGACATTTCCAAAGCCGACGATTTGGGCATGTTTAAGCTGGGTGAAATCCTCCCAAGACGCATCTATGCGATTGCCCAGATTGAGCGTTGCCCGAACGCGGTTGCTTTTGATCCGACGGAAGCCGCGTTTACCAATACGGCGACGCTTTTTGCGCCAAGGCGAGATTTGCAGGACGTACCCTTCGACATCCTTCTGGTGTCTAGAGTTTATCGCTATTTCTATGCCCTTGCAGGACGCATGTCGTACCTGAATCTCATGAGAAGCCACATCTATTCGGGTAACTTCCGCCTGCTCCCGTGGAACGAAGAACTGGCCTTCGTCGCCCAGCCGCTCGAAGCGCTGCGCGAGCCGTTCACCGCCGCCTGCGCCAATGCCTTCCAGACCGAGGCCAAGCTATTCGCCGAACTCGCCGCGCTCCAGCTCACTCCGTTCCGCGATGCCATGCGCGCGGTGGGCGGCAAGGTGGAATGGTCCGAGAGTTTCCGTGGTGCTGCCGAGAAAATCGAACTGGGCCAGGCCCCGACCTGCCTGAAGGGTGACGAAGGCTGGAAACTGACGCTGAATGATTATCTCTATGATTATCTGATCGTGTCGGACGAAGCTGCCGCGCGCGGATTGTTCGCTACCATCACGGTTCGCTTGGGCGAAGCGGTGGACATGAACGGCCTGCTCGACCTGCCGATCCCTGCCGATGCCGCCACTCGCGCCGATCATGACGAGCTCGTCGCGCTTTATCGCACCGCCGACCACCAAGCCGCAGTCGAAGCGCAGGTTGACCGGATCGACGCGCTGGTCGGCCCGGCACTGGGCCTGAACGCCGGAGACCTGGCCGCGATCCGGCACGACATGCTGAATGATCCGTTCCTGAAGAACATCGTCCCGCGCTGGCCCGGTAGCTCCACCCGGCTGCACGGCTATCGCACCGGGCTCGACAGTGCCGAACGCTATTCGCGCTAGGTAGAAAGCTGTGGGGAAGCGCGGGGGCATAACGCTTGGCGAATTCCCAAACGCTGCCGATCGCCATATTGCAGGTGCCATGAGCGAGGGCGAACACCAAAGCGATCTGTTTGGATTCACGGCGCAGCGGGAACGCCCCGCGCCGCCGCGCAAGGAGCCGCTAACCGCTGCCGACGTGCGCGAACGGATGGTCGGGCTGATCGAGACTCTGCGCGGCTCCAACGTGATCCCCTTCGCCCCCGACGAGTTCAACAAGCACCGCGCGATGTTTCCGATCATGGCGCAATGGCTTGAACCGGAGGATGGCGAGCAATTGGTCTTCCAGTTCAAGGTGGAAGTGGACCGGTTACTGAAAGCGGCCTGAGGTTGCGCTGCACTCAATCGGAAAAGGCCGCCCCTTGCGGGACGGCCTTTTGCGTATTTGTATCGCTGGGCCCCGGCTTTCGCCGGGGTGGGCTTAACCCAGCAGTTCCTGTTCCAGCTTCTTGGCCATCTCTTCGATGTTCTCGGGCGGCCAGCCGGGGATGTCCATGCCGAGGCGCAGCCCCATGCTGCTGAGCACTTCCTTGATCTCGTTGAGCGACTTGCGGCCGAAGTTGGGCGTGCGCAGCATCTCGGCTTCGGTCTTCTGGACCAGATCGCCGATGTAGAT
>JAYURW010000012.1:0-4666 GCA_043756025.1 Novosphingobium sp. | reverse complement strand
GCTGGTCGAAGCCATTGCGGCGGCGGGCGAGGTCCATGCCGGCGGGATCGATCAAGGCGGCGACCTTAGCGCGCTGGCCGCCAATTGCGACGTGCTGGTCGATTTCTCCTCGCCCGCCGCGCTCGAAGCCAATCTCGATGCGGCGGTTGCGGCTGGCGTGGCCATCGTGGTCGGCACCACCGGGCTGGAGGAACGGCACCACTGGCTGTGCGACGCGGCGGCGGAAAAGATCGCCGTGCTGCAAACCGGCAACACCTCGCTCGGCATTACCCTGCTGGCCCATCTGGTGCGCGAAGCGGCGCAGCGGCTAGGGCCGGACTGGGATATCGAGATTGTCGAGACGCACCACCGGATGAAAATCGACGCGCCATCGGGCACCGCGCTGCTGCTGGGCGCAGCGGCGGCGCAAGGCCGCGGGATCGAACTTGCAGGTCATTCTGCGCGCGGCCGCGACGGCATCACCGGCGCGCGCAAGGCAGGCGATATCGGTTTCGCGAGCCTGCGCGGCGGGAGCGTGGCGGGGGAACATACGGTCCTGTTCCTGGGCGAAAGCGAGCGCCTGACCCTCTCGCACCTCGCCGAAAACCGCAGCATCTTCGCCAAGGGCGCAGTGCGCGCGGCACAGTGGCTCATAGGCAAGCCGGCGGGCCGTTTCACGATGGGGCAGGTGCTAAGCCTTTGACCGTAACAGAAGACATGGCGCAGTGCCGTTGGCGCGAGCCCGGAGGACCCGCAGCCGCGGAGACGATCGCGGCGTTTCTGGATTCGATCGGCATCTCCCTCACCGTCGCAACGATCGAAAAACCGACCTTTCTTCCCGGACTGGCAATCCTGGGCGGTGCCATCAGGGTCGATCCGGCTGTGCAATCTTGGCCGGGCGTTCTTCTGCACGAGGCTGGCCATATCGCGGTAACCAAACCCGAATGCCGGGCGACACTGGATCAGCCGGACCCCGACGGCGGCGAAGAGATGGCGGCGATCGCCTGTTCTGTCGCCGCCGCGTGCGCTTGCGCTATTCCGCTCGAGGTGCTGTTCCATTCCGATGCTTGCAAGGGCGGCGCTGCCAACCTTGTCGCGGACTGGGAAGCCGGACAACCCTTCGGCGTGCCGCTGCTCGCGTGGTACGGAATGACCAGCGCCGAGGCGTTCCCGGCGATGACTAGGTAGTTGCGATAAGCACAAAAAACGTACTGCAAACTCCGTAGTGAGATTGCCGATTCGGGTGAGTCGTGTTTTCAATCGAGCGAAATCAAACCAATTTGCGAAAATTCGACGATCCGTGCATAAATTGCGATGTATTTTTGTCTATATCAAACAATTGTCGAATCCCACCAATTATTGTCCGAACTCTACTCCATAAATAGTGAAATCAGTAGTTAATTTTGATTATTTGTCAGATTGTTACTGTGATATGTTATGGGAGGTTCGAAATGGCTGACTTCGACAGTAACTTTGCCCGCCGCCTCGATTTGCGAAACCTTAATCGCGAACGATTCGACGCAATCGATCGTGGCGATCTTGTCATTGCGGGGATGTTACGACCATGCCGCATGAAGATCCTGATCGTGGTTGACGGCTTTGACGGCCAGTTCGTCAACATCACTTTCGGGCGTCTCTATTTCAGCCTGTCCGCGCTGTGCGACCATCTTGAAAACAGTCCCGACTGGTGGATCAAGTTCGATCTGACCAAGGTTCACCGCCAGACCGACCCGCTGGGTGCTGCCGACCAGAACGGATTCCGCTTCACCGACCCCGGGTTCGACATCAACCAGTACCACCAGGTCTGGTTCTTTGGCGCACGGAACAACATCAATGATACGCAGCGGCTGAGCGACGCCGAACTGGCGATCGTCGCGCGCTGGATGGATGAGAAACAGGGCGGCGTCTTCGCGGTCGGCGATCATGCCGATCTGGGCGCTTCGCTCTGTGGCCGGATTCCGCGAGTTGCGACGATGCGCAAGTGGACGGGCCCGACGGTGCCGCAACCCCAGGGGCTCAATCGGCACGATACCCTGCGCAAGGGTCATGACAATACTTACACTTTCAACGACGAATCGGATGATCTGCCGATGTCCACGCGGGTCAAGCGATACCCGCTGTGGTCGGTCAACGTGTTTCATCGCCGTTGGGCTCCGCATCCGGTGCTGTGCGGACGCGATGGGGTGATCGATATCCTGCCCGATCACCCGCACGAAGGGGAAGTGATCGAGCCGAGCAACCCTACCGCCACCTTCGGCTTCGGCACCTATCTCAACAAGCCCGAATATCCCGAGGTGTCCGGGCATCGCGAAGTGCCCGAGATCATCGCCTGGGCCCGCGTCCAGGGCGATCATACCGAAGGCCGCAATGGCGCTTCCGGGTCCGACCGCAACAAGGGACCGGCAAGCGCCAAGGAATTTGGCGCGATCGGAGCCTATGACGGGCATCGCGGCAATGTTGGCCGGGTCATTGTCGACTCGACCTGGCACCACTGGATGGATGTCAATCTGATTGGCCGCCCGCGAACCGGAGATCTCGTCGATCCGGTCCCGGATACCGATCCGAAGGCATTCGGGTTCGAATATACGCCGGCTGGACAGGTAGCCCATGCCCGGATCAAGGACTACTTCCTCAATGTCGCCAAGTGGCTCGGTGCTCCGGCCAAGCAGAACTGCATGTTCATGCGCGCGACCTGGGGCTTCGTGATCCGCTATCCGCTGGCAGAACTGGTTAGTCCGAAACTGCCTATCTGGGAGCTCGGCGGATTTGCCCGCGATGCGATCGGGCGGCGCTCCTCGCGGTGCACGCTTTATTCGTGGATTTTGCCACACTTCCCCGAATGGCGTGAATTCCTGCCCATTGACCCCAGAAAGATCCCTGAGCCGCCGTTCGAATTGACCTCGCCCAATTGGGAAGTGTTCGAAACCTATGTGGTCGGCGGAATCACGAAGCAGATGCTGGAGCTGGCCTATACGCATGGTGAAAAGGGCAGCACGGTCGAAAGCAAGCAGGTTGCCAAGGCCATGGCTGATGGCATCCAGCTGGGCGCCAGATCGTTCGACAAGGATCTGGCTCGTTCCCGCGACGCGAGCCAGCGCCTGACCGAAGTAGTGGCGCGCGGCGCGCGGGCGAAGGTGGCACCGGAAGCCTTCCTCGATCGCTAGCCGGTTCAGTACCAGCACTTAGCATGATCGGCCCGTTCGGCAGAGCGGGCCGATCTTCGTTGCAATGCGACGCGGTTGCCCAATAGTGGGCCATTATGCGCCAATCGCAAATCTTCGAATTCTTCCGCCGTCTCGCCGAAGACAACCCCGCGCCTGAGACCGAGTTGCTCTTCGGCAATACCTACCAGTTGCTGGTCGCGGTGGTGCTCTCGGCGCAGGCCACCGATGTCGGGGTGAACAAGGCGACCAGGGCGCTGTTCCAGATGGTCAAGACCCCGCAAGCGATGGTCGAGCTGGGTGAGGAAGGCCTCAAGGCGCACATCAAGTCCATCGGTCTGTTCAACACCAAGGCCAAGAACACGATCGCGCTGTCGCAAATTCTGGTGCGTGATTTCGGCGGTGAAGTTCCGGCGGACCGCGATGTGTTGACCACGCTCCCCGGGGTTGGCCGCAAGACTGCCAACGTGGTGATGAACTGTGCGTTCGGCGCCGAGACCTTCGCGGTCGATACGCACATCTTCCGGGTCGGCAACCGCACCGGGCTCGCCAAGGGCAAGACCCCGCTGGCGGTCGAGTTGCAGCTGGAGAAAAAGGTGCCGCAACCATTCCGGCTTGGCGCACATCACTGGCTGATCCTGCACGGGCGCTATGTGTGCAAGGCGCGCACGCCCGAATGCTGGCGCTGCGTGGTGGTGGACCTGTGCGCGTTCAAGCCGAAGACGTTGCAGAAGTAAGGAGTTCACGCAGAGGCGCGGAGAAGACAGGAGAGGCGCAGAGAGATCGCGCTTGCGGCGAAGCCGTGACAGATTCGGACGTCATCCCGAAACGCGAGGTATGAACGGAAAGCTGCGCCTGCGGCGCGCGAGACACCTTCGCGCCTCGCCTTACTTCTCTGCGCCTCTGCGTGAACCCCGTCTTACTGCAGCGGATCCAAATGCAGCCCCTTCTTGCCATGCTCGGGCGTTTCGCTCGGCGCTTGGGGGTCTCCGGCATCCGGGTCCATCGGCGGCTGGAGCATGCCTTCCCACTTGGTGATGACTGCGGTCGCCACCGAGTTGCCGAGCACGTTGGTCGCGGTGCGGCCCATGTCGAGGAACTGGTCGATGGCGAGGACCAGCGCGATGCCTTCGACCGGCAGATCGAACATCGCCAGCGTCGCGGCGATCACCACCAGGCTGGCGCGCGGCACCGCAGCGATGCCCTTCGAACTGATCATCAAGGTCAGCAGGATCAGGATCTGCGTGCCGATCGACAAGTCAAAGCCGTAAGCCTGCGCGATGAAGATCGTGGCGAAGCTGGCGTACATCATCGAGCCATCGAGGTTGAACGAGTAGCCGAGCGGCACCATCAGCCCCGAGATCCGGCGCGGGATGCCGAACCGGTCGAGCTGTTCGAACAGCTTGGGCATCGCTGCCTCGCTGCTCGCGGTGGAAAAGGCGATCAGCACCGGCTGGCGGACATAGCGGACCAGCGTGAACACCCGGCCGCGCAGGAACACCCAGCCAATCCCGATCAGCAGAGCC
>JAYURW010000011.1:0-4677 GCA_043756025.1 Novosphingobium sp. | reverse complement strand
GCCCGGGCGACTATATCGAGATCGGGATGCTGGGTGCCTATGGCGCAGCTATGAAGACCCGCTTCAACGGTTTTGGCGAAGGGCTGGTGGCCGAAGCCGGTGACGAGCCGATGGCAAGCCAATACCTCGGCAACCGCAAGGACCCGCGAGCCACGGATAACGTCGTTTCGCTGCGTTGACAAAGTTAGGCGGCCCGATGCGGGCCGCCTGGCCAACTGTCTAGAAAGCGATCCGCAGTTCCAGCATCACCGATCGGCCGATCGCATCACGCCGCAAGGGTTGATAGGCTTGCGGGGTCAATCCGGCCTGATCGGTGACGAGTTGGCGCTGGTTGAACAGGTTGTCGACCGTCAGACTGATCCGGGTGCCGCGCGGCAGTTCGGCCTTGGGAAAAAGAGTATCCAGATCGGCAAAGGCCTTCAGGTCGAGCGTCGATAACGGTGCAAATTCCAGCAGATCGGGCAGAGCGAGGGTGCCGGTCGCCAGCGCGCTGGAACCGCGCCGTGCGTAATCGAGCCGCAACCCGGTGCCGGCGCGGGTCAGCGCCAGCGTTGTGCGGGTGGTATGGCGCTGTTGCCCACCACCGATCCCAATCGCCCCGCCTTCCAGCAGGTTCACTTCAGGCAGACCGGCCCTGATCACCGCGCGACTATCAAGCAGGATCGAATGGTTGACGTTGAAGGCCAGCCGCAGTGGCGGGGTGCGGGTGCGCTGGCCTTTGGCGTTCTTGGTTGCCGGGCCAGGCTGAGTCAGCGGCAGGACAAAGCGGAAGCCAACGCGCAGGATCTCGGTCCGCTGACGGGCGAAATTGATCGAACGGCTATCGACAACGGTAAGATAGCCCAGGCTGTCGCGAATGAAACGATCGGGGAAGGCATCGACCACGGCCGAACTTGGCGGAGGCAGTGCACCGACCTGATTGAGCACTTCATTGACCGCATATTCGGCGTCGAATTGCAGGCTGTACTTCTTGATCGGGGTGAAAGTGACCGCAACAGATTGGGTGCGATAATCCTCATTGGCGAGGTTGGGCACCCCGCCATAGATCAAGGTGACCTCAGTAGTCTGGGCGGTCAGTGGATCAAAATAGGGTACGTTGGGCGTGACCACCACTGGTGCGGCGAGCAGCTCAGGGCCGACTGAGCGTTCCTCGCGGCTATCAAGCGCGCTCACCCGCAGAAATGCGCCGGGTTGCCAGTTGA
Organism: Novosphingobium sp.; assembly: GCA_043756025.1. GTDB lineage: Bacteria > Pseudomonadota > Alphaproteobacteria > Sphingomonadales > Sphingomonadaceae > Novosphingobium. Next base: position 3,475 of record JAYURW010000011.1, on the reverse strand, counting down.
ACGCCAATGATCGCCGGGTAAGCTTGCCGAATGAACCCAGATCGACCGCGCCGTAATCGAATTCGAACTCGCTTTCCCCCAATTGCGGCAGGAAATTGAACTGCTTGCTGGTTAGTGGAATGGTAATCCCGGCGCGAGAGGTTAGTTCTGTCCGCTTAAGCGAGCGAGGGCCGGCCAGGTCTTCGGCTTGGTAGTCGATCCAGTTGGCCCCCACGGTGCCGCGGGTATTGATCGGTCCAGCCCAAAGCATAACGGTCGGCCCCTGGATTTCGAAGATCACCTGGCTGCTTGAACTGCGGCTGGTACTTTCGCGGACCGACACCGGGATCGTGGCAGCCAGCGTCCCGTCAAATGGGTTGGTGGTCACCGCGACCGTGCCGAGCGCACCAAGCGGGCCGGTGAACTGGCTCAAATAGCTGTTCTCGCGGCGATCCCATTTGCCGGTCAACGCGGCATGCCACGGACCAAGCTGGGCGTTGAGCGTTGTCGATACTGCCTGGCTGTTGCCTTCCGAGCGGCTGACCAGCGGGCGGCTGGGATCGTTGAGGGCCAGGACCACCGACGTGCCGAACGGCGTGTAGGGATTGGTTGCCGGGATCAAAAATCGGGCTGATGGCAAGCCGTTACCGCTTTCGCTTTCGGTCCAGCCCAGCCGCGCAGTTAAGGACAGCGAAAGCCAATCGTTGAGTTGCTTGTTCGCGGCCAGATTGATGTCGATCGGCTGCGCTGGTCCGCGCAGGGTCCGGTATAGGGCTTCGTTTGACGGGTTGGTGCGGTTGGCACCAGGTAGCAGCGCAGCCAGGGTCGGGGTGGTTGCCCCGCCGGGCAGCGCGAGGATCGTGACCGGTTGTCCTGCCAGTACGCTCAAGGCCGGATCTATCTGGGCCCCGCTGACGCTGCTGGACGGGATGATGTTGCCCAGCACCGAATAGGGGGTGGTGAGAGCGCGGGGGATATAGTCGCGCTCTGCTTCATACAGCGCGCTCGATCTGCCGCCGCGGACCGACAGGTTGATCCGGTCCTGCCCCCTGATCCACGTAAACAGCGTCTCACCACGGGTATTGCTATAGCCGCCCTCGGTCGCTTCCTCGCGGCTGGCCGTCAGCGTGGCGCTGGTGAGCGACGGGCGCAGCACGACGTTATAGGCGCGCTGGCCGGGGTTGCCGCCGATCTGGGTGGCGCTACCCTTGGGCAACACTTCGATCCGGGCGATCGCTTCGGAAGGCAGCCCGGCAATTTCGTCGGGACTGCTTACCGGGCGGCCGTTGACCAGGAACGATGGCTGTTCATCGCCGTTCTCGCGGCGGATTTCGTCGAGGACTTCGCCGACCGAGCCGACGCCGTAGGACGCGACCGCATCCTCATCATAGGTTTCCTCAACCGTCACGTTCTTGAGCACAGCGATGATCGTGCGCCCGCCGATCACCACAATCGTGTTGCGCTCTTCGGTTGCAGCCGGTTTGTCGGGCTCAGGGTCGGGTTGCGGCGCTGCAGTTTGAGTAGCTGACTGGGCCTGAGCAATGCCTGGCTCGGCCACGAGCAGGCTGATGGTCGAGCCTGCAAGCAACAGCCGCGTTCTGGCCGATGTCAGTGCCGGATTGCCCAAGTCGATGTTCCCTTCCCCGTCGCAGACCCCCTATGCAAAACCCCGCCGGATTGCTCCAGCGGGGAATTGCTATGGCCAGGCGATTTTCGCCAGAGCGATCAGACGGCCGGAACCGAAATGTAGGTGCCGTTGCTGTCCTGCGAACCGCCGCTCCACGGTGCAACGTTGAACCAGGCGGTGGTGCACTTGTCACCGGTGTAGCCGTTCTGCCGGGTCCAGGTGCCGGGAAGCCTCTTGGGCGAGATGCAGATCACCACCTTGCCAACATACCAGTAATCGCCGGGGCCGGCATTCTGGACGTAGGGGGTCAGGTCAGTGCCGGTCAGGCCATACTCATCGGCTTCGTCGCTCTGGCTGATCGGGCCCTGCGGGGTCACGGTCACAACGTCGGCGCCCGGTGTCCACGATTCTTCGACGGCCGGTGACGTTTCGTTCCAGATGCAATTTCCGATGTCCTGGCCCCAATGCGGGTTGCTCGGGCTTAGACCGGCGCAGCTGCCACCACCGCCCGAAGGGTTGGTGCCATTGTTCACGTAAAAGCCTTGAGCCGGGCTGGCCGGGACATAGGTTTCGGTCTTGACCGTCACAGTGCAGTTCCAGGTGTAGCTGGTCGTCGTCGAAGTGTGACGATCAAACTGGAACGTGCTGCCTGCCGTGTAGGTGCGGGTGGTGGCGATCTGATCACCGAACATGTTGACGCTGCCGCCGGTGCGGAACGGGCCAGCACCGATGCTCAGGTTTGAATAGGTCGGCGTGCCAACACCAGCGCGGGTGCCGGGAATTTCCGTGTCGGTGACAATCGGAGCAGCCTGGTTTTCGGCCACGCCGTCGACCAAGTAGGATGCCGCCGGGGTGCCATCGTGCAGCAAGGTGCCAGGTGCCAGCGCCGCGCAAGTGCTGTCCATCGTGTTTTCAGTGTCCGAGCTGGCCGGAAGAGCCATCGCCGGGCTGACGAACAGCGGGGAAAGGCTGGTGCCGACCATTGCGGTGGCGACGAGCAGCTTGAGCTTCTTAGAGGCGATCATCGTTATTCTCCTGTCGTCCAAAGCTGCTGGCGGCAAAGGTCCTGTTTAATTCCGCGCGACCGGATTTGTGCGACGAGTCGTTGCTGCGTCATGATGAACCGTTACTAGACTGATTGTCATAGGTAAATGCCGTATTCACCATCACATCCCCTGCATTCGTCCCTGTCCCGCCATCGGACAGTGTCATTTCGAGGTCTTAATGGCACCGAAACGAAAGCCCCGCCCGAATCGACGGGCGGGGCTCATAGGAGGCTCGTACCGACCGGACGATGCCGGCTTGCACCAATGAAGCCTGCACAACTCAAGCGCGCTGCTTGGCCAGTTCGGCGTTCAGCGCGGCGTTGCCGTTCGAGTCGGCTTGACCAGAGATTGCCAGCGCGGCTCCCGGATTGGCGGCCAGATAGCCTTTCAGCCCAGTAGCACTGTCGGTGAAGGCCGGAGCGGCGCCGCGCCGGCGGCATCGCTGCCCATTGCGGCGGCTTCGGTCGTGGTGGCAGACGTTGACGCGGCGTCATCGCTCGGCCCACGGCCAAAGAACCACCAGGCCGCGAACAGCAGCAGGCCGAGCGCGAGCAGCCAGTACAGCCAGCCAAGACCCGAATCGTCGTCCTTCGAAGCGCCGGTCAGGCTCTGCACGCCCCCAGTAACTGCCGAAGTGGCCTTGCCAGCAGCACCTGTTGCCATTGCCGCGGCGCCTGCGGCACCTGCAGCAGCGGCACCGACCACGGCAGCACCAGCGTCAGTCGTTGCCTTGGCAGCATCGCCAACAGCTCCACTCGCAGCTTTGGCGACATCACTTGCAGCACCCATCGCGCTCTTGGCCGCGGTCGTCGCAGAGCTGGCA
>JAYURW010000010.1:0-30398 GCA_043756025.1 Novosphingobium sp. | reverse complement strand
GCCGCGCGATCATCCCCAACAACATCAACCACCCCGAATCCGAGCCGATGGCGATCGGCCGCAACTTCCTCGTCAAGATCAACGCCAACATCGGCAATTCGGCGGTCGCCTCCGACGTTGCATCCGAAGTGGACAAGATGGTCTGGTCGATCCGCTGGGGCGCCGACACCGTCATGGACCTTTCGACCGGCCGCAACATCCACGACACCCGCGAATGGATCATCCGCAACTCGCCCGTGCCGATCGGCACCGTCCCCATCTACCAGGCGCTCGAAAAGGTCGGCGGCGTCGCCGAGGACCTCAACTGGGAGGTCTACCGCGACACGCTCATCGAGCAGGCCGAGCAGGGCGTCGATTACTTCACCATCCACGCCGGCGTCCGCCTGCCGTACGTGCCGATGACCGCCGACCGAGTCACCGGCATCGTCAGCCGCGGGGGCTCGATCATGGCCAAATGGTGCCTCGCCCATCACCGCGAATCGTTCCTCTACGAGCGCTTCGACGATATCAGCGAGATCATGGCCGCCTACGACATCGCCTACAGCCTCGGCGACGGCCTCCGCCCCGGCAGCATCGCCGACGCCAATGACGAGGCCCAGTTCGCCGAACTCTACACATTGGGCGAACTCACCAAACGCGCCTGGGCGCAGGACGTGCAGGTGATGATCGAAGGCCCCGGCCACGTCCCGATGCACAAGATCAAGTTGAACATGGAAAAGCAGCTCGAGGCGTGCGGCGAAGCGCCCTTCTACACGCTCGGGCCGCTGACCACTGACATCGCGCCCGGCTACGACCACATTACGTCAGGCATCGGCGCGGCGATGATCGGTTGGTACGGCACCGCCATGCTCTGCTACGTCACCCCCAAGGAGCATCTCGGCCTCCCCGACCGCGACGACGTCAAGGTCGGCGTCGTCACCTACAAACTCGCCGCCCACGCCGCCGATCTGGCCAAAGGGCATCCGGCAGCCAAAGTCCGCGACGACGCGCTGAGCAAAGCCCGCTTCGAATTCCGCTGGCGCGACCAGTTCAACCTCGGCCTCGACCCCGATACCGCCGAGCAATACCACGACCAGACCCTGCCAGCCGAAGGCGCCAAAACCGCGCACTTCTGCTCGATGTGTGGGCCCAAGTTCTGCTCGATGAAAATCAGCCAGGAAGTGCGCGAGTTCGCCCGGTTGCAAAACCAGAACGCTGATACATTCGTGGCTGCCGAAGAGGCCGAGGCCGGGATGGCAGCTATGAGCAAGGTTTATGACGAGACCGGGCGGGAGCTGTATATGGGGGCCGGGGATCGGGAGCACGATTGAGCCTGTCAGCATCGATGCGATCCCCGGAATGAGCTTCATTCCCAGCCGCGCCGCCGGACTCGACCGGCTGGCGGCATTCGTGCCGCACGCCGGGCGGGCCTATGCCGATGGGCGCAACAGCGATCCCGGGCCGAACCGACCGCAAGCAGTCTCGCTGCTTTCGCCCTATCTGCGCGCCCGGCTGCTGACCGAGCACGAAGTGGTCCGGGCGGTGACCGCGCAGCATGCCTTCGGGCCGTGCGAAAAGTTCGTTCAGGAAGTGCTGTGGCGGACCTATTGGAAAGGATGGCTGGAGCTGCGCCCGGCAGTGTGGTCGCGGTTCACGGCAGAGCGGGACGCGCTGGCGATCCGGGGCGGGATAGGCGGCGGAATGCTCAAAGTCCTCGCGGCGGCAGAAAGCGGCACCACCGGGATCGACGGGTTCGATGACTGGGCCCGCGAACTGGTCGAGCGCGGTTATCTGCATAACCACGCGCGGATGTGGTTCGCCTCGATCTGGATCTTCACCCTGCGGCTGCCGTGGGCGGCGGGGGCAGACTTTTTTCTGCGCCACCTGATCGATGCCGATCCCGCCTCGAACACGCTGTCATGGCGCTGGGTCGCGGGCTTGCAGACCGCCGGCAAAACCTATCTCGCCACGGCTGACAATATCGCCCGCTTTACCGGCGGCCGGTTCGCGCCGCAGGGGCTGGCGCGAACGGCTGAGCCGCTGAGCGAGGAGCCACTGCCCCGGCCCGCCGCGCTCGCGCCGCTGCCGGGTTATGATCCAGCCGCACCGGCGTTGCTGCTGATCACCCCCGAAGATCTCTCGCCCGAATACCTGTTTGCGGGCCACAGTAACATCCGCGCCGTCCATGCCGTCGCCGCAGTTCCGGGATGGCCATGGGGTCAGCAAGCGCGGGCCTTTACCTCCGCCGGGGCCGCCGATTCCGCCCAGCGCGCCAGCGCCGCCTTTGGCTGCCCCGGCGCGGTTCAGGCCGCGCTCGATGGACCCGCGCTGATCGCCGCCGCGCGCGCCGCACAGGTCAGCACGATCGTTACCGCCTATGCCCCGATCGGCCCGGTCGCCGACGCGCTCGCCGCATTGGCCCCGGTGCTGGCGGCGGAAGGCATTGCGCTGCACCAGCGCCGCCGGGCCTGGGACGACGCGTTTTGGCCGCATGCCACCAAGGGCTTCTTCCCATTCCGTGAGCGGATCCCCGCGCTGCTGGCCGAACAGGATATCGTTCTGCGCTAAGCGCAGCCCATAAAGTCAGGTGGGCGGAAGCGCTGCCAAAGCGGTAGTAGTGGGCGACGCAAATTGAGGGAGAAGCGTCGCGATGACACTGGCTGACAATCTTGACGCTATCGCCGCCGACCTGTGGGCCCGGCTGGCGGATGCGGCGGCCAGCGGCCGGTCAGCGTGGCACACGCCGGTTGTCGGCACGGCTGACGGCGATTTGCGGGTTATGGTCCTGCGCCATACCGACCCAGCGGCGGCCAGCCTGCGTTTTCACACCGATGCTCGCAGCCCCAAAGCGGCGCTGATCGGCGGTGGTGCCCCGGTCTCGCTGCTGTTCTATGATGCAGCGGCCAAGCTGCAATTGCGCTGCGCCGGGATTGGCCGAGCCGCGAGCACCGGTGCCGCCGCAGACGCCGCCTGGGCCGCCAGCGCGCCGTCCAGCCGCCGCTGCTATCTGGCTGAAGCGGCACCCGGAACGATCAGCGTGGCCCCCACGAGCGGGCTACCCGCCGCCGCCGAAGGGCGCGTCCCGACGCTGGCAGAAAGCGAAGCCGGGCGGGCCAATTTTGCCGTGATCACCGTCGAACTGACCCGAATCGATTGGCTCCACCTCGCCCACAACGGCCACCGCCGCGCGCTGTTTGAACGCTGCGGGGACGGCTGGGTTGGGCGGTGGGTGGTGCCTTAGGCAGCGGTCGGCCCAGAGTTCCGGGTTCAAGACCGTCAAACTTAACCCGCGACCGGCACCAACTTTTCCACCAACCGCCGCAGTTCGCTCGGCGTCGTGTGGCCGGCAACTACCTCATGATACCCGATCCCGGCCTTGCGCAGAGCTTCTTTCTTTACCGCATCGCGTGCCGCAGCCGTCCCCTGATGATGCCCGGAGCCTTGGTATTCCAGCGCGTGGCGGGCGCGGCAGTCTTGGTCGACCAGTAGCAGATCGACCCGCTTGGAATTGATGCAGGCATAAGCGGCGGGATCGCTTGAGCCGACGAATTCGCCGACCGAGACTTGCGCCATCACTTGCCAGCCGGGGTTGCGGGCGATCACCAGTTTGTCGAGTTCGGCAAAGACCCGCGCTTCGCCCTTGTTGAGCAAGGCGCGCGGTTTGAAATCGGAGGCCATGACCAGCCGTAGCTGTTCTGCCGCATCGCTCAGCGCGGGCTTGTCCTTGACCACCGGCACCGCTTTTGGCCCGACGTTCTGCCATCCGCCGCCCTGCTTACGCCCGCGCCAATAGGCCTTGCGCTTTTCGCGATCGATATGTCCGACAAAGCGTTCAACCACGATCCCGCAGAACGCGCCGATGGCCAATACGGCGGCCAGCAACAGTGGCTCGTCGATCAACGCGGCGATTTCTGGTGGCATGGTTGATCCCCCGTCGAGTCTCTGGTCCGGAGACTATGCAAAGTGGAGCCTTGGAAGGCAAGGTGTCTGCGCTTGGCCTCACAAAGTAGAAAGAGATTGATCACGCAAAGACGCCAAGGCGTTGCGTTTGGGGCGAAGCCCTTTTGTCTTTCAGGTGTCTCACCTCGGCGCCACGTTGCGGTGAACGACGGCTGCGCCGCATAGCGCGACCTCTTGGCGTCTTTGCGCGAACCCATTCTGATCCGTCTTTCCTACACCGCCAAAATCTGCCCTACCCTGCCGGATGACCCAGCCTCAGCCCCAGCCTCAACCCTCCCGCTCCATTCCCGGCCTGCCGCGCATTCATCCGCTGCACCCGCGGCGATGGACGCCGGTGCGGATCGTGGCTTTTCTGGCGGCGCTGGATGCGACCGGGTCGGTCGAGGCGGCGACAAAGCTGGCGGGGATGAGCCGGCAGTCGGCTTACCGGCTGCGCGACCGTCAGCCCGCAATTGCCGAGGCCTGGCGCATGGCCGAGCGGGCCGGGCGCGGCTTTCCGCCGCCCTCCGCCGCCGCGCACAGGGTGACAGAAGGTGACACAAAGTGACCCAAGGCGGCGCAAAGTGACGAAAGTTGCTTTTTCTCGCTCTGGACCCCGTCAGACTCGTCAGGTTAGCCGCCAACAAGCGCTTGCGCGGCCCGGCCAAACTGGCGAAACACCGGTCATGACCAGTTTCACAATTCCCGGCTTTGACCTTGCCCAGTTCGTCCGAGCCACGCTTGATGAGGACCTCGGCCTTGGCCTGCCCGGCGGCGGGCGGGATGTGACCAGTGAGAGTGTGATTCCGGAAGGCGCGCGGTTTTCGGGCGTGATGGACAGCCGCGATGCGGTGACTGTGGCGGGCTTGCCGATTGCGGCGGCGTTTTTTCGCGCGCTCGACCCGGCGATGGAGATCGAAGTGCTGGTCGATGAAGGCGCAGCGGTGCCGGGCGGGACCGATTTGATGCGGCTTTCCGGCAATGCCCGGGCGATGCTGACCGCCGAACGCTCCGCGCTCAACACCGTCCAGCATCTGTCGGGCATCGCCACGATGACGCGGGCCTATGTTGATGCAATGGCCGGGCACGCGACCCTGCTCGATACCCGCAAGACCATGCCCGGCCTGCGCCATCTGGAGAAATACGCCACCCGGATGGGCGGCGCGCGCAACCACCGAATGGGGCTGTGGGATGCGGCAATGATCAAGGACAACCATGTGCTGGTCGCGGGCGGCGTGGCCGAAGCGGTGCGCCGCGCGCGCGCAGCCGGGGTCCAGGACATCATCTGCGAGGTTGACCGGATCGATCAGATCGAGCCCGCGATTGCTGTCGGGGCCAGCCATGTCCTGCTCGACAATATGACCGTGGCGCAATTGCGCGAAGCGGTTGGGATCATCGCCGGACGGGTGCCGTGCGAGGCCTCGGGCGGGGTCCGGCTCGATACCATCGCTGCGATTGCCGCGACCGGCGTGACTTACGTTTCGGTCGGCCGGCTAACGCAAAGCGCGCCCGCCGCCGATGTTGGACTGGATTTTACGCCGCTATGATTCGCAAAACCCTGATTCTGGCCGCACTGGCCCTTCCAGCTCCAGCCTTCGCCCAGGCCTATCAATGCCGCGCGCCTGCCAGCATCACTATGCCGCCAGCGCCGCAGCCCGATGGGCCGCGGCGGACTTCGCGGATCAGCGGCTATACACTGGCGCTCAGCTGGTCGCCGGAGTTTTGCCGGGGCGGCAAGGCGGCCAGTGACCCGGATAATCTGCAATGCAATGGCGCCATCGGGCGGTTCGGGTTCGTGCTCCACGGGCTGTGGCCGGAAAGCGGGCCGGGCAAGTTTCCGCAGTGGTGCAGCGTCACCCCGCGCCCGACCGAGGCCGAGCTGAAGGCCAACCTGTGCATGACCCCGGTGCCGTGGCTGCTCGAACACGAATGGGCCAAGCACGGCAGCTGCATGGCCAAGACCCCGGCGGCCTATTTCAAGGTTTCGGCGATCCTGTGGAATTCGGTCACCCTGCCCGATGCGGACAAGCTGTCGCGTAAACCGGATCTGACAGCGGGCGATCTGCGGCAGGCGTTTGTCGCGCTCAACCCAGGGATTCGCACCGAATCGGTTGGGCTGCGGGTCAGCAACGGCGGCTGGCTGCGCGAGATTCAGCTGTGTTACGGCAAGGACTTCCGCCCGAAACGCTGCGAAGCGCGAGCGGTTGGACCGAAGAACGACGTGCCGCTGAAGATTTGGCGGGGGCTTTAGCGGCGGGCAGCGAAGAACGCCTTGAGCATCGCGCCTGCTTCCTCCGCGCCCATCCCGGAATAAACTTCGGGTCGGTGCAGGCTTTGGTCGTGTTCGAACACCCGCGCGCCGTGTTCCACCGCGCCGCCTTTGGGATCGGGCGCGGCGTAATAGAGCCGGGCGATCCGGGCGTGGGCGATTGCTCCGGCGCACATCGCGCAGGGTTCCAGCGTGACCCACAGCTCGCAGCCATCGAGCCGTTCGTTGCCGAGCGCCAGCGCGGCGGCGCGAATCGCCAGCACTTCGGCGTGAGCGGTCGGATCGTGGGAGCTGCGCGGCGTGTTATAGGCGCTGGCGATTACTGCGCCGTCCTTGACCACGACGGCGCCGATCGGCACTTCACCAGCGGATTCGCCCGCCCGCGCTTGCGCAAGCGCCAGTTTCATCGGTTCGGGCAGGGGCCAGCGGCTCATTTGGCCGGGTTGGCGGGTATTTCTTGACCCTTCAAGGGTGAATCGCTATGCGCGCGCCTTCGCCCAACGCCGGGTGCACAGTTTCAAGCGAGTTTTAGCCATGTCCCGTATTTGCGAACTGACCGGAAAAGGTCGCCAGGTCGGCCACAACGTCAGCCACGCCAACAACAAGACCAAGCGCGTGTTCCTGCCCAACCTGCAGAAGGTCACGTTGATGTCTGATGGTCTGGACCGGAGCTTCAAGTTCCGTGTTTCAACCAACGGCCTGCGTTCGGTCGAGCACGTTGGCGGCCTGGACAACTGGTTGCTCAAGACGTCGGACGAAAAGCTTTCGACCACCGCCCAAAAGGTCAAGCGCGACCTGAAGAAGAAAGTGGCCGAAGCCGCCTGATCCGCGCGATCAGCGTCAAGCCAAGCAAGGGCGTCCGGATCACCGGGCGCCTTTTGCATATTCACAGCTTCGATTCGTCGATCCGCACTTTCAGCAGCAACACCCGCTGGGTCACTGCGGCGTTTTCATCGCTGATGATCCACGCGATCAACGTGCCGTCCGCCTGCCGCTCAATCGCCAGCCCCTCATAGTTGTCGGTCGGCCAGGGGGCTGACAGATCGGCCACTTCGCGCGCCTGCCAGACCATGCCGGGCGCGATCTCCACCGGGTCGGCAATCAGGATCTTGACGGCAAATCGCGCCGGAACCGGCCAAACCAGCTGCCGTGCAAGAATCAACACACGGCCATCGGGCAACTGCGCCATATCGGTCGGGCGATAGCCATCAACCCCGGCAAGAGTGAACGGCTGGGCCGCAGCGCCACTGGCCGGGTCACCGTTAAACAGCAAGGCAGGGTGGGTTCCGCCCTGCGACCAGCCGGGGTTGCATTCGCACAAGGCGACAAACCGCCCATCGGTCAACCGGACCATCGCCTCTGGCCCGGAATTTTGCGGCCAGACGCGCATTTCTGGAACCTCGCGGAACTGCTCTCGGTCAAGGGCTGGGCCGTGGCGGACGATCGCTCCGCGCCCTTCCATCCCGATCCAGATCCGTCCCGTGGCCGGGTCGCGGGTGGCGGATTCGACGTCGCGATTAGCTTTCAGCCGCGCGGGGTCTGGCAGCATCGGCCCGATCCGAATCGGTCGCGGCGGTGTTCCGGGCGCCGAGAACTCCATGAAATAGCCACGGTCGCTGAACGCCAGTAGCCGGTCCGGCGAGGGTTCAAGCAGCGCTGAATAGCCGCCGAAATCCTGATGCGGGCTCAACAGTTGCCAAGACCCGATCAGCTCGAATGGGCCGCTTTTGCAACAGCCTGGCGCATTCGCCAACGGTGCCAATTCGAGCTGCAGTTCGCGGCTGGGCTTGGCAACCTCGCCACGCCACCACACCCCTGCGAGCAGAGGAAGCGTGAGCAGAAGGGCGCAGAACCGCCTCAGCGATCGTTTGGTTGGGATTGAAAACACACTGGGCCGGACTGGCCGGTCCTTTCCGGTTACGCGTTACCCCGCAGGGGTAACTCCGCGCTGAACCTGGGTGCGGTCGATCATCTGCTTGTCTTCAAGCCGCTGCCGATCCCATTCGCTGCGGTGCATACAGACTTTGCGGCGCTTGAGCCGCGAACCAATTTCGGTCGAACGCTGACAGAGAATCGGATCGTGAGAGACCTCAGCGGGCTCGCTTTTGGCTGGTGGCGCAGGGGGAACCGGGCTTGCCGGGGTCTCGGCAGCCGCCGCGCCAGAGGAAACGATCAGCAGTGTCGCAGCAAGAATGCTCATATCACGTCTCCGCAAAAGGCCGAGCCATATCGAAGGCAATTGTCATCCGTTCGCCTTTTGAGAACGGCACTGTACCATGCCACATGGTCGATGGAAAGATCACCAATCGGCCGGGTTTGGGCTCGATCAGTTGCAGTGGTCCGACCCCTAAGCCCAGTTCCGGTGGAGCCGCGCCGAGCGCCAACTGGCCGTCGGTTTGGGCTAGATCATCGGGCACCGCGACATAAAAAACCGCACTGAACCAGCCATGCGGATGGTGGTGGCTGGCATGAAAACCCTCATCAACCAAGCGCACTGACCAGCTTCCGGCAAAGCGCGGGGTCTGGCCGCGCGGCAAGGCCAGCTGGGGATGGCGATCATCGATCGGTGGCAGCCCGGCCAAATGCTCCTGAAAGGCGCCGATCATTGCTTGCCGAATTTGTACGATCTCGGGCTCGATCCGCGCAAACAATGGCCCATCGGTCTGCGTGCCGCCGCGTACGGATTGATCCATGAACCGGCCGGAGCCCGCATGGATCGTTCGCAACCGCGCCGCCAATCCGGACAGTTGCTCCGCTGAAACGTCCAGATCGACAGTCCGAACCAGCCCGGCTTGTTGTTCAAACCAAGCAGCTTGGCGGTGACCCAGCATGCGCCAAGCGAGCCCAACATAGGGCCAAAGCTGTGTTGCAGAGCTGGTGCCCAGCCACGGCTCGGCCACCTTAAGCGCCGCCTTGGGCTCGTCATCGCGGAGATGTTGCCGCATCAGATAAACCGCGTGTTTGGGATCGGCCGGCTCGCCCAGCTTTGCGTAAAGAGCCTTGGCCCCAGCACCATCGCCCAGCTCGCCCAGCGCGACCGCCTTGGCCAGGAGCACGGCAGGAATTTCACCGGCCTGTGCCAACAGAGCTTCAGCACGCACCAGTACGGCTGCGTTGTTGGCGGCGGCGGACAGCAGATCAATCGCCACGAAACTGGCATTGGGCTGATCGGGAAAGCGTTGCGCCGCCTTATCGAGCGTGTCCAGGGCCCGCTCGCCCAGCCCGAGCTGGTTCGCGAGCTGGGCAAATTGGCGGTGCCCGTCGAACCATCCCGGGTTGGTTTCAAGCCCAGCGGCGAGCATATCGAGCATCGCGAGGCCATTGCCCGCAGCCTGGTTTGCCGCGACATAGCCCAGCCGGATTTCGGCGTTACTTGGGCTAAGCCTCAGTGCGGCCTCAAACAGGTCCGCCGCGTTGAGCCCCGCTTCGAGGCTGGTTTGGGCCAGACTATGGGCGATTGTGGGATCGGAAGGGGCGAGACGGGCGGCGGCTTCGAGCAGCGCAATCGCCTCAGCGCGGCGATCCAAGCTGCGCAGCAGCAAGGCCCGCCAGTGCAGCAGCTGCGGATCGGGTCCATTTGCCGCGAGCCAGTTGGCCAGTTCGGTTTCCGCCGCAGCTTCTGTGCCGTTGGCGAGCGCGGCCTGCGCCTGATCGGCCAGCGCCGTCACAGGCCGCTGTCCGCAGTGGCTTCGGCCCCAATCAGCGCCGCGACGGCTTGTTCTTCGGCCGGGCTCAGGTCGGGGTGCCACAGGTCGAAGATCATGACCACGCGTAGCTGATCGCTCGGATTGGCTGCCTCGTGCTCAATCGTATCGTCGAACACGAAAGCCTCTCCTTCATGCCAGAACCGGGTCTCGGCGCCGACCCGGAACCAGCAGCCGTGCGGCACCACCAGCGGCAAATGGCAGACCAAGCGGGCATTGTTGACGCCGACGTGCGGCGGGATCGCGGTTTGCGAAGCGAGCAGTGAAAACATCGCATTGGGCGAGGCGCCGGGGATCCCGGGTTGCGGCAATCGCGCCAGCAGCGCCATTGTTTGCGGGCACAGCGCGGCATTGGCAGCGATCTGCGCGCCCTGTTTGAGCAGATGCAGCGCAGTCCAATCCGGGCTGTGGTTGAGCGCCTTCCATTGGGCCAGCGCTTCGTGGTTCTGATAGTCCAGATAGGGGGCCAGTTCGGCCCGCTGCGAGGCAAGTGCGGCTTGCATTTCGGCGCGAATCACCGACGTGGCGGCTTCCAGTTCGGCCAGCCAGGGAAAGCGGCTGCGCGGATGGAACTCGCGCTCGACCAACCCCGGATAGTGAAAATGGGTCGGTTCGCTATGCCATACCCGCGTTTTGCGCAGCACGTTGCTGCGAAACCGTTCGATCCGCCAGGCTTCATCCGAACCAGCCGGAACATCGGCTGTGTCGGTCGCGGCGGCCAAATACTTTTCGCGCGCCGCCAGCCAGTTCGCGCTCTGCGTCTCGCCATGCGCCACTGCGGCGGCCAGCCCGGCTGGCAACTCGCCCACAGGCCTTTGCGCCAGTGCCTCTGACCAAGCCAAACCGGCACGTTCGGGCTCGACCTTTTCCAACAGGCCCGCGCGTAATGTCAGGGCGACGAAATCGAGCGGAGCGTGGGCCAATGCGCTGTGCACGGCATCCAGAGCGCGGCGGGGTTGGCGCAAAGCCCGGCGCAGGCCCGCCAGCTTAAGCCAAACCGCCGGGCCCAGATCGGTTTCGGCCAATACGGCTTCGATCTGCGCCGCGGCTCCGGCCAGATCACCGCTGGCGGCGGCGGCATCGGCAGCGGCCAGACGCGCCTCGACGCTCACCCGGCGGCCCGCGTTTGGCGAGGCCAATCGGGTGTCCGGCCGTCTTCGAGCGAGTAACCGAACTGGTCCGCCCATGGCCGCAGCCGGTCACAGACGGGCTCGAGCTGCGCTGCATAGTTGTGCCAACGCCCGGCGGCGCGCTTGTAAATCGGTTCGGTCACTTGGGCATAGCTGGCAGTGTGAACCACCCCGCGCGCCCGCGCAGCATCGCGGTGATCGAGCTCATCACCCGGCCATTCGAGCCCAAGCCAGTCAAACAACGGGCGGAGTTCGCGCGAGGTATCTTCGATCAGTCGCTCGTAGACCACGGTTGAGACCGGCAGATCGAACACCCGGCGGGCGTTTTCCCAATGGCTGAAGGTCAGATCATACAGCTCCGCGGCGTCCCCCAGATCGAGGAAGTTCGCCATGGCGTTGTTGATCTGGAAGTTGGTCAGAAAGCAGCTGAGCACCACGTCACATGGATGCCGCAGCGCGAGGATGAATTTCGCATCGGGGAAGAACCGCTGGCAGACCGCCACTTTGTTGAGATGCAATGGATGCTTGTCGATCAGGAAGGTATCGCGGTTCACTTCGCCCAGTTCGGCGACGCGCGAGAAGTAATAGTCGCGGCCTTCCCTGAGGGCCTTGGCATCAAGACTGGGGAATGCTTCGATCCCGCCGGCGCGGCTTTCCAGTTGGGCCAGAAACGGTTCTTCCTCGAGCACCATGGCGCGCGGCTCGCGCATCAGCATGGTATCGAGCAGCGTCGTGCCAGAGCGCGGGAACCCGACGAGGAAGGTCGGGGTCGGCCAGCCATCCGGTGGTGGCGGGGGAGTCCAGCTGGCCAGCCATTCCGGCTGGATCAGCTCGGTATCGCTGGCGACCGCCTGACGGTATAGCGCGGCCCGCTCGGTGGGCTGTGTCGGATCCTGCTGCCAGTGGGCGTTCATCGCCAGGAACGCATCGAAGGCTTCGTCATGCCGCTTGAGCCGGTCGAGCATGACCCCGCGCAAATGGAGTTTGCGGCCGGGAACGACGACATCGCCTGAACGCTCAAGCGCATCGAAAGCCGCGGCGAAATCTTCGCCGCGTTTGTGAATCAGAGCTTCGATGTAGGCGGCGGATTGCGGATCGGTCTGATTGGTCTGGGCGCGGGTTAGTAGCGGCTCAACCTCGTCCTCGCGGTTCATCCGTTCGTACAGCGAGCCGAGCCCGACATAGGACGGCCCCAGTTGAGGGTTGATTGCCAGCGCGGCTTCAAACTCTTGCTCGGCAATTGCGTAATCATGCTGACGGGCGGCTTCCTGACCGTAATCGGAGCGAACTTCGGCGTTTTGCGGCGCGCGGGTCGCAGCTTCGGCGATAGCGGCATAGGCCTCGGCCTCACGCCCGACATCGCGGTAGGCGGCGAACAGCGACAGCAATGGGGCGGAGTCGGTGGGATCGGTTTCGGCCAATTGCTTTAGCCGTGTTTCCGCCTCGTCAAACCGACCTGCGGCGAACAAGGCATTGGCGAGGTTGATCTGGATCGGGCCGGATTGGGGATCCAGCCCGGCGGCGGTTTGCAGCGCTTCGATTGCCGCTTCGTGTTCGCCCAGGGAGCCGAGCGCATTGCCGAGGTTGTTCCAGCTCGACCAGTCGTCTTTGTGCAGGCCGACGATCCGGCGATAGAGCTTTGCTGCCCGGGTGAAATCCTGCTGTTCCTGCGCAAAGAACGCACCGAGGCGGTTAATCCGAAGGCTTTGATCAGCAGCGATTGCAGGATCGTCGCATAGCGCAGCGGCTTCTTCGGTCCGGCCGAGGTGATAGAGCGATTCGGCGAGGTTGCCCCGGATTGTCGCATCGCCGGGGTGGCCCTGGCGGGCGATGGTGAGATAGCTGGCCGCTGCTTCGTGCTGGCCGCGCTGGAATTCGATTGCGCCCGCAAGGGCGGCAAGCCGGGTGTCTTCCGGATGCACGGTCGCTGCCCGGGCCGCTAGCACAGCGGCTTCATCGAGCTGGCGGCTGCGGGCCACAGCCATGATCCGCTGCATGGTGTCGGGTGAGGCGGATTGGGTCATCGGGCTGATCGGCTTTTCAAATCAAAGGGCAGAAACAGGAACGGCGGCTTCCCGGGTTGGGAAGCCGCCGCCTGTTTAGCGGGCAATCGCCTGGTTTAGAAGTCCAGGGTGATGCCGGTGTAGATGTAGCGGCCGAGCGAGTCGTAAGTGCCCGGATAGGTGTTGCCGTTGCAAACGACGCCGGCGCAAGCGCTGGCACCGAAGGCGCCGCTGCCCGAAGTGACGAGCGGTGGCTGGCGATCAAGCATATTGTTCACGCCCAGACGCCAGGAGAAGTTGTTCCCGACATTGGCGCTCATCGACAGATCGAAATAGCTCTGCGCGCCGATCCGCGAACCGAAGTTGTAGTAGTTACCGGCCAGCGACGAGCTTGGGTTCGAATAATCGATCGAAACCGGGCCAAAGTAGCGCCACTGAGCCGAGAAGCCGAGACCCATCTTGGTGCTGAGCGTTGCGCGCAGCTTGTGACGCCATTTAGGCAGCGGGCCGCCGCAAGTGGTGCCATAGTAGCCAGCGCAATTGTACAGCGGGGTCAGGCCGTTATCGACTTCGAACTTGTCGAGCCGGGTTCCAACGAAGTTCAGCGAAACAGTGCCGAGGCCGCCGATTTCGCGGGCATAGCTGCCGTTGAATTCGAGACCGCGGGTTTGCACGCCGCCGACGTTGGTCTGCAGGTCGATCACATAACCGTCTGACGACAGCCACAGCGATCCAGCTGCGTTCCGGTTGATCAAGGCGCAAGCCGGGTTGGCATTTGCCGCTGCCAGCGAAGCCGAGGCGCCGCAAGCATTGAGAATGGCATCAGCACCATAGCCTTGAATGGCGTTGGTGATTTTGATGTCATACCAATCGACCGAGAACGACAGACCCGGGATCATCCGCGGCTGGATCACGACACCGACCGTCTTGGTGGTGGCCTTTTCCGGCTGAAGATTAGGGTTGCCGCCGAGCAGGCCGTTATACTGCGCCGCAGGGTTGGCAGTAACGTTCTGGCCGACAGTCAGGCCTTGAGCGAGACAGCCATACTGAGTCGCCGTGATCGGTCCGCCAGTGCACGGATCGGTCGATCCATCAAGCCCAACGATCTGAGTGGAGAACAGTTCCTGGATGTTCGGCGCACGAACCGCGCGGTTATAGGCAGCCCGGAACCGGATGTCCTTGATCGGAGCAAAGTCCACACCAACCTTGAAGGTGTTGGTGTCAAACTTGTTACCGTTCGAGATCGAGTAGTGCGAGAAGCGGTATCCGGCGTTGAGGCTGAGGTTGTGGAAGATGCCTTCCTGAACCAGCGGAATGTCGATTTCGGTGATCAGTTCGGTCACCGTGAACGAACCCTGGATCGGCAGAGTCGGCGCGCCCTGACCAGCAAGATCGCCGGTCTGGAACGCATTGTCGGTCTGCAGGTCGAGGCTTTCCTTGCGGTATTCGCCGCCGATCGCAATCGTCACGCCGTCCTGGGCGCCCGGCGACTTGATGCCGTAGCTGCCGAGATCGCCGGTGAAGTTGACGCTGGCGATCTGTTCGGAAACGGTGCCCTTTTGGAAACCGGTACCCTGCAGATAGGCGAGTGCCGCTGCCGAAGGACCGGCGCCGGTGAACACGTCATACGGGCGGCAGGTCGGATCCTGACCGGTCAAGGCCACGCGGCAGATCGCCTGGATGCCTGCAACCCGCGGATCGTCAACGACGTCCAAGGCATTGGTCAGACGCGAAACCGACAGTTCGTTCGAATAGACCTGCGAATAGTTCATCCGGCCATACTGGTAGTACGCATCGTAGTTCCAGGCGCTGCCGAGTTCACCCTTCATGCCGAGCACGGCGCGATAGGCGGTGTGCTGCAGATCGTTCTGACGCGGACCGCCTTCGACATTGCGGCGCAGGAGCTGGAAGAAGCCCTTGTTGTAGGTGTGGCCGTCAAACGGATCAACAAAGTTGATGGCTGGGCCCACGTTCGGGTTGTATCCGGCATTGATGGCGGTCGGGAAGGTGCCGACGAAACCATTGATCAGGTTGCCGTTGGCGCAGATCAGGCTGGCCTGCTGAGCCGAAAGCAACGGGTTGTCGCAGTTGATCGTCAGCGTGTTACCAAAGTCACCCGATGGGGCGATCTGGGCCACAGTGCGATCATCCATGAACATGAATTCCATGTACGGATGCAGCGCCGGGCTGATTTCGTAATCAACGAAGGCACCAGCCGTATAACGCTCATCAGGACGCTGGAAGTAGTTCAGCGGCGCGAAGTTGTAACGGTTGAGCGTGCCCTGGGTCAGCGTACCGGCGCCAAGCGCGCCGACAGTCGACGATGACGACGAGGTGCTGAAGAAGAACGCAGTGCCGGTCGCCGAAGTCGCCGAACCACCGCACTGCAGCGGCGCAGCTGGGTTGAGGCGGCGCGGGCCAGTCAGTGCAGCCCCGGTGTTCTGGATGGTGCACGCGCTGTAATCGCGGCGGGCCTGCAGAACTGGATTGGCTTTGCGATAGCCGAAGTACGCCGATGCGTGACCGCGGTCATCATCGAACTTGGTCCCAAACGAAACCGTGCCATCGAACTGGCCGCCATCAACGACGCTGCCAACCGGGTACACATAGTTACTGAAGCCTGCGCTTGAGCGGGCGTTCAGCAGCGGCGGAGTGATCGTGCTGCGGTTGTTGTGCTGATAGACGCCGTAGTTGGCATCAATCCGCAGACCGGTGAAATCAGTGTCCATCACGAAGTTGACAACGCCCGAAACCGCGTCTGCCCCGTAAGTAGCCGAAGCGCCGCCGGTCAGCACGTCAACGCGCTTGACCATCGACGAAGGAATGAAGTTAAGATCGGCAGCCGAGCTGGATACGTCACCTGGCATCAGGCGGCGGCCGTTGATCAGCACCAGAGTGCGGCGCGAACCGAGACCGCGAAGATCGACCGTGGCGGTGCCGCTGGCGCCGTTGGAAAGGGTCGAAGACTGGCTAGCGAACACCTGCGGCAACGAGTTGAGCAGATCTTCGGTCTTCTGGGTGCCCGACAGTTTGATGTCGGTGTTGGTCACGGTGGTGACCGGCGAAACGGCAGTCAGGTTCTGGTTCTGAATGCGGGTACCGGTAACGACGATTACGGCTTCTTCGCCAGCATCGTCTTGAGCGTCGGCATCCTGCGCGTAAACCGGAGTAGCAAGCAGCGCAAAACCGAGCGCGAGCGGAGCGGCAGTGCTCCGGAGAGTTGAAATTTTCTTCACGATGACAGTCCCTTATCGTGAGGAGCTTGGCGGCCCCTGGTGACTTCCCTGACGAGCTGATCGCACTTATCGCGCAAAAAACCCCGTCCAGAATGCGGCTCTGATGTCCGCCGGACAGCGTGGTGTAAAGTTAATCCCCGCTTAATTGGCCGGATTCCGGGCATAGTGTAGCCTTTCTGCAACAATGTTGCGCGGAGCCGACATGACCGATAGGGGTTTGTCCGAACGGTCTGGGAGGACAGGTTATGGCATTTGGGTTGAAGTTTTTCGGATTGGCTGCATTGTTGCTCGCGGCTCCGCTGAGTGCAGATCGCCCCAAGGCCGGACCGGCCGCGCAGCCCAAAGTGTTCAGTGATTTGCTGGAATGCCGCAAAATCGCCGATCCGCAGGCCCGGCTCGCTTGCTATGACGCGCAGTCGGCCGTTCTGGCCGACGCGACCGAGAAACGCCAGATCGTAGTGGCAGACCGGGCCGAGGTTGAGAAAGCGCGCAAGGGCCTGTTCGGGTTTGCGCTGCCGGTGTCCCCGATCCTGGGCGAAGATGGCGAACAGGCGGAGGCCAAGCGGCTTGATACCACCGTAGTTTCGGCCCGCAGATCGCGCGATGGCGGCTGGATCATCGTGTTGACCGGGGCGGGCACATGGGAGCAGATCGATTCCAAGGTTCTTCCGTTGTCGCCGCGCGCAGGCCAGAAAGTAATAGTCAGCAAAGGGGCCGTCGGAAGCTATTTCGTCAGCGTCGATGGTCAGTCCGCGCTGAAAATGCGGCGCATTCAGTAATCAGCGCTTCATTCAATTCCTAACGCTGCGGCATCGCGCCGACGAACAGCAACGGATCAAGCCGCGATTCCCGCCATTTGAGCGACCAGTGCAAATGCGGGCCGGTTGCCCGGCCAGTTGCGCCGATCCGGCCAATGTACTGGCCTTGCTTAACCACATCGCCTTCTTTCACCGCGTGGCCAGAGCAATGCAGAAACGCGCTGTTGAGGCCCATCCCGTGGTCGATCATCAGCAAGCGGCCTTCCAGACTGAACGAACTTTCCGCCGCGAGGATCACCACGCCATCGGCCGGCGCGACAAACGGCGTGCCGCTGGTGCCGGTGGCGATGTCCATGCCAGAATGGTACGAACCGGGGACGCCGTTGTAGATCCGCTGCGAGCCGAACCGGCCCGAAATCCGGCCAAATGCGGGATAGATGAACTTTTGCCGCCAGCCGTTCGCCGGATGGTCCTTAACCCGGGCAGCCTTGATCCGGGCCGTCTCTCCTTCGCGGCGGCGGGCATATGCCTCGCTGGGCGGGGCACCGGGGCGGGGCCCGAGCGGGATGTGTTCGATCTTCCACGATCGCGGGGCAATCGCAATCTGGCCGGAGATCAGGCTGCCATCGTGCAGCTGCGCCAGCAGTTCGGCGCGCGCGGCGGCATCCCGGTCAAACGCAATCAGAAAGGCCTGATCCGCGGCCAGCCGCACCTCGCGGCCATTGAACGTCAGCGCTTTGCTGCCCTGCGGCGCCCGCCCGCGGGCCCAGCCGCCTTGGCTCAGCTGACCGTTCAGGGCAAAGTCAGAGCGCGGATCCAGCCCCAGCGTTTCCGCCGCCAAGCCGCGCGCGCGCCACAGGCCCAGCCCGGCCAGCGCGCCGCCACCGGCCAGAAACAGCCGCCGCTTCATCCCGTCATTCATCCCATTCTTCATCCCTGCCCGGTTAACCGCCGGGTCGCGAGCTCGGCGCTGGCATAGGCTTCCTGCTTGTCCGCGCTCCAATAGCGCAGCGCTTCGAGCGGCACCGCTTCGGCGCTGACCGCGCAAATCACATGAGTGCCCGGGCTGAGCACGCGAAAGCCATTGGGCTGATAAAACAGCATGGCGGGGCGATCGGCAGAATTCATCAACATGGCTCCGTCTTAGCAAGGCTAAGCTTTCAGAGCAATTTACCCTGCGGGCTATCGGGCGGCTGCAGCGCGCTTTTGGGCCGAGCGGCAGCACGGGCTGGCGCAGCGCCGGGCGCTGCTTCCAGTGCGCCGTCGTGAAAATGCAGCGCCAGCACGGTTTCGCGCGCGGCGGCGGCTTTGGTGGTCAAGGTCCGCCCATCGGGCCCGGTCACCCGGACATAACCGCGCGCCAGCACCTGATCGGGATCGAGCGAGACAAACAGCCGGGCCAGTCCATCCAGCCGTCCCTGTGCCGCATTGATCCGCGCCTTCAGCAAGGGCGCAGAAAGCCCGCCCGCGACCCGCTGCAATTGTCCGCGCGCCAGCATCGTCCGATCAGACAGTCCGCGCCGCAGCCGCTCGGCCAGATCGTCCAGCCGCTGAGCGTGGGGGGTGAGCAGTGCCTGCGGGGCGGGCATCCGCTCGGCCCGGGCCGCCAACCGCTCGCGCCCCAGCTGCACCGGACGCAGCACTGCACGGCGCTTGCGCAGGGCCAGTTCGGCCAGCTGGTTGGCCAGTTCAGCGCGGACCGGGACGGCCATTTCGGCTGCCGCAGTCGGGGTTGGCGCGCGGCGGTCTGCGGCAAAATCACACAATGTCGTGTCGGTTTCATGGCCGACGGCGGAGATCACTGGAATGGTGCAATCGGCGACCGCGCGGACGACGTCTTCTTCGTTGAAGGCCCACAGATCCTCGATCGAACCGCCGCCCCGCGCGACGATGACCAGATCAGGCCGGGGCACTGCTCCGCCTGGTGCCAGCGCCGAAAACCCGCGCACCGCCGCCGCGATCTGCCCCGCCGCGCCGTTGCCCTGAACCAGCACCGGCCAGACCAGCACATGGACTGGAAACCGGTCTGCCAGGCGGTGCAGGATATCACGGATCACTGCACCGGTTGGCGACGTGACCACACCGATTGTGCGCGGAACATAAGGCAGCGCGCGCTTGCGTTCGGGCGCAAACAGGCCTTCGGCTTCAAACCGGGCTTTGTTACGGGCCAGTAGCGCCAGCAGCGCGCCTTCGCCGGCCACTTCCATCCGCTCAATCACCAGCTGATAGTTAGAGCGGCCCGGATAGGTGGTCAGCTTGCCCGTCGCGATCACTTCCAAGCCATCTTCGGGCTGAAAATTGAGCCGCTGAGTGGTGCCGCGCCACATCACCCCTTCGAGCCGCGCATTCTCGTCCTTCAGCGCCAGATAGACATGGCCCGACGCGGCCCGTTTGAACCCGCTGATTTCGCCGCGCACCCGCACAAAGCCAAATTGGTCTTCAACCACCCGTTTCAGCAATGCGGAAATCTCGCTGACCGAGTGCGCAGCGGCGTTGTCGCCCGCCGCTTCCTTCGCTACCAACCCGGCGGGTTCTTCTTCGGTAAAAGGCGGCGCTGACATGAATATCCTGCTGTTGGGGTCTGGTGGGCGCGAACACGCCTTGGCCTGGAAACTCGCACAATCGCAGCTGTGCGGCAAATTGTTCGCGGCGCCGGGCAACCCCGGAATTGCCGATTACGCCGAACTGGTCGGGCTGAACGCGGAAAACCACGCCGATGTGCTGGCGTTCTGCGCGGCGCAGCAGATCGGCCTGGTGGTGGTTGGCCCCGAAGCACCGCTGGTTGATGGGATCGCCGATAGCCTGCGCGGCGCGGGTGTTCCGGTGTTCGGGCCAAGCAAGGTTGCGGCTCAGCTCGAAGGATCCAAGGCCTTTACCAAGGAACTGTGCGCGCGCCACGCTATCCCGACCGCTGCGTTCAAGCGCGTCACCACTGAAGCCGAAGGGTTGGCTGCATTGGCCGCGTTTCCGATCCCGGTGGTGATCAAGGCCGATGGTCTGGCGGCGGGCAAAGGCGTGACGGTGGCAATAACACAGTCCGAAGCCGAACAGGCGATCCGCGAGATCTTTTCGGGCCGGTTCGGCGCGGCTGGGGCCGAGGCCGTGATCGAGGAGTTTATGGAGGGCGAAGAAGTCAGCTTCTTTGCGATCACCGACGGCCACACCGTGGTCCCGTTCGGGTCGGCGCAGGACCACAAGCAGGTCGGAGATGGCGATATCGGGCCCAACACTGGCGGGATGGGCGCCTATAGCCCGGCGCGGGTGTTGACCCCGCTGCTCGAGGCTGAGGCGCTGCAGCGGATTGTGGTGCCAACGGTGCAGGGCATGGCGGCCGAAGGGATGCCCTATTCCGGCGTCCTGTTTGCCGGGCTGATGCTGACCCGAGAGGGGGTCAAACTGATTGAATACAACGCCCGCTTCGGTGATCCCGAATGCCAGGTGTTGATGCTGCGGTTTGAAGGCGATCTGGCCGAGTTGCTGCTCGCCACTGCCGAATGCCGCCTCAGCACATTACCGCCCCCGCGCTTTTCAGACGATACCGCGCTGACCGTCGTGATCGCAGCGAGGGGCTATCCCGAAGCGCCGGTCAAAGGCGGGGCTATTGCCGGGATTGCCGCCGCCGAAGCGGACGGGGCCATGGTATTTCAAGCCGGAACCGCGCTGCGCGATGGCGGACTGGTCGCCAATGGCGGGCGGGTCCTGAACGCGGCGGCCCGCGCCCATTCGGTCAGCGCCGCCCAGCAGGTTGCCTATACAGCGGCCGAGAAGATCGATTTTACCGCTGGATTTTACCGCCGCGATATAGGCTGGCGCGAAGTGGCTCGCGAAGCTAAGGTACAATCATAAAAGAATAAAACATGGGTTGTGTCTCAATGAAGGAATGAGGGTGAAAATTACCCTGATCGAGAGCGCGTGCCCCGAACTCAAGTCCTGCCTGATCGGTTACGTCGGTGGGGAAATTGCCGGACGGGGCGAGCTTGCGCGCCGGGTCATCCCGGCCCGGCCCAATTGTTTTGTCCAGATCGTGCTTGATGGCGAACACTGGCTCTATGATCTAGAAACCCGCGACCGGCGCAAAGCGCCGCAGGTTGGCCTGTTTGGGCCGCTGACCCACTATCGCTACGACATGGAAACTAACGGCGATCTGCGGACATTTTCGGCGCGATTGCAGCCCGCCGCTGCTGGCCGGCTGTTTGGGGTTGATCCTGTCACGCTGGTCGACGGCTTCGTTGCGCTGGATCTGCCCGGCGAACTGTTGAAAGAACTGCGTGCAGCCGCCGATTGGCAGGCCATGGTGGCCCCGGCCGATCGCTGGTTGCAGTCGCTCGGCAGCGACAATTTCTGTAACGATCCGGTCGCGCGCGAAGCGACCCGGTTGCGAATGCTGCGCGGAACCGTGCCGATCCAGGACCTCGCCGATGCGTCGGGGTTATCTCTGCGCCATTTTCAGCGGCGCTTTCGTTCGCTGACCGGGCTCAACCCCAAGCATTATGCCCGGATCTGCCGGATCGGTCATGCCGTGCACCGCAAAGAACTGGAGCCAGAAACCAGCTGGACCGCGCTGGCGCATGAGGCCGGTTACGCAGATCAATCGCATTTCATTCGAGATTTCAAAGCACTGACCGGAACCTTGCCAAGCGGGTTCCTGCGCGGGCAAACTCCGATCCTGCGTTATCCCAAGTGGGACGAATAGGCCGGTTGCGGCGCTGAGGCATTAACGCAGGCCAGCAGCCCGCCGCTTTCCAGCTCAATCCCCAGGTCATCGAGCAACTGCATCACTTCGCCAGTGGCCACGGACTTGGTCCGCGCCGCATCGGGAAAGCGGTGCAGATCAAGCTGGGTCAGCCCGAGCAGAACCAGTTCGCGGTACGCCACCCGCTCGTGCAGACCCGCGCCCAAACGGAAATCCATCCGCTCGGCCAGCCGCCGCAGGGCCGCTTCGATCCGGTCCTGATTGTGGCTTTTTTCGCGCCGTTTGCGGTTCAATGTCACCAACCAGTCGAGCGGCGCCAGCCCTGCCTCGGCCCGGGCAAAGCGCAGTTCTGAAACCAGCGCCGAAAAGCAGCCCGGCCCGGTCAGCTTGTGCGTCACGGGATGGAACCGCCCCAGCAGCTCCAGATCGACAAACGAAGAATTAACCGGCGACACCAGCTTGTCCGCCATGGCAATCGCGCGCCGGGCAATCGGGCTGTCATGCCCCGGCGCGTCAATTACGACAAAGTCGCAGTCCCATCCGGCCCGGGCCAGCTCCTGACACAGCTGCGCGCCCGATGGCTGCTGCAACAGCAGGTGGCGCGGCAAAGGCAGCCGCGCACCCAGCCGCTTGGCGGTGCCGCTGCGCGCGATCAGCGCCCGGCTGAGCGATTGCTGACGCCGGTCGAGATCGACCGCGAGCACTTTGTGCCCGGTATCGGCCAAGGCAACGGCGAGGTGAAAGGCCAAAGTCGATTTACCGACTCCGCCTTTTTCATTGGCTACGGTGATGATTTTGGCGGGACCGCGCGGCCGGGCCGCAACATCGGCGACCACAAGGCTGGGGTGTTCCCCATCCACAGAAACATCCCGCCGACTGGCAAACTTCCCGATCGAAGTGACCACGTTCATGCCGCAACCCCCATTTTCCGGTGTCTGTAATCGCAATCGCGAATCGCCCGGAGGGGAAAACGTAGTGGATAAAGCTGTGGAAATCGACTCAGTTAGGAATCGGGTCCTAGCCCAGCCGGGCAAATATCAGTTCCTTCAGGTCGGCTTCGGGCCGCGCGCCATAGTGCGAGATGATCTCAGCCGCACAAATTGCCCCCAGAGTCAGGCATTCGGCCACTGGACGACGGTTCACATAGCCATGGAGGAACCCCGCGGCGAACAGATCGCCCGCGCCGGTGGTATCGACCACCCGCGCTACCGGCTGGGCCGGGACATCGGTCCGGGTGCCGTCCTGCACCGCAACCGCGCCCAATTCACTGCGGGTCACCACCAGCGTCGGCACTTTCGGCGCGAGCTGGGCCAGCCCGGCATCGAAATCGTCCAGCCCGGTCAGCGCGGCCAGTTCGATGTGATTGGCAAACAGGATGTCGATCTCCTGCGCTTCGATCAGGCGGCGGAAATCATCGCCGTGGCGTTCGATCACGAAAGCATCGGACAGCGTAAAGGCCACTTTGCGGCCGGCACCGCGCGCCGCCGAAATCGCCCGGCGCATCGCCGCGCGCGGTTCTTCGGGATCCCACAGATAGCCTTCGAGGTAGAGGATTTCGGCATCGGCAATCGCCGCTTCGTCCAGCGCCGCCGGGGGCAGAAACTGCGAAGCCCCCAAGAACGTGTTCATCGTCCGCTGCCCATCGGGCGTTACGAAAATCAGGCAGCGCGCTGTCGGCGGATCACCGGCGCGGGCCGGGGTCTCAAAGCGGATCCCGCCCGCACGGATATCGTGCGCGAACACTTCACCCAACTGGTCGCTGGCAACCTGCCCGATGAACGCACAGCTTGAACCCAGCGCGGCAAGGCCCGCCAGCGTGTTAGCCGCCGACCCGCCCGAAATCTCACGCGCCGGGCCCATCGCGTCATACAATTCCTGCGCGCGCGGCGTATCGATCAAGGTCATCCCGCCGCGCACCAGGCCAAGCCGCTCAATCAGCGCATCATCGCACGGCGCCATGACATCGACGATGGCATTGCCAATGGCAATAATCTGGATGCTGGGATTGGACATCGGCAAGGATCCTGTAACCACGGGGAAAATCGCGCCGCGCCTAGCGGCTTTTTGCAAAGCTGGGAAGCGGCGTTGACTTGCGGCGGGCGGCGGGCGATTCTGTGCTGCGATGCTGCGCGCTTTTACTCTCGCTCTGACCCGGATGGCCGACCCCCGGCTGCTGCCGATCTGGCTGAAAAGCCTGGCGGTGACGCTGCTGGTCTGCCTGGTGCTGGGCATTGCCGGGTGGCAGGGGCTGAACGCGTTAATCCTGCGCTATTTTGCCGATCCCGCGATCAGCCAGCTGGCTTCGACCGTGGTGGTTCTGATCGGCGGCTGGCTGTTGTGGCGGATTGTGGCGCTGGCCGTGCTGCAATTCTTCGCCGACGCGGTGGTCCAAGCGATCGAGGCGCGCGATTACCCGGAAATGGCCGCCAGCGCACGCAAGCTTGATTGGCGCGAAGAGGCCGGGCGGGCCAGCGCCGGGGCCGGGCGGGCGCTGCTGTTCAACCTGCTGGCGCTGCCGCTTGCCTTGGTCCTGATTGTCACCGGGGTCGGAGCGCCACTGCTGTTTCTAGCGGTTAATGCTGTGCTGTTGGGCCGCGAGTTGCAGGACATGGTCTGGCTGCGCCACCGCCCAGCCAAAGACACGCCAGCGCCGCTCAGTCAGCTCGAGCGCTGGACGCTGGGCGGCGTGACCGCTTTTCTGCTCACCGTGCCTGTGGTCAATTTCATCGCACCTTTCCTTGGAGCGGCTTGCGCTGTTCACCTGATCCATCGCAAGGGACCGGTCACAAGCCTATGAACCGCAATGTCTTTCCTGTCCTCGCCACGAGCCTGCTGCTGGCCGCCTGCGGTTCCACCGCAGCGGTGAAAAGCACGCCCGCGCAGTCTGCTGGCAAAGTCCGCACGCCGGTCCGCACCCCCGTGCCGGCGCCGCCGCGCCGCGCGCAAGTGCTGACCGCACCGGGGCTTGAAGGGGTGATCGGGGCCACCCCTGATGATCTGGTCGAGGCGTTCGGCCCGGCCCGGCTTGATGTGTGGGAAGGCGATGCCCGAAAATTGCAATTTTCCGGCCAGCCGTGCGTGCTCGACATCTATCTGTATCCGCCCGCACTGGGCCGCGAGCCGCAGGCAACCTATGTCGAAGCACGCCGCGCCAGCGATGGGCAAGAGGTCGATCGGGCCGCCTGCATTGCTGCCCTCAGGGGCCGGTAAGTCTAGCTTGCAGCACCAGTCGGTCGCGGAACAAAGCTCTCGCCGGTTTCCTCGTCGATAAAGGCGATCAGCGCCTTTTCCATCTCGTCGAGTTCTTCGTCAGCATCGAGCATATCCTGAAGCCACGACTGTTCGGTGTCTTCCAGCTGGGCAGCGGCATCTGCATCATCATCCCAGGCGGCCAGAACTTCGTCGGTCTCGCCAGCGACCTTGAGCAGGCTGGCAAAGCTGTCTTCGACATCGGCGCGGGCCATTCGACCCAAAAATCCGCCGATCCCAGCGCCTTCGCTGCTCATGAAAGTTTCGAGTTCAGCCGCGCGGGTCTGGCTCAGCGCTTCGTGGCCGCCAAAACCGAGCAGGTAATTGGCCACGCCTTTGACGAACAGGTCGCGCCATTGGGGCGCATTGGGTTCGTACAGCGCCGCATCCTTGATCCGGAACAAGCTCTCGGCTTCGTTCTGGCTAACGCCCGCCGGGCGCTCGCTGCCAGTACCAAAAATCAGCCGCCGCAGGATGTCCACTTCGCTGGCGTTGATCCCTTCGGGCGAAAGCTGACCTTGGCGAGTCGGGCCTTCGCCCAGCGTCACCGCTTCTTCGACGTGCTTGAATACATAATCGCGCAGAACCGTGGGCGTGCTGGTTGCGACTTCGATCACGCGGACCAGCAGTTCCAATTCAGCCTGGGTTCCGACCCGGCCATCACGATCGACCCGGCTGATCAGCTCTTCGGCCATTTCCTGATCGACATAGCCGTGCGGCTCGACCGCGTAGACAACAAAGCTGGTCAGCGCATCGACAAAGAAATCGCACCATTCGGCGCTCGGCTCATCGCAGGTGTCGTTGGCCAGAAACAGCGATTCAGCCTCATCCGGGCTCATTTTCCCATCGGCCCAGCCAAGCCGCCGCAAATCAAGAATTTCCTCGGCGGAGATGTGGCCATCAGCGGCGATCTGGGTCGTAAGGTTACCGAATTCCAAGCTCATGGCGCGAAAAGTCCCGTGCAGGTTAAGCGCCGATATTGCCGAGATATCCTTAAATCCGGGTTACCTTTGGCCGTTTGCCTTACGCCTGATCGCTAAGCTTCTATACTGTAAAGCTTTCTCCGCAGCCGCAGGCCCCTTTGGCGTTGGGATTGGCAAACACGAACCCGGCAACGAAATCATCTTCGGCCCAGTCCATGGTCGAACCGATCAGGTAGAGCACCGAGGCGGCATCGATGAAAAACAGCCCGCCGGGGGTTTCGATCTTTTCGTCAAAGGCAGCAGCCTCGGTCACATAATCGACCGAATAGGCCAGCCCTGAACAGCCCCGGCGCGGGGTGGACAGCTTGACCCCGATTGCGCCAGCGGGCGCTTCGGCCATCAGTTTGGCCACCCGCGCCTCGGCCGCGGGGGTCAGGATTACGGCGGCGGGCAGGGTTCGGGTCGTAGTCATAGCATTCCAAGCTCCAGCCGGGCTTCGTCGCTCATCTTGGCGGGGTCCCATGGCGGATCCCAGACCAGCAACACTTCGGCATCGCGCACCCCGGGAACCGAGCTTACCCGCAGCTCAACTTCGCCCGGCATCGATTCGGCCACCGGACAATGCGGCGTGGTCAGCGTCATGGTCACCACGACGCCGCTGTTGTCATCGACCTCAACCCCGTAAATCAGCCCCAGGTCGTAAATATTGACCGGAATTTCGGGATCGAAAATGTCCTTCAGCGCGGCGATCACGTCTTCATACAGGTCGCCGCCGGGCGCACCGGGAGCCACAACTTCGGGTTTGGCGGCCAGAAAGCCTTCAAGGTAATCGCGCTTGCGCTCAAGCTTGTCGGTCACCGTCTCCTCGACCGTCGCGCGCGGTGGCGCAGCCACGCTGGCGACCTCTTCAACTGTGAATTTGGGTTCACTGCTCACCCGAAAATCCTCCGTGTCCGTTCAATTCCCGCCATCAGCGCGGCAATATCGCTTTCGTCCGAATAGAGCCCAAAGCTGGCCCGCGCAGTTGCCGGCACGCCCAGATGCTCCATCAATGGCTGGGCGCAATGATGCCCGGCGCGGATCGCCACCCGGCCAAAATCGCCGTTTGCTTCATCCAAGATAGTGCCGAGGTCGTGCGGATGCACCCCATCGAGCACAAACGCGACGATCCCGGCGCTGTCCTCTGGCCCGAACAGCGTCACATCGTTGCGCTGGCGCAGTGCACCGCGCAGCTTGGCCACCAGCGCGGCCTCATGCTGGTGGATCGCGTCCAGACCGATCGCAGCGACATAGTCCGCCGCCGCACCAAACCCGATCGCTTCAACAATCGACGGTGTTCCGGCTTCAAACCGCTGCGGCGCGGCAGCATAAGTGGTGCGTTCGAACGTCACCCGGTCAATCATTGCCCCGCCGCCCTGCCATGGCGGCATCGCCTCGAGCAATTCAGCCCGGCCCCACAGCGCCCCGATCCCGGTCGGGCCGTAGAGCTTGTGCGCCGAGAAAACATAGAAATCGCAATCCAGCGCCGCCACATCGACCGGCAGCCGCGCCACCGCCTGGCAGCCATCAAGCAGCAGTTTTGCGCCAACCCGGTGCGCCAGTTCGGCTGCGCGGGATACGTCGAGCATCGAGCCGAGCACGTTGGAAACATGGGCGAACGACACCATCGTGTGCGCTGGCGTCAGCATCGCTTCGGCCGCATCCAGATCGATCCGGCCATCGGCGGTTAGCGGGCAGACATCGACCTGCCACCCGGCCAATTGCCAGGGCACGATGTTCGAATGATGCTCCAACGTTGACAGCAGCACCCGGCCTTTGTTGGGATACTGATAGGCCACCAGATTGATCGCCTCGGTCGCGCCGCGGGTGAAGACCAGTTCGTCTGCAGGCGCCCCGATCAAACCCGCCACTTTCGCCCGCGCCGCTTCAAACGCCTGCGTCATTTCGGCCGAACGGGCATAGACCCCGCGGTGGACCGTGGCATAGTCGCGGCCCAGGGCGGCGGTGCAGGCGTCGATCACGACTTGCGGTTTTTGCGCCGTGGCGGCGCTATCGAGATAGTGCCAGCCGCCCGCAAGACCGGGAAATTCTGCGCGATGGGAAATCACAGCATTTCCCCCAGAGCTTTCAGCGCGGCCTCAAGCAGCGCCTCTTCGTCAGCCGCCCCGGCAAAAGCCTCAGCCACGAAGGCTTGCAGCATCAACCGCTTGGCCGTTTCGGGCGGCAGCCCGCGCTGGGCCATGTAGAACAGGGCATTTGCATCGAGTTCGCCAACCGCGCAGCCGTGGGCGCATTTCACATCGTCGGCGTGAATTTCGAGTTCGGGCTTGGCATTGGCCGTGGCGGTTCGGTCGAGCAGCATTGCCCGGACCGATTGCGAGCCATCGGTGCCGTCGGCGCCCTTTTCGACCAGCACTTTGCCCAGATAATTGACCACGCCCTTGCTGGCCGCAACCGAGCGAACAGTCTGGCGGCTGACCGCATCGGGCGCGGCGTGGATCACTTGGGTGACAACTTCAAGGGTTTGCCCCGCCGCAGCCAGTTGCGCCGCGCCAAGCGTGAACTCGGCGCCTGCGCCCAGCGTAACCCGCACCGCGATGCGGCCATAGCCAGTCCCGGCATTCAGGATGCGCAGATCAAACTTCGCCTCTGCGGCCAATGTGATCGCCAGCTCGCGCACCACCGGTGCCGCCCCGGTATTGACGATCGCCAGTGCGGCAGTCTCACCCGCCGCCACAACGATCACCTCAACTTCAACCGGCCACAACGGCGCCAGCGCAGGCAAATCCGCGTAGCGGAAGGCTTCATTCCGCCGCGTAGGAAGCGCAGCGGCAATCATGGCTGCGCAACCTCTTCGTGCCTTCGTGTCTTCGTGTGAACCAAATCGATCTCACACGAAGACACAAAGACACGAAGGAGTTTGGAGGCTCCGCCGATCACGCCGCGACCGCCTCATAACCATGCTCTTCCAGTTCAAGCGCCAGTTCGGGTCCGCCGGTGCGGACGATCCGCCCGCCGGCCAGCACGTGGACAAAATCGGGCTTCACGTAATCGAGCAGGCGCTGGTAATGCGTGATCAGCAGCACCGCCTTATCGGGGGCGCGCATCGTCGCGTTGATCCCGTCTCCGACCACGCGCAGCGCATCGATATCGAGGCCGGAATCGGTTTCATCGAGCACAGCCAGCTTCGGCCCGAGGATACCCATCTGGACCATCTCGGCGCGCTTTTTCTCACCGCCGGAAAAGCCGACGTTGACCGGGCGCTTGAGCATTTCCATGTCGAGCTTGAGCAAGGCGGCTTGTTCGCGCGCCAGCTTGAGAAATTCCCCGCCCGACAGCGGCGCGAGATCGCGCGAGCGGCGCTGAGCGTTGAGGCTTTCGCGCAGGAACTGGACGAATGACACGCCGGGGATTTCAACCGGGTACTGGAAGCCCAGGAACAGCCCGGCGGCGGCGCGTTCAAAGGGTTCGAGCGCCAACAGGTCCTGCCCCTCAAATTGCACGAAGCCGCCCGTCACTTCATACCCGGGCCGTCCGCCCAGCACATAGCCGAGCGTCGATTTTCCCGCGCCGTTGGGGCCCATGATCGCGTGAACTTCGCCCGCGCCAATCGTCAGCGACAAGCCTTTGAGGATCGGCTTGTCCGCAACAGTGGCGTGGAGGTTATTGATTTGCAGCAGGGTCACCGGGAATATCCTCGCGGGGCTTGGGTGGGGCGGCTGCGCTGGTTTTGATAGCGCGCCTTCATGGCCGCGACGATGCTGGCCACCACTGCATCGGGATCGGTCAGAACATCAACCGCCGCAAAGCGCAGCAAGAGAATGCCGACCGCCTCAAGGCTCTTGTCGCGGCGGCGGGTAACGGCTTCATCTCCGCCTTCGTCGATCACCACTGCCACCTTAAGCGGCTGGCAGGCGAAGTCGACAATCGCCGAACCAATCACCTGCTGGCGGTTGAGCTTGAACTTGCCCAGTTCCGCCGCGATCAACTTTTCCCCGAGCAAGGCCTGCGCCGGGGTCGGCTCACGCTTGGCGGCGCGGGCCATCTCATGGATCGCATCGAGCCGCGATTCGGCAATGTTCCAGCCCCGCCCACGCTTCTGCAGCGCAGGCGCCTCGGTGCGTTCCGAGAGCGGGAGGACGGTGAGGGTTTTTTTGGTCATATCGATTTCTTTTCTTCGTCACCCCGGACTTGATCCGGGGTCCCGCTTCCTTCTTGCGCCGCGCTCAAAGAACAGCGGGACCCCGCGTCAAGCGCAGGGTGACGGGATCCGGTTGATGCATGAGGACTAGGGCTTTTGTGCATTTTGAACCCGTTCGCCGCGCCACTTTTTCAGCACGAACGCGATTGGCGCGAGTAACACAAATCCCATCAACCCAACCCACACCACGTAGTTGGGGTCCGCACGATAGGCGATCAGCCACCAGCTCAGCGCCACCCATGCGACAGGTGCGAAAAGCAAGTAGTAGAGCGCAAGGAAAACTATGCGCGCCATCACCCCACACTCCCCTCAAG
>JAYURW010000009.1:0-2164 GCA_043756025.1 Novosphingobium sp. | reverse complement strand
CTCGTTCCCCTCATAAGCCTCAACAATTCGCCCGACAATCGGGTGACGGACGACATCGGCGACGGTGAACCGGGTCACCGCGATGCCTTCGATCCCTTCCAGCCGGCCAACCGCATCCCTCAGCCCGCTCATCGCCGCGCCGCCCGGAATATCGACCTGCTTGGGATCGCCGCATACCACCATCCGGCTGTTTTGGCCAAACCGGGTGAGGAACATCTTCATCTGCGCCGGGGTGGTGTTCTGCGCTTCGTCGAGAATCACGAAAGCATCGGCGAGGGTGCGCCCGCGCATGAAGGCGATCGGCGCAATCTCGATCTCGCCACTGGCGATGCGGCGCTCAACCTGTTCGGGCGGCATGCAATCGTACAGCGCATCGTAAATCGGGCGCAGATAGGGATCCACCTTTTCCTTCATGTCACCGGGCAGAAACCCCAGCCGTTCGCCCGCTTCGACTGCCGGGCGGCTCAGGATCAGGCGCTGGACGCTGCCGGTGATCAGCTGCGAGACCGCCTGCGCCACCGCGACATAGGTCTTGCCGGTACCCGCCGGACCCAGCGCAAAGATCATATCCTTGCTGGCCAGCGCGCGCATGTATTCGATCTGCATCGCGCTGCGCGGGACGATCGTTTTCTTGCGGGTGCGGATCATCACCCCGGGCGCGCCGTCGGCACCTGAAACGATGCCTTCGAGCGTGGGTTCGGCCGACATCGCAATCAGCGATTCGACCACGCCGGCATCCAGTTCCTGGCCCGAGACGAGGCGCTGGTGCATACCTTTGAGGACGTCGCGGGCCCGCGCGACCGGTTCTTCGGGTCCTTCGATCTGCACCTTGTTGCCGCGCGCTGCGATAAATACGCCAAGCCGGTTTTCGATCTGGACCAGATTGGCATCGAACTGGCCGAACAGCGCACCCAGAATGGTTGCTTCTTCGAACGCGATCTCACTGCGCGCGCGCTGGGGAGCGGTGCGGACTTGGGCCGGGCTGGGTACGCCGTGGGGGGCGCGGGATGGTTTGCGGGGCATAGAGGGTTAAGCGCACTCCCTTCGATAAAGCTTTGATAAAGCTTCGATGAAGCGCCGCATCGCCGCGATGGACGCCGAAACAAGATAG
Source organism: Novosphingobium sp. (assembly GCA_043756025.1). Classification (GTDB taxonomy): domain Bacteria; phylum Pseudomonadota; class Alphaproteobacteria; order Sphingomonadales; family Sphingomonadaceae; genus Novosphingobium. The sequence goes on along the minus strand of JAYURW010000009.1, from coordinate 1,053 downwards.
CCCCCGGGACGTTGTAGGCAAGAGAACCTTGGACGCCATGTCGCAGGCTCGCCTGCGTTTTGCACATTATTGTCGTCGTGTGACACCTGTCACCGCCGCGACACTGGTGAACCTTGGCTTATGCAGCCACTCTTTCACCCATGCGTGCGGCCAGCGAATTGCCCATCGCTTCAAGCAGTTCGACCTCGACCAGATCGCCGATTGCCGCCTCGCCGCCAAAATGCGCCGATTGCAGCCACGGGGTCTTGCCCAGCCATTGGCCGGGATACTTGCCCTTGCGCTCGACCAGCACGGTGCAGGTCTTTCCAACCGAATGCTCATTGAACGCCAACTGCGCTGCGTTGATCGCGGCTTGCAGGCGTTGCAAGCGTTCATCCATCACTTCCGCCGCGATCTGCCCGGCCATGGTTGCCGCCGGGGTGCCGGGGCGCGGCGAGTATTTGAAGCTGAAGCACTGCGCATAGCCCACTTGCTCGATCAGCCGCACGGTCGCTGCGAACTCCGCCTCGGTCTCACCGGGAAAGCCAACGATGAAATCACTCGACAGGGCAATGTCGGGCCGGGCGGCACGGACCCGGTCAAGCACCGCGAAGTAACTTGCTGCCGAATGGCTGCGGTTCATTGCCTTCAAAATCCGGTCGCTGCCCGACTGGACCGGCAGGTGCAGGAACGGCATCAGCTTGGCGACATCGCGGTGCGCCTCGATTAGCCCCTCGGTCATGTCGCCCGGGTGGCTGGTGGTGTAGCGGATGCGCGCGAGGCCCGGGATCAGCGCCAGCACCTCGATCAGTTTTTCGAGCCCGCGCCCACCAGCGTCGCGCCAGGCGTTGACGTTCTGGCCAAGCAGCGTGATTTCCTTCGCCCCGGCCTCGACCAGCCGTTCGGCTTCGGCCACCAGGTCAGCAAAGCCGCGCGATACTTCGGCGCCGCGGGTATAGGGGACTACGCAGTAGGTGCAGAACTTGTCGCAGCCTTCCTGCACGGTCAGGAACGCGCTCGGCCCCACTTTACGCCGCGCCGGGAGCGCGCCGAACTTGGTTTCGAGCGGCATGT
>JAYURW010000008.1:0-2174 GCA_043756025.1 Novosphingobium sp. | reverse complement strand
GAGTTGAAGTAGCGGAACGGACTGGCGGGTTTGTGGGGGCGGGGCATCGTGCGGCTATAGCCGTCACTTCCGATCACCACCAGTCGGTGCGGTTACTTTGACAGAGCCCTAGTCGATGATGGCAGGCTGCTGGAATCAAGGCAGGCCAGTTCAGAATTTGGCGCGCTGCGCTGCGGCAGCCGAAACCAGCCCGCCCATATTGGCATTGATATCGATAAGGTGCAGGCCCCAATCGCGCGCGATTATACCGCCCTGGACGATGTCGCCCGGGATCAGGTCCGTCCGGGGATCGGCTGGGTTGGGATGGACCGTCAGCGCCAGATACTGCGCGCCATCGCGGTCAACACACTGCGCGCTGACCAGCCCCGGCACCTGGACGAACGGCGTGGTGATCTTTCTGCCGCGCGCCCAGATGATCGGCGCTTGTTCCGACAGGGTGCTGGTTTGCGCCGGGAAATACGCATCGGCAGGGCCCGAGCCGCCGCCGATGGCCGCCGGATTGACGCAGGCCACCGTCATGCCCGGCACTTGCGTTCGGCCGAACCGGCTATTGGCGGGCGGCGGCGCATCGCTGCGGAAGGTGACGTAGCTGATCACGCAGCCGCTCTGGCCCGTGGCGGTGCACAGCGGGATAAATTTGAGATCGCCACCGACCACTTTTCCAGCCGGAACCAGGAAATTGGTGCCAGGCAGAATGGCGCTGACGAGCTGTTTCTGCACGGGCTTGCCGTCGATTTCTTCAGCAAGCAGGCGCTTTAGCACGCCCGATCCTTGGCTGTGACCGATAAAGATTACACCACGGCCATGGTTATCGTGCGCAAGATACGATCGCCACGCGTCCCGCACGTCGGTGTAGGCAAGCTCGCGATCGATCCCTGCCATAGGCGCACCGATAAGCGCCGAGCGCAACGCCGGTATCGTGACTTGTCTGTAAAGTGGCGCGTAGATCCGGCACTGCGAAGCAAAGCGGTTAAGCTGCTGGTTTACGACGGCGATCTCTTCGGGACCGGGCACCATGTCGCTGTTGGGCGAGCGGTCGAGCGATACCGTTGGGTAAACGTAAAAGCAGTCCACTTTCGGGTTCGCTGCTGCTTCCCAATTCTTGATTCTGGTCGATCCGTCGGCGCGGACAATGGTCGCTCGCTGGTTGGTCGTGCAGACCGTGTCGTGGCCGGGACGGCACAACCAGGTCGCGGGATTTTCATAATCGTTGGCAGGCGCTGCAGCGGCCTTGTCTTGGGCAAAAACCGGGGCGGCCATCAGCAGCGCAGCCGCTGCAAGCGCAAATTTGATCGTCATGAATTCGGTCCCCAAACAGTGTAATGATGGCCAGCGGCGCAGGCAGCAGTTAAGCGGCGGCCGGCAATTGCAGCAACTCGATTTCATGGCCTTCGGGGTCGCTGACGAACGAAACCGTCATGGCGCCGAAGGTGCCCGGCGCCCGAACCTCGCGCGCGCCCAGCGCAATCAGACCCGCGTGAGCAGCCGCGCAATCACGCACGATAAATCCAAGCGGCCCCCAGTTATTGCCGCTGGTGATCGTGCGCTGATCGGTGTGATGATACAGCACCAGCGTGAACGCGCCTGCTTTCTGCGCCAACATCACCTCGCTGAAGCCATCGGTATCGATGCGGTCCTGCACCGCAAAACCTAGGCCTTCGCTATAGAACTGCTCCATCGCCGCCAGATCGCGGACCACTATCTTGATGAAATTGAACCGTGCCATCTGCGTTGTACTTTCTGTGCGTTTGCGCGCGCGTTTCAGTGCGGACGCGCCCGGCTTCGGTTGGTCAGATCAGGTCGCCGCCCGCAGCTGAGGCGGTCGTGCCGTGTTCCTTGTAAGCCTTGATGACGTTGCGGCCGACCGTCCAGCGATGCACCTCGTCCGGGCCGTCGACCAGCCGCTGCGAGCGGATGTGCGTGTACCAGGCGGCCAGCGGCGTGTCCTGGCTATAGCCCAGCGCGCCGTGCAACTGGATCGCGGTATCCACTACCTTGTGGACCATATGCGCGAGGAACACCTTGGCGATCGAGTTTTCCTGCCGCAGGTCCAGCCCCCGCTCAGCCTTATAGGCGATGTGGAGCAGCATCAGCCGGGCCATGTACAATTCGCTGGCGCAATCGGCGAGCATGAACTGGACCCCTTGCCGGTCGGACAACAGCTTCCCGAAAGT
>JAYURW010000007.1:0-2177 GCA_043756025.1 Novosphingobium sp. | reverse complement strand
GCGATGCTCGGGGTCGGGCTGGACGAGCTGGTCAACCGCGACGAACGCCGCCGCATCGTCCGCACCCGGATCGTGGTCGGGGCCTCGCTGGCGCTGGCATTGGTGATGACCGGGATGGCCTGGGCGCAGGTTCAGGCCCGGCGCGAAGCCGATCATCAGCGCGCCGAATCCGATGGCTTGGTGGAATTCATGCTGACCGACCTGCGCCAGCGGCTCGAGCCGGTGGGACGCCTCGATGCGCTCGACGTGGTCGGCCAGCGCGCGCTGACCTATTACGCCGGGCAGAAGCCGAGCAGCCTCGATGCCGATGCGCTGGGGCGGAGGGCGCGCGCGCTGCATCTGGTGGGGGAAGTCAGCAATGTGCGCGGGGATAGCGCAGCCGGGCTGGTTGCGTTCCGCCAGGCTGCCGCCACGACCAGGGAGCAATTGGCGCGCGATCCAAACCACCCGCAGCGCATTTTCGATCACGCGCAAAGCGTCTATTGGGTGGGCTACACTGCTTACGAACGCGGCGAGACCAAGGAAGCCGAAGCCGAGTTCCGCGAATACAAGCGGCTCGCCGACCAGCTGGTGGCGATCGATCCGGGCAACCCCGATTGGCAGCTTGAGGTGTCGTATGCCGCAAGCAATCTGGGGACGCTGCTGTTCAATCAAGGCCGCTATGCCGAGGCCGAACAGTCGTTCGCCAACGCCCAGCGGATTGTCGAGAAGATCGCTGCCAGCGATCCGGGCGATCTGACCAAGCAGATCGACATGGCTCAGGCAGTTTCATGGACTGCCTATGCGTTGGAACGGCAGGAGAAGGCCGAGCCTTCGTTGGCGCTCTACCAGCGCGAAATCGCGATTTATGATGCGGTTCTGGCCAAGGATCCAGGAAACACCTCCGCGAAAAACAGCAGCGGTGCCGCCTGGACTGGAATTGGCCGCTTGGAAACCATGACGGGCAACGGAGGCCAAGCGCTTGCCGCGCTGACGAAAGCCGTCGCTGTCAGCCAGAATCTGGGCAAGGTAGATCCTTCCAACACACTTTGGCGGCAGTTTGAAATAAAGCGGCGCTACGAATTGGGAGTTGCTGCGCTGCTATTTGGGAGGGTTGACCTGGCAAGGCAGCAAATAACGATCGTGCGCCCGCTACTGAGCATCCTGGTAACCAAGGATCCGACGAACGATATCTGGAACATTGATCTTGCAGCCCAAATAGAAGAGCTTGATGCGCGAGTTCTTGCGACCAGCGCTCGGCCTAGTGATGTCATAGCGCACGCTGATCGCGCCGTTGCCTTGCTTGGCAAGCGCACCGATTCAAAAGACCCGGTGATGCGCACGGTTTATGCCGCAGCGCTGCTGGTGCGCGGTGATATGCACCAGCGCACAGGTCGGCACGCAGAAGCTCGCACCGACTGGCAAGGAGTCGAGCGGCTGACCGCCGGAAATCCCGATGCCATGCCCTCAGCGCTGTTGACTTGCCGCTATGGCGCGGTTCGGCGACTGGGTGATGCCGCACGAGCCGCGCTTGTCCGACAAGTGCTGGACCGGCGCGGCTGGCGGCATCCCGCTTATTTGCTGGAATTGAAGTAGCCTATTTGCTGAGATTGAAGATCTTAAGATCGAACTGAATCGGGATCGCAGTACTGTCGGGCGCGGTGTTGATCGCGCGGTTTTGAATGCTTGACCAGTCAGCTCGGATTGATGATCTTCGGATCGAAGGTAAGAAAGTAGTAGCCGCCATTGGCGCCGGGCACGTTGTCGAAGCAGACTCCCAGCGCGTAGTAATAAGGGCTGCCCCGGCGGTTATCGTCGATCAGCACCGTCTGCGTGCCGCCGGGATTCTTGCTTGGGGGAACCAGCCGTGACTGCATGCCCGGAGGCCACGGCACGACGGTCGGGTCGGTCGGGCTGGTCACCAGCCAGCAGAACCCCTGCATCCGCGGATCGCCGGAACCTTCGCCGGGCTGGGCCCAGCGGGGCGAGTACATATTGCCATCGGTCCCCCGGATCTGCCCGGAAACGGTGAAGTAGATATCGGTTTCCGGGGTATAGCCGGGGCCGCCGGGCAGCAGGCTCAGATCGATATCGCCATCGCTCTGGACAACCACGGCCGTTGTCGTCGGCTGGCTGTTGGTCATGCTGTAGCTGTAGCTAAGGTTGTGCGGATATTGCGTTGTATCGCCGATGGAATT
>JAYURW010000006.1:0-11200 GCA_043756025.1 Novosphingobium sp. | reverse complement strand
GCCGCCACGGTCAAGGCAATCAAGCCCGAAACGGTGCGCGCCACCGGAGCGGACATCCTGCTCGGCAACACCTATCACCTGATGCTGCGCCCCGGCGCTGAACGCGTGGCGCGGCTGGGCGGGCTGCACCGGTTCATGAACTGGGACCGCCCGATCCTGACCGACAGCGGCGGCTATCAGGTGATGAGCCTGTCTGATCTGCGCAAGATTACCGAGGACGGTGTCACTTTCAAAAGCCACCTCGATGGCAGCAAGCATCTGTTGACGCCCGAACGCTCAATGGAAATTCAGCGTTTGCTGGGCAGCGACATCGTGATGGCGTTTGACGAGTGCCCGCGCGCCGATGCTCCGCGCGATGTAATTGAAAAATCCATGCTGATGTCGATGCGCTGGGCGGCCCGCAGCCGCGCCGGGTTTGACAGCGGGGTGGAGCACGCGGAACGCTCCGCCTTGTTCGGGATCCAGCAAGGCGCGCTCGATGAAGGCCTGCGCCGCGATAGTGCCGAGGCGCTGAAGGAAATCGGCTTCGATGGCTATGCAATCGGCGGGCTGGCTGTGGGGGAAGGGCAAGAAGCGATGTTCGCCACGCTCGATTTTACCCCCGCCATGCTCCCGGCCGACCGCCCGCGCTATCTGATGGGGGTGGGCAAACCCGACGATCTGGTCGGCGCGGTGGAGCGCGGGGTTGATATGTTCGATTGCGTGCTGCCGAGCCGTTCTGGCCGCAACGGACAGGCGTTCACCTGGGCCGGCGCGGTCAACCTGCGCAACGCCCGCCACGCCGAAGACCCGGCTCCGCTTGATGAGCGTTGCCCGTGCGATGCCTGCACCAAATTCAGCCGCGCCTATCTGCATCACCTGATCAAGAGCAGCGAAATCCTCGGCGCGATGCTGCTGACCGAACACAACCTGACATTCTATCAGTCGCTGATGGCTGGGATGCGCGAGGCGATTGTGCAGGGACGGTTTGCCCCGTGGGCCAGTAAGTTCAGAACTGGTTATTTGGGAAAGTAGCACAGTGATACTGCGCACCGCGCCCCTATCAGAGTAAAAAGGCGGTTGAATAAACCGAAATATCAGTCACTATTGGCCCGTCGATGTAGCGGGGCCAAAGTATGCGGTGGGTATTTGTAATTTTTGCAGGCCTGGCAGTGTTTGCAGGGGTGGCGCAGGCGCAATCTGCCGGCAGTCGCGGGGCCGCGCTGGCGGAGAAATTCGGCTCATTGGAAAGCGTGGGCCAGATTAGCCTGGCGCCTGACGCGGGCAAAGTCGCCTGGGTCGGTTCGAGTGGTGAAGACCAGTTGCTCTATGTCGCCGATCTTTCGGCCAACAGCGGGCCAAAGGCAGTGCTTCGGGTGGGGCCAGACAAGGGCCAATTGAGCTGGTGCCGCTGGGCTTCGGTGAGCCGGTTGGTCTGCCAGGTCCGCACCGTAGTCAACGATGCGGGCGTCCTGCTCGGCTTTTCACGCCTGATTGCCTTGGATGTCGATGGCAAGAACCTGGTTGTGCTTACGCGCGACATCAACAACCGTTCGCTTCGGGTGATCCAGGATGGTGGTGACGTGCTTGACTGGGATGTGGCCGGCCAGCCGGGTCAGGTGCTGATGACCCGTGCGTATGTTCCGGAAAACACGACTGGCACCAATCTGCGCAGCAGCGTCGAAGGATTGGGCGTGGATATGCTCGATACCCAATCGCTGAAACGCACACGGGTTGAAGGCGCGCGTCGTTCTGCTGTGGATTACATCACTGACGGGCACGGCACAGTGCGGATTATGGCTATCCAGAGTGAGACTTCGTCGGGTTATTCCGGCAACAAGCTCAAGTACTACTTCCGCCGCCCTGGTTCGCGCGATTGGGAGCCTCTTTCGACGGTCGGGCTCACCGATCAGGTGCAAAGCGGATTTTCCCCTGTTGCTGTCGATTCGGTCAGCAACGTGGTCTTTGGCTTTGATACCGAAAAAGGCATGACAACCCTGTTCAGCGTTGCGCTTGATGGCACCGGGCAGCGCAAGCTGGTGCTGGGCCGCAGCGATGTCGATATTGATCACGTTGTCACAATCGGTCGCAATCGGCGGGTGGTCGGCGCCAGTTATGCGACCGAACGGCGGGTGGTCGAGTACTTCGATACCGATCTGAAAAAACTCGGCGCCTCACTCACAAAAGCGCTTCCTGGTAATCCCAATATCGATTTCATCGACGCCAGTCAGGATGAGAGCAAGCTGTTGCTGTTGGCGTGGAGCGATACCAATCCGGGCAAGGTCTATCTGTATAACAAGTCCAGCAAGCAGGTCGAAGAGCTGCTGTCGATTCGGGGCGAGATGGATGGAATGACCCTCGCCAAGGTAACGCCAGTGACATTTGAAGCGGCCGACGGCACCAAGATCCCCGCCTATCTGACTCTGCCACCGGGCAGTTCGGGTAAAGGTCTGCCTGCCATCGTGATGCCGCATGGTGGTCCGAGCGCACGTGATGAATGGGGCTTCGACTGGTTGGCGCAGTTCTTTGCCGCCCGGGGTTATGCTGTGCTCCAGCCCAATTTCCGGGGCTCGGCCGGGTATGGCGCAGCCTGGTATCAACAGAACGGCTTCAAATCGTGGCGGATTGCGATTTCAGACATCAACGATGCCGGGCACTGGTTGGTAAAACAAGGCATCGCAGCACCGGACAAACTTGGTATCGTCGGTTGGTCTTATGGCGGTTATGCCGCATTGCAGAGTCAGGTGCTTGACCCCAATCTGTTCAAGGCGATAATTGCAATCGCGCCGGTGACCGATCTTGAACGGCTGCGTCAGGAGGCTGCGCCCTTTACCAATTTCGCGATTGTTGATCGCTTCATTGGCACCGGACCGCATGTTCGTGAAGGGTCTCCAGCCCAGAACGCGGCTCGGTTCAAGGTGCCGGTCCTGTTGTTCCATGGCACGATGGACCAGAATGTCGGATCGGGAGAATCCAGCCTGATGGCCGACCGGCTGCGCAGCGCAGGAAAGTCTGTGACCTATGTCGAGTTTAGCGGCCTCGACCATGGCCTCAGCAGCAAGAAAGCCCGGACCCAGATGCTGAGCCAAAGCGACGCCTTCCTGCGCAAGACATTTGGCTTGCCGGAGGACTGATCCGGCCTGTCCCTAAACCAAAAAGGGCGGCCCCGCGGGACCGCCCTTTTGAATTGTGTGGCCTGAGCCCGATCAGCGCGAATAGAATTCGACGACTAGGTTCGGTTCCATCTTCACCGGGTAAGGCACTTCATCCAGCGAAGGAACGCGGACGAAAGTGATCTTGTCGGTGCCGTCCTGCGCCACGTAATCGGGCACTTCGCGTTCTGGCAGGCTCTGGGCTTCGGCGATCAGGGCCATTTCCTTAGCCTTTGCGCCCAGCGTCAGCACGTCGCCCGGGCGGACCCGGCGGCTGGCGATGTTGCACTTCACGCCGTTCACATAGATGTGGCCGTGCGAAACGATCTGGCGGGCTGAGAACACGGTCGGCGCGAATTTGGCACGGTACACCACCATGTCCAGACGCTGTTCGAGCAGGCCGATCAGGTTCTGACCGGTATCGCCCTTCATTGCCGACGCTTCCTGATAGGTGCGCTTGAATTGCTTTTCGGTGACGTCGCCGTAATAGCCCTTGAGCTTCTGCTTGGCGCGGAGCTGGATCCCGAAGTCCGAGACTTTGCTCTTGCGGCGCTGGCCGTGCTGACCGGGACCGTACGAGCGGCGGTTAACCGAGCTCTTGGGACGGCCCCAGATGTTCTCGCCCATACGGCGGTCGAGCTTATACTTTGATGCATGGCGCTTTGACATGGCCTAATCCTTCAATTTGCTACCCGTGGGCCTAGGCTCACAGGCTGTAAACACGCGGCGTTTTGCCGTCGTTTCTAGTCCGGAACCGCGCCATTCCGCCACTGGGGCTGAATGCGAGACAGGCTTCACCGGAGTGCCCGCTCAATTGCGAAGCCGCGCCCCTAGCCGGGGGTTACCCAAAGATCAAGCAGAGATCGGCGCTCAGTCGTCTGCAGAATTCCCCTGAGAGCGAATAGGTGTGGCCGGATTGGTCCGATCATAATCGAGATCCGCTTGATCGCGCTCTTTCCATTCGGCTTCGGTTTTGCAAACCCGCTTGCCCGGGCGATGGCTGCCGGTCCGCGCCGGGGTTTCACGGCAGATCTTTTTCACCTTGGCCGGCTTTGGCGCATCATCAGCGAAGGCAGCGGTAGGAGCGATCAGGGCCAGGGCGAGTGGCAGAAAAGACAGGCGCATTCAAAAGACCTCACGGTTGGTTTCGGCCTCGGCAATAGCAGTTGCGAGCGACCGCGCCTAGTCGCGGCGCGGTCCTTTTCGCAGCGCTGACAGCACCCCGCGCAGGGTCCGCACTTCCAGATGATCCCAGCCGGGCTTGGTCAGGATCGATCGCAACGTCCGCCGGGTTATGTCCGATTTGCTGTCCGGCATGAAATATTCGGTCGGCTCCAACATCGTGACCAGTTGCCCGATCATCCCTTCAAGCACCTCTTGCGGGGCCGGGGGGAGGATTTCCTCGGCGGTGGGCTGGGCCAGCGCCACGCCTTTCGACCATTCATAAGCGCACAGGATGACCGCCTGGGCGAGGTTCAACGAGGCGAATTCGGGGTTGATTGGCACAGTGATGATCGCGCGGGCCAAGGCAACATCATCGCTGTCGAGGCCGCTGCGCTCCGGGCCGAAAACCAGCGCCGAGCGGCCCGGATCACGGTGGATTGCCAGCGCAGCTTGCTCCGGGGTGATAACCGGCTTGGTAACCCCGCGTTTGCGCACTGTGGTGGCATAGACTTGCGCGCAATCGGCCACCGCCTCAGCCAAGGTATCAAAAACCTGGGCCCGTTCCAGCACGACATTTGCCCCTGCAGCAGCGGGGCCGGCGCTGGGGTTGGGCCAGCCATCGCGCGGGGCGACCAGCCGGATTTCAGTGAGGCCGAAATTGAGCATCGCCCGCGCTGCTTTGCCAATATTCTCACCCAGCTGCGGCCGGACGAGCACGATAACCGGTTGATTGATCTGCGTTTGGCTCGCCGGAACGGGCGCAGTCATTCGGGAAATTGGCGCTCTGGTCATCAACTGGGCGGCGAGGCTTTCATCGCCCGCGATCAGCGCCTTGCGCTTGGCCCGCGACCAACCTTTCAGTCGGCGTTCCGCGGCAAAGGCGGCAGCCTGATCCGCGAACGGCGCCGACCAGGCCAACGCGACCGGTTGCCGCGTGGTGGTATATTCATCAAGCGTTCCGGCCTGATGCTGAGCCAGTTTGAGCGCAAGGTCGTCGGTATGACCGACGTAGTAGGATCCGTCCCCGCAAAGCAGCATATAGGTGACGAAGGGACGGGTCATTGCCGGGTTACTCCCCGCCTGCATCTTTCACCGTGCTGGCGAATTCCTCAAAGTCCTTTGCCTCGGTAAAGTCGCGGTAGACCGAGGCGAAGCGGATGTAGGCGACGGTATCAAGCGCGCGCAGACCCTCCATCACCATTTCGCCGATGGCCTTGGCCGGCACTTCGCTCTCGCCCAGCGTTTCGATCTGGCGCTGAATGCCCGAGACCAGCTGATCGAGCCGTTCCTGCCCCAGACCGCGTTTACGGCAGGCCAGCGCGACCGACTGGTCGATCTTGGTCCGATCAAAACTTTCGCGCGTACCGTCCGATTTGACCACGGTAATCTCTCGCAGCTGGACCCGTTCAAACGTGGTGAACCGCGCCCCGCAGCCGTCGCATTGGCGGCGGCGGCGGATCGCGGTGTTGTCCTCGGTCGGGCGCGAGTCCTTTACCTGGCTGTCATCGTGGGCGCAGAACGGGCAGCGCACTTAGGGGCGCAGCCGCTTGTAAAACGCCACACCGAGGCCGATCGCAAGGCCCGCCGGAATGCTCAGCACCGGCAGCAACAGGCCCGCCGCTGCGCCAATCGCGCCGCCCAGCAGCACCGGCTTGGTTGATGGATGCCGCATGCCAGTTTTGGCCATGCCGCTGATTTCGGTCTTGGCGTCACTCACGAAGTCATCGCTCATCGTTCAAAGTCCTGGATAGATGGGGAAGCGTCCGCACAGCTCTTCGACTTGCGCGCGGACCCGGGCTTCGACCTGGCCGTCACCCTCATCCCCGTTGCGTGATAGGCCTTCTACCACTTCGGCGATCAGCGCGCCAATCGCGGCAAATTCCGCCTCGCGAAAGCCGCGGGTGGTCCCAGCCGGAGTGCCGAGCCGGACGCCCGAAGTGACGAACGGCGAGCGGGTGTCGTAGGGGATGCCGTTCTTGTTGCAGGTGAGGAACGCGCGATCGAGGCCCTTTTCCGCTGCCTTGCCGGTGACGTTCTTGGCCGACAGATCGACCAGCATCAGGTGGTTGTCGGTCCCGCCCGAAACGATCCGCAGGCCTTCAGTGGTCAGACTGGCCGCCAAGGCTTTGGCATTGGCGACGATCTGCGCGGCATAGGCCTTGAATTCCGGCTTCAGCGCATCGCCAAACGCGACAGCCTTGGCGGCAATGACGTGGACCAGCGGGCCACCTTGCAGGCCGGGGAACACCGCTGAATTGAACTTTTTGGCCAGCGCTTCATCGTTGGTCAGGATCACGCCTGAACGCGGCCCGCGCAATGACTTGTGCGTGGTGGTGGTAACAACATGGGCGTGGGGGAACGGCGAGGGGTGGGCACCGCCAGCAACGAGCCCTGAAAAGTGCGAGATATCGGCCAGCAAATACGCGCCCACTTCATCGGCAATCTCGCGGAACCGCTGAAAATCCCAATGCCGTGAATAGGCCGTGCCGCCGCAAATAATCAACTTTGGCTGATGCTCACGGGCCAGAGCAGCCACCGCGTCCATGTCGATCTGCTCGTCTTCGGCGCGGACGCCATAAGCGACTGGGTTGAACCACTTCCCGCTCATGTTCACCGGGCTGCCGTGAGTCAGGTGCCCGCCCGAATTGAGATCGAGCCCCATGAAAGTGTCGCCGGGGTTGAGCAACGCCAAGAACACCGCCTGGTTCATCTGACTGCCCGAATTGGGCTGAACGTTGGCAAAGCCGCAGCCGAACAGTTCCTTGGCCCGCTCGATCGCCAGCGTTTCGACCACATCGGCATATTCACAGCCGCCGTAATAGCGCTTGCCCGGATAACCCTCGGCGTACTTGTTGGTAAAGACTGAGCCGGTCGCTTCCAGCACGGCGAGGCTGGTGATGTTCTCGCTGGCGATCAGCTCGATATTGTTCTGCTGGCGTTTCAGCTCGTTCTGGATCGCGGCGTGAACTGCGGGATCGGCCTCGGCCAGATGGGCGGTGAAAAACCCGGCGGAACGGACAGCGTCAGTCATCGGTGGCAAAACCTTCAGAGTGAGGGGGGTGAGAGCTTGTCGACGCGGGCCGAGTGGCGGCCGCCGCCGAATGGGGTCGTTAGAAATGCGTCGAGGCAGGCCTTGGCCATGTCAATTCCGGTCAGCCGCGCGCCCATGGCGATGACATTGGCGTCATTGTGCTCGCGTGCCAATGTGGCCGAAAGGGGCTCTGACACCAATGCACAGCGGCACTTTGGCTCGCGGTTGACTGCAATTGAGATGCCGATCCCGCTGCCGCACAGCGCCACGCCGAATTGTGCGGTTCCATCGGCGATTACCGCAGCAAGACGGTAACCAAAATCGGGATAGTCAACCCGCGCATCCGTCTCGGGCCCGAGATCGGCCACTTCATGCCCGAGCGAAATCAGATATTCGCGCAGCTCAGCCTTCAGGACGAAAGCGGCGTGGTCTGAAGCAATGGCTATGCGCATGGGTTGGGCGGCCTGCAATTGGGAAGAATCGCTTGGCGTCCCTTAAGCGCGCCGGGGCAGCATTTCCAGAGCATTGCCGCCGCATTAGACGAAAAAGAATGGGCTGTGGTTGACATCAATAACGCATCTAGCCAGCCTTGCCCTGGCAGGGAGAGCAGCCATGAAAGCAAGTTGGGGTTTGAACGTCGCGCTGGCGCTTGGCCTGTTGCTCGGGACATATGCCACGATGCCGCCTTCGCCGGTGGGCGCAGACGCCCCGGCGGCGCAGTTTTCTGCGGGCCGCGCGATGGCCGATGTGCGGATCATCGCCGCCCGTCCGCATCCGGCTGCCAGCCCGGAGAACGCCGAAGTGCGCGGTTATATTCAGCAACGCATGACTGCGCTGGGAATGGAAACCCAAACCGACCCCGCACAGATCCCGGCGATCGGATTGAAACGGCTCAACAAATGGTCGGGCCGTCAGGATACCTCCGCCATTTTGACCAACGTGATCGGGATCCTGCCCGGGCGCGATCGGTCGCTGCCAGCGGTCATGCTGATGTCGCACCACGACACTGTCTGGGGATCGCCCGGCGCGGCTGACGATACTACCGGAGTGGCCGCCAGCCTCGAGGTGGTCCGTGCGGTGAAAGCGAAAGGCCAGCCAGAGCGCGATCTGATCGTACTAGTCACCGATGCCGAGGAACTGGGCCTTGATGGCGCAAAGCATTTCTTCGCCAATAACCCGCTGCGTAATCGCGTGGGAGCGATTATCAACCTTGAGGCGCGCGGCGGGGGCGGGCGGGCCAATATGTTCCAGACTTCTCGCCACAACGGCGCGGCGATGGAGCTGTATGCGGCGAACGTGCGCCAACCTGCGGCATCGTCATTGGCGGCGTTCATTTATTCGGTGCTGCCCAATGATACCGATCTGACCCCGGCGCTGGAGGGCAACTATACCGCCTACAACCTGGCGTTTATTGGCCGTTCGGGGCTTTATCATTCGCCGCTGATTACCCCGGATCGGCTCGATCAGGGGTCTTTGCAGGATATCGGCGACCAGACGCTGGAGCTGACCGGCGCGTTGCTGGCGGCGGATGGCTTGCCGGATAAAGCGCCGGACAAGGTGTTTTTCGACTGGCTGGGGCTGGTGACGATTCATTATTCGGTCGGGCTAGGCTGGCTGATTCTGGCTGGAACAATCGCGGCATTCGGCTGGACGCTGCGCCGCGACGGGACCAAGGGGCTGGGCGAGGGGGCGCTGAAATTCGCCATCCTGGCTGTTGCCGCCGGGATGCTGACTTATGCGCTCAACTGGCTCTCGCTGGGCGGAGCGAAAGGCGAATATTACGACCGGCTGGCTGCGATCCCTCGGCTGGAAGTGGTTGCCACCTTGGCCTGTCTGGCCGCCTTTGCCGTTGTCATCGGCACATGGCGGGCCGGAACCGGGGCGATCGTTGGCTTTGCCACCCCGCTGCTGGTGCTGGCGATCTATGGGCAGGCGGTCGCCCCAACCGCGATCTACTTCGTGGCACTGCCACTGCTGCTGGTGGCGCTGGCTACGGCATTGCCCGCCGAAAAGCCGCGCAATTACGCCGCAATAGCCGTCTGTGCGGCGGTGATCAGCTATATGCTCCCGCTCGGCCATTTTGTGATGCAGGGGGTTGGCGCAGGGATGCCCTATGCAGCGGTGTTGCCATTTGTGCTGACAGTTCTGGCGGTATTGCCGCTGTGGCAGGCGGCGGACCAGCGCAAGGCGCGGTTGGCAGGGGGTGTTGCTGCAGGGTTGGCGCTGGTGCTGTCGTTGTGGGTACTGCTGGATGCGCCCGCGGATACGTTGGCGGTTTATGCGGATAACAAGAGCTGATCCGCAGCTTACCTCACCGCAATTTTTGCTGCATCGATCAGTTTGCCGAATTCGCTGCTGACGTTGGAGCGGTCAACCAGATCGACCTTCCAGGGAAGCGCTGACTCATCAAACGCTTCCGCCAGCGCCGCCAGGCATTCAAGCGACAAGGGCAGGCCCGCATCGATAACCAGATCGAGGTCTGACCACGGCTTGGCCCGGCCAGTTGTGCGGCTGCCAAACGCATGGACGGCCGCGTCATTCGGAAGGTGCGCCTTTAGGATTTGGCGAACCATCGCCAAATCTTCGGCTGACAGCGAGAGGCCCGCATTCAAACGCTTTGACCCAATCGGCGTGCAACCTCCTGCGCTTCGGTTAGGAAAGCCGGGATGCCCTCTACCACCAACAGGGCTTTGGCTTCGTCATACGTGTGCGAGGTGATGTTGCGCATTTCGCGCCAGGTCCGCCAAGCGGTCCAATCGCTGCCAGTCAAACCCTGTTCGCTGGCGGTGCGAATGAGCTCAGGAAAGCTCATCCGGTCGATCTCGTCCGGATTTGCCGATGCTTGCTCAAGCGCGCGACGGATCATTTTGTGCGCGAGATCGTAGGTGAATTCGAACCGCTGGATCAGTCCATCACGAAGCTGCGTGTCGCCAGCCTCCCGCCCGATACGTTCGAGGCCTTCGCTTAACCGAGCGATGGCCTTGTTCAAGGGGGTGAGATCGAGCGACACGCTCCTATGCCTTACTGATCAAGGAACGAACGCATCTTGCGTGACCGGCTGGGGTGCTTGAGCTTCCTCAGCGCCTTGGCTTCGATCTGGCGGATACGTTCGCGGGTGACCGAAAACTGCTGGCCGACTTCTTCGAGCGTGTGATCGGTGTTCATCCCGATCCCAAAGCGCATCCGCAGCACGCGTTCTTCGCGCGGGGTCAGCGACGCCAAAACGCGGGTGACGGTTTCCTTGAGGTTGGCCTGGATTGCGGCGTCCACCGGGATCACCGCGTTCTTGTCCTCGATGAAATCGCCCAAGTGGCTGTCTTCTTCGTCGCCAATCGGGGTTTCAAGGCTGATTGGTTCCTTGGCGATTTTCATCACCTTGCGAACCTTTTCGAGCGGCATCGACAGACGCTCGGCCATTTCTTCGGGCGTCGGCTCGCGGCCTTGCTCGTGCAGGAACTGGCGGCTGGTGCGAACCAGCTTGTTGATCGTTTCGATCATGTGGACCGGGATGCGGATCGTGCGGGCCTGATCGGCGATTGAACGGGTGATCGCCTGCCGGATCCACCAAGTGGCATAAGTGCTGAACTTGTAACCGCGGCGGTATTCGAACTTGTCGACCGCCTTCATCAGCCCGATGTTGCCTTCCTGAATAAGATCAAGGAATTGCAGGCCGCGGTTGGTGTATTTTTTAGCAATCGAGATCACCAGTCGCAGGTTCGCTTCGACCATTTCCTTCTTGGCAATCCGCGCTTCGCGTTCGCCTTTCTGGACCATGTTGACGATCCGGCGGAATTCGGTGAGCGCCATGCCGGTGGCCGAGGCGATGTCCGACACTTCGGCGCGAATCCGCTCGACCGCGTCGATTTCGTTCTCG
>JAYURW010000005.1:0-31782 GCA_043756025.1 Novosphingobium sp. | reverse complement strand
GCAGTGGTGGAGGCTGATGAGACCGAAGTCATGGGGATCAACAGCCGCGCCGAACTGGCCGATGCCGAGGGCCGCTGGCAGCAGCGCCGCCGCCGCGCCGCGATGGACGATGGCGCCAGCCTGATTGCGCCGGAAACGGTCTGGTTCGCCTGGGACACGCAGCTTGGCCGCGATGTGCTGGTTGAACCGGGCGTGTTCTTCGGCCCCGGTGTGACGGTGGCTGATAATGTGAAGATCCGCGCCAATTGCCATATCGAAGGCGCCAGCCTTGCGACCGGCGTCGAGGTCGGCCCGTTCGCCCGGCTGCGGCCCGGCACGGTGCTGGGCGAAAAAGCCAAGATCGGCAACTTCGTCGAGGTCAAGAAATCGGTACTGGGCGCGGGCGCCAAGGCCAACCACCTGTCCTACATCGGCGATGCCGAAGTGGGGGCCGGGGCCAACATTGGCGCGGGCACGATCACCTGCAACTATGACGGCTATTTCAAGCACAAAACCGTGATCGGCGAACGGGCCTTCATCGGCAGCAACTCCGCGCTGGTCGCCCCGGTCAAGATCGGTGCCGACGCGATTGTGGCCGCTGGCAGCGCGGTAACCCGCGATGTGGCTGCGGGCGAGCTGCGGCTGGTGCGCGGGGAACAACTGGTCAAGCCCGGCTGGGCCGACCGGTTCCACGATGCGATGAAGAAGAAGAAGGCGGAGAAAATCAACGCTAAGGTGTGCCCGGAGTGTGGTCATACTTTCCAAGGTAATGGTTGGGATGGGATCGATGCTCACTGGAAATCCAAACACGAAAGCGTGATGCCTTACGAAAAAGCGTGGTTGCTTATAAAAGCTGGCGACTATCGACGCGCTTGACATGATATCATGATATGATATCAGTATATCACTATGGCTAGATTCCTCGTTGATGTCCCGGCGGATGATGTCCGCAAGCTGGACGAAATCGCAAAGCGCGAGGGGAAGTCGCGCGCCGCCGTGCTGCGCGAAGCGGTGTCCAACTATCTTGCGGTAAGCCGCAAAGAAGGCTTCGAGCAATATTTCGGCCTGTGGGCCCGGCATGGCGTTACAATTGACCCCCACGAATATGATCGGAAGCGTCGCGCCGAATGGACCCGACCTTGGGATGACGATTATGAGGAGGTCCGCGCGGAATCGCCCGAGTTGTTCGATGACTATGACGACAAGGAACGCGCGCATTATCTGGCACTGACCCAAAAGGCCGCAGCCAAGCATAAAAAGAAAGCTGCATGAGCGGCTATAGCCTTGATGCCAATATACTGATCGACTCGCTGTTGGAACATGATCCGGCGCGGCGCGAAATTGTCCGTATCGCAGAAAGCGGCGCGCGCATGTGGGTGAGCCGGATGGCGTGGATCGAAGTGCTCTCGAAAGGGAGTGACGAAGTAGTTCGTGAGGCCGTCAAGTTTCTATCGCGCTTTGGCCTTGATGAAATTGACGAAGAGATTTCACTCCGCGCCGCAGCACTCCGTCGGGAGCGGCCCCGGTTGAAATCGCCAGATGCGATCATTCTCGCGACCGCGCAAATCCGCGGGCGGGTGCTCATTACACGAAATACAAAGGATTTTCCGGCAGCTATGCCGGGCATCCGGGTTCCCTACACTCTCTGACGAAAGCAATTCCTCATGTGCGGCATTATCGGCATCGTTGGCAAAGACCCCGTGGCAGGGCGGTTGGTCGATGGGCTGCGGCGGATGGAATATCGCGGCTATGACAGCGCCGGGGTCTGCACGATCTCTGGCGGAGAGCTGATCCGCCGCCGCGCGCCGGGCAAGTTGCAGGGGTTAGTGACCGAGCTGGCGCGTGATCCCGCGCCCGGCACCACCGGGATTGCCCACACCCGCTGGGCCACACACGGCGCGCCAACCGCCGCCAATGCCCACCCCCACGCCACCGAGGTGCTGGCGCTGGTCCACAATGGGATCATCGAAAACTTCAAGCA
This sequence comes from Novosphingobium sp., assembly GCA_043756025.1. GTDB lineage: Bacteria > Pseudomonadota > Alphaproteobacteria > Sphingomonadales > Sphingomonadaceae > Novosphingobium. The sequence continues at coordinate 29,822 of JAYURW010000005.1, read as the reverse complement.
ACTGCGTGAGGCCTTAACCAAACGGGGCCGCACGTTTGAAAGCGATACCGATACCGAAGTGGTCGCGCATCTGGTGTCCGAACTGGTCGAAGCGGGATCGAGCCCCGAGGACGCCGTGAAGGCGGTGCTGCCGCAACTGCGCGGGGCCTTTGCGCTGGCGATCGCGTTCAAGGACTATCCCGATATGCTGATCGGCGCGCGGCTCGGCTCGCCGTTGGTGGTCGGTTACGGCGAAGGGGAGACTTATCTGGGGTCAGACGCACTGGCGCTGGCCCCGCTGACGCAAAAGATCGCCTATCTGGATGAGGGCGACTGGGTGGTGGTGACCCGTGATGGCGCGCAGGTGTTCGACAAGGACAACCAGCCTGTCACGCGTGAGATCACGACCTCAGGCGCTTCTGCGGCAGAGATCGAGAAGGGCAATTACCGCCACTTCATGCAGAAGGAAATTTTCGAGCAGCCAACCGTGGTCGCGCAAACGCTGCGCAGCTATATCCGCCAGGTCGATCAAACAGTCGCGCTGCCGCAGTTCGATTTTGATCTGTCGAGCATCAACCGCGTCACCATCGTCGCCTGCGGAACCAGCTATTACGCCGGGATGGTCGCCAAATACTGGTTCGAACAGTTCGCGCGGCTGCCGGCCGACATCGATTTCGCCAGCGAGTTCCGTTACCGGAATCCGGTGCTGGAGCCGGGCGGTCTGGCGCTGTTCATTTCGCAATCGGGCGAAACCGCCGATACCTTGGCAGCGCTGCGCCATTGCAAGGAAAACGGCCAGACCATCGCGGTGGTGGTCAACGTGCCGACCAGTTCGATGGCGCGTGAGGCCGATCTGCTGCTGCCGACCCATGCCGGACCGGAAATCGGTGTTGCCTCGACCAAGGCCTTTTCCTGCCAGTTGGCGGTTCTTGCCGCATTGGCCGCGCATATGGCGGTGAAGCGCGGGTTCATGGACCGGGCCGAAGAGACTGAGGTGGTCAAGCACCTGCTCGAAGCCCCCGCCAGCCTCAACGCCGCACTGGCCCATGACGATGAAATCGCCGCAATGGCGCACCACATCGCCCCGGCCCGCGACGTGCTCTATCTGGGCCGCGGGCAGGACTATCCGCTGGCATTGGAAGGCGCACTAAAACTCAAGGAAATCAGCTACATTCACGCCGAAGGTTATGCGTCGGGTGAAATGAAACACGGCCCGATTGCCTTGATTGACGAGGCGGTGCCGGTGATCGTCATCGCCCCGTCCGGTCCGCTGTTTGAAAAGACCGTCAGCAATATGCAAGAAGTTCGCGCGCGCGGCGGCAAGGTTGTTTTGATCTCCGACGCCGAGGGGATCGCCGAAGCCGGTGAGGGCTGCCTTGCCACGATCGAAATGCCCAAGGTTCACCCGCTGATTGCGCCCTTGGTCTATGCTATTCCAGTCCAGTTGCTGGCCTATCACGTGGCCTGCGTGAAAGGCACTGACGTGGATCAACCGCGCAATCTGGCCAAGTCGGTGACGGTGGAATGAGGATCGAAGGCGGTTGCCATTGCGGCGCGGTGCGTTTTTCCATTGCGGTTGAGCCGCCGCTTGAGCTGCTTGATTGCAACTGTTCGATCTGCAGCAAGACCGGGTTTCTCCACCTGATCGTGCAGCATGAGAACTTCGAGCTGCTGAGTGGGCAGGACAGCCTCCAGTCGTATCGCTTTGGCAGCGGCGCCGCGGAGCATCTGTTTTGCCAGATCTGCGGGATCAAAAGCTTTTACCAACCGCGTTCGCACCCTGCCGCTTGGAGTGTCCATTTCCGTTGCCTCGATCCGGGTCACGGGCTGAAACCGGCAATCCGGGCGTTTGATGGAGCGAACTGGGAACAGGCCCGCAGCTCGCTCGATTGATGCAGAAACCTTAATCCGGACAGCAAATGCGCCGGTTCCTTTACGCCGCGCTAACGATTGCGCGCGTATCTGGGGGGCGTGACCAGAACCGCAACACCTGCTTCAAAACTGCCCAGCAGTCTGCCGCTACTGGCCGTGCTTGGCCTGAACAATCCCAGCGATAGCGATTGGGGACGGCTGCGCGGGTTGCAGTATTCCAGTTTGGCGCGGGCCACTACGACCCGGATCTTCGCCCACTCTATCGCCGCGTTGGCGGTGCTGCGGCTCTATTTCGATACAGTGCATATTGCTGTTCTGCTCGGCTGGATGGCTGCTCTGGGTTTCAGCTTGGTCACCGGTTCGAAGATCGACAAAGGTCTGTGCGACACGGATCGGCGCCGGATTACCAGCGCCGAAGTCAACCGGCAGACCCTGAGCTCGATCTGCAGCGCTTTGATCTGGGTGACCCCGATGGCCGTTTTTGCGCCGTTTGGCGGGCCGACCGCGCAACTGGAACTGTGGGCGGTTTGCGCCATGCTGATGACAGCATCGGCAGTGCTGTTACCGGCTGTGCCGCTCAGCAATTTGCTGTTTGCGGGGCTGGTTGGCGGCAGCGCTCTGGTCAGTTTCCTGTTCAAGCAAAGCTATGAAATGGCGCTGCTCTCGCTAGCATTCCTGGCTGTGGTTGTGCTGGGCGCGATTGAAAACGCACGCTCGTTCCTAACCGCGCGAATTGCTGAATCCGGGATGGCGGAGAAAAGCGAAGTCGTCTCAATGCTGCTGCGCGAATTCGAGGAGGGTGAGGCCGATTGGCTGTGGCAGATTGATACCTCGCGCCGGGTCCGCTCCATTTCCCCGCGCTTTGCCTTTGCACTGGGCATCGCGACCGATGAAATTGAAGGCAAGCCGTTCATCCAGCTGATCGCCGGGGCCGCCTGGGATACCGGCCAATTCCCGTCGAGCCTGCACGATCTGGCCGAACGGCTGAAGCGGCGGGAGAGCTTTTCGAACCTGCTGGTCCGCGTTACGATCAACAACCAGCAACGCTGGTGGGAGCTTTCTGGCACTTCAAAGCTCGACGAGAACGGCGTCTTTGATGGCTTCCGCGGGGTTGGTTCGGATGTCACCGAACAGCGCGAATCGAGCGAAAAGATCGCACACATGGCCCGCTATGATACGCTTACCGGCCTGCCAAACCGGATGATGGCGACTGAAGCGATGGGCGAAGCGATGCGCTATGCCGATCAATGGCGGACCCGCTGCGCCTTTTTGATGATTGATCTCGACCGGTTTAAATCGGTCAACGATACGCTGGGCCACTTGATCGGCGATCAGCTACTGGCGCGGGTCTCGGAACGGCTCAAATCGATCATGACCGACAACGAATTGGTCGGGCGGCTGGGCGGCGATGAATTCGCCGTTGTGATCCGCGATGCCTCTGACCAGAACCGCGTGACCCGGGTGGCTGATGCGGTGATCGAGCTGCTGTCACGGCCCTATGAAGTCGATCACCACACGCTTTACATTGGCGCGTCGGTCGGTTCGGCGATTGGCCCGCGCGATGGCGCGACCGTAGAAACGCTGATGCGCAACGCCGATCTTGCTCTCTACCGGTCCAAGGAAGAGGGCGGCGGGCTGCACCATGGCTATGAGCCGTCGCTGCACCAGCACGCCGAAGAACGCCGCAAGTTGGAGTTTTCGCTGCGCCGCGCGCTAGAGAAGAACGAGTTCCTGCTGCATTACCAGCCGGTGGTTGACGCGACCGACGAGAACATCGTCAGCTTTGAAGCGCTGATCCGCTGGAACAGCGAAGAGCATGGGCTGGTCAGCCCGGTGAAGTTCATTCCGCTCGCCGAAGACACCCGGCTGATTGTCCCGATTGGCGACTGGGTGATGCGCGAGGCCTGCCGTGAGGCGATGAACTGGCCGAGCGATATCAAGGTTGCGGTCAACGTTTCGGGCGAACAGCTGCTTGATCCGGGGTTCACCTCCAGCGTTATCGGCGCGCTCAGTTCCAGCGGGCTCCCGGCCCAGCGGCTGGAAATCGAAGTGACCGAATCGATCTTCGTTCGCGATGCGGCCACGGCCCGGGCGGCACTGGAGCAGATCATGGCGCTGGGCTGCGGCGTTGCGCTTGACGATTTCGGAACCGGCTCTTCATCGCTGTCCTATATCCGCAACCTCCGTTTTTCGACCATCAAGGTCGATCGCAGCTTCGTCCAGGGTGCCGCCACCGGCAGCCGCGAAAGCCTGGCGATTATCCGCGCCGTTGTGGCCATGGCCGAAAGCCTCGAGATGTCGACCACGGCCGAAGGCGTCGAAACCGAACACGAACTCGAAGTCATTCGCGAACTGGGTTGCCGCAAAATCCAGGGCTACTACTTCGGCCGCCCGATGGCCGCGACCGATGCCCGCGCACTGTTCCAAACCGGCCAGCTGCGCCGCGTCAACGCCAGCTAGCTTCTTTCCGTCTTGCGGCGGGCTGGTATTGCTTCCACATCAGTGGCAGATCACGCCGCGACCAGCGCTTTCACTGCGCTTTCGAACAAAGTCCGGCCATCTACTCCGCCTTGTTCGGGTTCGATCATCCGTTCGGGGTGCGGCATCATCCCCAGCACGTTGCCCGCAGCATTCAGTACCCCGGCGATTTGGCGGGCCGATCCATTGACCGGTTCGGCATAGCGCAAGGCGACCCGGCCTTCGCCTTCCAGCGCATCCAGCGTCGCGTCGTCAGCAAAGTAATTGCCGTCATGGTGCGCCACCGGCATCATCACCCGCTGCCCGGCGCCATAGCCCGCTGTGAAGAGCGACTGCGAGTTCTCAACCGTCAGCGCCACTTCGCGACAAACGAAATTCATTCCGGCATTGCGGAGCAGCGCGCCGGGTAACAGCCCGCTTTCGGTCAGCACCTGAAATCCGTTGCAAACCCCCAGCACCGGCACACCGCGCGCCGCAGCGGCAATCACCGCCTGCATGACCGGGCTGCGCGCCGCCATCGCGCCGGAACGCAGGTAATCGCCGTAGGAAAACCCGCCGGGCAGGGCGATGAAATCAAGGCCGTGGGGCAGATCGGCATCGCCGTGCCAGACCCGCAGCGGCGCGGTGCCGGAGACCTTTGCCAGCGCGTCGGCCATGTCGCGATCACAATTGGATCCCGGAAAGGTGATGACTGCGCTGCGAAAAGTCATGCCGCCGATCCCGCCGCTTCGAGCCTTTCGATCCGGTAGTTTTCGATCACCATATTGGCCAGCAATTGCTTGCACATGATTTCCAGCTGATCGTCAGAGACGCTATCGTCCACTTCCAGCTCGATCATCTTGCCGGCCCGGACATCCTGCACGCCGTGGATCCCAAGGCCCTCAATCGCATGATGGATCGCGCGGCCCTGCGGGTCGAGCACGCCGTTTTTGAGGCTGACAAATACGCGGACCTTCATGGCGCGGGCCTTTCGGAGTGGGGATTCGTTGCCGCGCCTATGCCGCCAAGCGCGCGCTGCGACAACCCCTGCCGCACCGCAAATGCCCGGTTTTGCCCCGAACTTGCCGCACCACCAGCGCCTAACCTGACAAGTTGCACAGGGTCCAAAGGGAAAGAAATCACTTGTCGTCGCTTTGTGTAACCCTGCGTCACTTTGTGTCATTTTTTGACGGCTCGCGGGCGGCGCGTGCGCAGCCGTTTCAAGTGAGGCAGCTGCGGGTTTAAGGGGCGGGGTCCGGGTCATGCCGCGCAGGATAGCGCAGCAGCGAAAAGTAGGAAAACTTAGCGATCTGGCGTTGCAGTCCTTGGTCAGAATGGGGGCACAGTAGATCCAAATATCTTGACAAACTGTAGCGCGATGAGGTACACCTCACTCCATGATCCAAAGCTTTCGTCACAAAGGCTTGGCCTTATTATTCTTTGATAATGACGTCAGCAAAGTGAGGGCGGATCTTGTGGAGCGTTGCCGAAACCGGCTGTCGGTGCTTGACGATGCGGTGGTGGCAGAAGATATGAATTTGCCCGGGTTTTACTTCCATAGCCTGCGCGGCAAGCCGAATCGCTTTGCGATCAGCGTAAATGGTCCGTGGCGGATAACCTTTGAATTCGCAGACGGCGATGCGACCAAGGTTGACCTTGAAAATTATCATTGAGGACGAATGATGGCTGAAATTTTTCGCAAAAACAGGTCCCGCAATATGCCGCCGGTGCATCCCGGTGTGATCTTGCGCGACGAGATATTGCCTGCGCTTAATATCAGCGTTTCTGCCGCTGCGCGAGAGCTTGGCGTATCACGACAAACGCTGCACCGCATTATGGCCGGGCAGCTTGGCGTCAGCACCGAAACCGCCCTGCGCCTCGGTCGTTGGTGCGGTAACGGCGCGGGCATCTGGGCGCGGATGCAGCAAAGCTATGACCTGTGGTTTCTGGAACAGAAATTGACGGCGGAGTTAGAGGCGATACCGAGCCGGTTGGCAGCATGAAGGCTATTATGCGCGCGACTGTTCATTTGGCACCGTAATTGATTACGGTGTCGATTACGGTGACACGTCCGTAAACCCCTAAATTTCAACGTACTTCCGTCGATCTAGCTAATCAAGCCGCGCTCAGCAGTTCTGCCACGACCGATGGCCGCCGCGCAATCATGGCGAGCAGCACTTGAGCCGGACCCGTGGGGTGGCGGCGGCCATGTTTCCAGTTCAGCAGCGTTCCCTTGGCCACGCCGATGCTCTTGGCAAACTGGCTTTGCGAGAGGCCCGTCTGCGCTCTGATCTTGGCGACGTCGATCACCGGAACTTCGATGGCGCGCACACGCGCGCCGGAGTCCTTGAGACCGCCGGCAAAGGCAATCGCTTCGTTCAGGCCTTCGACCAGCTCATCGTAAAACTTGCTCATGCACCCAATTCCGCGTCCGCCTTCAGACTTGTTCCTAGATACTCTATTTCCCCACTTCCCCCAACCCTAGTCTGTGCCAGACAGTGACCCACATCACGGCAAACTGGTGCCGAGTCGGTCGATAAGGTGGGCATTCAGCGAAAGGGGCAGGCGATGAGCGGGGACTATCTGGTACGGGGCACCAATTCGGCGGCGCCTTCCACGGAATTACTGTGCCGCTTTACCAAATGCACTTAACTGCCAATGCTCTCCCGGCACATTCGGTCCTTCGACCACCCCGTTCAATCACGCAGTCGCGATCACCCGCTGTTCGCCCTATCAGGCCGCTGCGCTGTCCATCACATAGCCCAGCGCCCGCACGGTGCGTAGCGGGTCGGGTGCGCCGTGGGCGGCGAGGGCGCGGCGCAGGCGGCCGACCCAGACATCGACGGTGCGCTCATCAATCGCTGCTTCGTTCTTGCCCAACCGTTCGATCAGGGCGGTGCGGCTGAACACTTGATCGGGGTGGTCCATGAAATGGGCCAGCAGGCGAAACTCGTTCGGGCGCAAGGGGACCGGCTGGCCGCGATAGCGCAGCTGGTGCGCGGCCAGATCGATGCACAGCTCGCCGTTTTCGACCCGGGCGCGCGGGGCCGACTGGACCGTTGCACCCGCTTCATAGATCGCCATCCGGTCCAGCACCGCCCGGGTATCAAGCGGGCCGATCATGTAATCGTCCGCTCCGGCTTTCAGCGCGCGGCGGCGTTCTTCATTGTCGCCTGAATCGAGCACCATGGTGATGTGGGTGTCACGAGTGGGCCGGGCCTCGCGCAGGCGGCGGCACAGCTCGATCCCCGACATCGTCTCGCCAATCCAGTCGACAAAGGCCCAGCACGGCCCGGTCAAGCCCGGATCGCGAACGGCCAAATCGAGCGGAATGACATTCCAATCCGGACGCCGGCGATCAATCTCACCAATGAGGAGTTCCTTGTTGAAAGGAATGAGCAGAGTGGTCTGGCTGTGCATGGTGGTCATGGGGGCGGTCATTTGGCTGGCGGATGGTGGCCAAGGTCTGGACCGCTTTCGTGACCGTTTGATGATGGTTCCATGACAGTTGGAATTTTGCCGCACATTTGACCATTAGCTGTCGCTCCGCTGTCAAATTACTGTCACAACTTGGAGAGTGTTTATTGATTGTTTTTAGGATGTTGTGGGCCATACTGCGCAATTGACAGCAGCAGTGACTGTGGCTGTCACCGATTGACGATTGAAAAGGGTGGGCGATGTCTGGATTGATCTTGCGCGGCATGGCGATGATGGCATTGGTGCTTTGTTCGGCACCGGCGATGGCCGAAAAGTTGCTGTTCGATCACCGGCTCTACGCGCCTTTGAAAGAGGTGTTCGATAGTGGCCGCGACGATCTTATCCAGTTCAACGCCAAGAACCCGGCCTACGTTGTTGATCTGATTGTGGTTCGCGGGAAGTCGGTGCGAAACTGGACCGAAGCAATGATTATCATTGCCCGCACGCCCAGTCCCAAAGTGCGGACCGCAGCGGAATGGATGGCCGAGTTGCAGCGGCAAGGTGAGGCCGAATGCACCAGCCAATTTACGATTGTCGCGCAGGACGCAATCTCGATCACCTTTGAGCGCAGCAGCCAAGGGTGCCGCGCCGATTATCCAGCCAATGCGATTTACCGGATCGTTCAGGGGCAGAAGAGCCTGTTTCTGCTGGGGGTGATGAGCAAGGACGGCTTTACCACTGATGTGCGCAGTGCCTGGCTGGCGCTGCTCGGCTCTGCCCGGCTGGAGTAACCTGCCAAGCCAGCGGCACATCGCTGTCATAACCGTGTCACGCCGCTGACTCTCAACCTACGCACAAGCGACACAGTCGGACCCTAGAGGCGGCGTTGAAGCCGTCCACAGGGGTGAGTCGCAGCCGACAAACAATCCCTGGTCCGGCATCGGACACGACCATGAATCGATTCAGGGAAACTCACATGATCCGCCACTTTTCGCGTTCCACCACTTCCGCTCTTGCCATGGCAACCGCCATTGGCCTGTTCAACGTGCAGGTTGCCCACGCCGCAGTCTCGGTGACTGACGAAGCGGTTGTGGTCGATGGCGCAGCCGCCGAAGGCAGTGCCGCCGCGCAAGACGCCCCCAGCCCGGAAACTGCCGCTGCCGAGCAGGACAGCAGCGGACTGACCGACATCGTCGTGACCGCGACCAAACGCGAAACCAACCTGCAGAAGACCCCGATCGCGATCGCGGTGCTGGGCGAAGACGATATCAAAAAGCGTAGCGTGCAAAGCCTGATGGATCTGGCCGACGGCTCGGTTCCTTCGCTGCGCATCACGACTTTTGAATCGCGGCAATCGGCGCTGACCATCGGGATTCGCGGGATCGTTCCCGATGATGCCAACCAGCCCGCGCGCGAACAGGGCGTGGGCGTCTATCTCGATGGGGTCTATCTGGGCCGCCAGCACGGCCTCAACGCTGCGCTGTATGACATCCAGCGGATCGAAGTGCTGAAAGGCCCGCAGGGCACGCTGTTTGGCCGCAACACCGAAGGCGGCGCGCTGTCGATGGTGCTCAAGCAGCCGTCTGGCGAATTTGGCGGCCGGATCAGCGGCGGGATCGGTAACTTTGGTTCGTACAACACCCAGCTCCACCTGAACCTGCCCGAAGTGCAGAACGTCTCGATCAAGCTGGATGGAGTGATTCAGCATCAGGGGCCGACGACCCGCAATTCGATGCCCGGTCAGGCTGGCTTCAACCAGTTTCACCGCGTGGGCGGTCGGATTGCTGCGCGCTGGCGGCCGATCGACGATCTGACCATCGACATCGCGTTTGACAAAAGCCGCGACGAGAACACCCCGTTCTACAGCCAGCTGGTAACGATCACGCCAACGGCGCTGGCGACCTTGCCCAAGGACACATTGGGCAATCCGCTGATCATCTATGGTTTTGGCCGCATGGATGTAACCGACATTCAGGTCCCGATGCAGGTCAGTGTCGGCCAGGCGCAAGGCTTTACCTCGTCGATCAAATACAAAGTCAGTGCCGATCTTGAACTGCGTTCGATAACCGCATGGCGGACGGTCAACGATGATCAGTGGGACAATTCTGGCGGCGCGCACCGTACCCCGGTGTGGGGGCCAAACGTCAACTTCAGCCGCTATTCGCTCGCGACGCTGGATCAGCGCCAATTCAGCCAGGAATTGCAGGCGGTCGGCTCGCTGGGTGACAGCGTCGAATACGTCTTCGGGCTTTATTATTTTAACGAGCGCGCCAACGATACAGCCCGCACACCCAACACCAACCGCTGGAACGCAACGGTTACCGGCTATACGATCAATGATCCGCTGACCTATCAAACCGCCACACTGTCGCGCGCCTCGATCGCCTATTCCAAAAGCTATGCCGCTTATGGCCAGGTGACCTATGCTTTGGCTGAGCCGCTCCGGATTACGCTGGGTGGGCGCTTTACCCGCGACGAAAAGAACGGACGGTTGTTCACGGTCAACGGTGCGGCGACCAATTTTACGTTCACACAAAATAACAGCCGGTTCGATCCGCTGGCAGTGATCGCCTATCAGGTCTCACCGGAAATCAACTTCTATGCCAAATATGCCACCGGTTACCGGGCCGGCGGGGCCAGCTCGCGCTCGCTCACCTACCTGTCGTTTGGTCCCGAAGAAGTGAAGTCCTATGAAGTCGGGCTGAAAACCGAACTGTTTGATCGCAAAGTCCGGTTCAATCTGGCGGGTTACATCATGGACCGCAGCAACAGCCAGGTCGATTTCAACTTCTTCATCCCGCAGTTGAACGGCACGATCCGCAACACGCTGGAGACGGTCAATGCGATCGGGACCACCAAGATCCGCGGAATTGAGGCTGATCTGACCATCCGCCCGGTCGAAGGCCTGTCGATGAACCTGTCTTATGCCTATACCTACACCAAGGTTCCGCCGGCGCGGAATACGGTGCAGGAAGCGCTTAATGCCACGCTGCTGCCGCCGGTCACCACCCCGGTGTTTCAGACGGTTTATATCCTCTACACCCCTGAAAATGCGCTGTCAGGCTCGATCGATTACGATGTGCCGGTGAGCGATAATGGCACGCTGCTGCGGTTCCATGTTGATGCGAACTATTCGGATCCGGTGCACACCTTCGTCAGCGAAGCGACCCTTAGCGACAAAAGCTTTCTGGTGAACGGCCGGCTCAGCCTGTCGGATATTCCGATGGGGAACGGCCAAAAGCTGACCATCGCACTGTGGGGCCGCAACCTGTTCAACGAAGAACACATCTATCGCCGCAGCAATGCCAACACCACGCTGGGCGACTATGCCAACTACAATGCTCCGCGGACCTTCGGGATCGAAGGCACTCTGAACTTCTGATCGCGCGTATCAATTCCTCCCTGCCTGGGGCGGAGCGCACCCGCGCTCCGCCCATTTTTTGGCGGGAGTTATTGCGCCGTTGGCACCGCCGTCAGCGGATCGACGGCATCTTCAGGCAGCACGTGAATTTCCACCGCTCCATCCGGGGTCAGATAGCGCCGGGCGGCGGCCTGCAGCTGTTCCGGAGTGATCGCTTTGAGCAAGTCCTTGCCTTTGACATAGCGTTCGATCCGGTCCGGCTCGGTCTGGGCGCGGTCGACAAAGCCGAGCCAGCCGCCATTGGTTTTGAGCAGGTTGTCATACCCTTCCAGCATCGGTTCGCGCGCCCGGGTCAGCACGTCGGCGCTGACCGGCGCATCGCGCAGGCCCGCCACGGTGCCAGTGATCGCGGCGCGGGTTGCGGGCACTTCCTTGATATCAACCGAAGCGTTGACACTGAAAGTGCCATAGCCGCGATAGGTCCGCGAGGTATTGCTGCTGGCGCCGGGAGAATAGGCCTTGCCCAGCTTTTCGCGCAGCGTATCGGTCAACTGGATCCGCATGACCTTTTCCAGCAGCTCGAGCTGCAACGCCTCAGCCAGATTTTCGCCATCGCGGGTGGGCCAGATCATTGTGATCAGCGCCTGATCCTTGGCCCCGTTATGGCGAAGCACGCGGCGCCCCCGCTGTTTGGTGAAAGGCCGGTCGCGGCGGTCGGTATAGGCGCGGAAATCGGGTTCGCGTGGGGGCAGGGCACCGAATGTGCGGCCGACCATGGCGATAGCGGCGTCCTCATCGATATCGCCGACAATCCCGATCTCGATCGCGCCTTTGCCAAAGCGGTCGCTGACGGTGCCTTTCAACTGGTCAAAGCTGAGCACGCGGTAATTGTCCACCACGCCAAGGCTAAAGCGCGGGTCCTTGTCCGAGACGATCTCGCCAAGACCGGCTGATAGCGCTGATCCAGGAGTGGCGCGCAGGCTGGCGAACAGGTTGTTGATGGTCTGCTTGAACAGCACCTCGCCTTCCTTGCGGTAACCCGGATCGGTGAACTGGGCGGTGGCCAGCTGCAATTCCAGCTCCAGATCGCGCGGATTGGTTCCGGCCAGGATCACAAAGGTCTCGTCGGTCGAATTGATATTCGCCGAAACCGTCCGCCCGGCCAGGATTGTGTCGAGCTCGTCCTTGCTGTGCTTGCCCAGCCCGCCGATTGAAATCACCGGCACCATCCGGGTCGCTAGCGGCTCTGCGCGCGTGGCGAGCATTTCGCCGCCATCGACCGAAACCTGAACCAGCACCTGATCTTTTTTCAATTCAGTGCGCTTGATATTGAGCCGGACGCCATTGGCAAACCGGACGGTACGGATACCCAGCAACGGTTCGCGGACATCGCTGACCACTTTGCCGGGCGGGCCGAAATTGGTGTAGCCAAAGCTGCCCGCCGCTTTGCGTTCAATCGGGCGGACCGGAGCGGCCATCGCCTCGGCCCAAGCGTTTTGCAGGCCCTTGTCGCCATCGGCGGGCGGGGTTCGGCCTTGAAAGCGGAGCAGCGGCGCATCCAGCGGGATCACTTCGCGGCGCAGCGCAGCCATCACCGTATTGGGAGTGATTTGGGGAATGAAAGCTTCCAGCCGAGTCAGTCCGTTGCTGGGGGTATCGGGCACGCGTTCGTAAATCACCAGCGCTTGCGCCGAGCCGAGCAACTGCCCGTTGCTGCGGGTTGCCTCGCCCTGGGCGGCATTGGCCTGACCGCTGCGGATCGCCGCAACCTGCTCGTCGATTTCCTCCTGCGTGAAACCAAAGCTTAGCGCGCGGCGGTATTCGAGGCCGGCCTCGATCATTCCGCGGCGCCATTTGCCGTCAACCGTGTCGATGGTCAATTCGGTTGAGCGACCTTCCTTGAAGATGTCGCTGGTGCCAAAGCTGGCGTTGCGGAATGGGGCATCCGCCTCGCGCGTGCGGCGCAGCATCCGGCGATTGATGATGCCATAACCGACCTGACGCAGCAGGCTTTCCTTGCGCCAGGCCAGGGTGTCGGGTTCGTCCAGATAGGGCCCGTTACGGGTGATTGTGACCCGTTCAGATAGCGCCGGATCGATATAGACATCGGCTAGACCATTGGCGCCCAGGTTGATTGGTCCGCCCTTTGGCATTGGCTCGACCGGGGCGGCTTTCCAATCGCCGAACTCGGCCTTGATCTTGGCCTCGACCAAATCGGGATCGAAATCGCCGATGACATAAAGCGTGGTGTGGGCCGGGACATATTCGCGGCCCCAGAACGCCTTTAGCCCTTGCGGGGAGGCCCCGGCCAGCGATTGCGGAGTGCCAATCGGCAGCCGCTGCGCCACTTTCGATCCGGGCAAGGCGAAATCGAGCTGATCCTGAACATTGCGCAGCGCAAAAGTGTTGCGGTCGCGCATTTCGGCCTGAACCACGCCGCGTTCGCGCTCAACCGCGCCGGGATTAAAGCTCAATTCGCTAGCCGTCTCGCGCATCAGCATCAGCGCGATGTCGAGCAGTTCGGGATCGTTCTTGGGCAGATCGAGCATATAAGTGGTCCGCTCAAACCCGGTTGAGGCGTTGGTATCGGCCCCAAAGGCGAGGCCGTGCCGCTCGAGCAGTTTGACCATTTCGCCCTCGGGCACATTGGTCGACCCGTTGAAAGCCATGTGCTCGACATAGTGGGCATAGCCGCGTTCATCGTCGCTCTCGTCGAGCGAACCGGCGTCGATCTGCATCCGGACCAGCGCGGTGCCCTTGGGCGTGGCGTTCTGGCGGATCACATAGCGCATTCCATTGGGCAGTTTGCCGAACCGGTAGCCCGGATCGACCGGAACATCGCTTTTTTCAAAGGCCCAGCCGGGTTCCGGCGCGGCGGTGCTCGACAGCCCTTTGACCTGCGGCGCGCAGGCGGCGAGAGCGATGGTGGAAATGGAAAGGACGAACAGCAGCTTGCGGTTTTTCATGGCTTCTTGGTGGCGGAATGTTGCGCCCGGGGCAAGCCTATCCGGCAAATCCGCCCTCAGCCAGAAACGCCAGTTCCTTTGCCGTGCTGGTCCGCCCCAGCATCGCGTTGCGGTGGGGGAATCGGCCGAAGCGGGCGATGATGTCGCGGTGGAGACTTGCCCACTTTATCCACGCGCTGCCGCTTGCGGTATCGAGCGTTTGGCACAGTGCAATGCAGCGGTCTTGATCTGCCAGCGCTTCGGAATGTTCGAACGGGAGGTAGAAGAATACGCGCAGTTCGGGCGGAGCCTCACCGTCCCGTCCGGCCGATACTGCGGCGCGGGCCAGGCTTAATGCCAGCGGATCAGTGGCGAAGGAATGCGCCGATCCGCGCCAGATATTGCGCGGGAACTGATCGAGCAACAGCAGCAGGGCCAGCGTGCCTTCCCAGCTATTTGACCAGTCCGCCAGTTCACCGCGCGCGGCGGCGTGGTGCGCTGGCGCAAACCGCATGGTGATTTCGGCGTCGAACGCGGCGTCCTTGGTGAACCACTTCGCCGCCCCGGCATCGCACCAAAAGGCGACGACAGCGGAGGGCGAGGGCAGCGGCACTATTTTCCGCGCAGCTTGCGGTGGGCCGAAAGGTCCAGCACTTCGCTCGGCCCCTGATCGGCATCGAGCAGGCCGAGCCGCCGGGCGACTTCCTGATAGGCTTCTTCTTCTCCGCCCAGATCGCGGCGGAACCGGTCCTTGTCGAGCTTTTCGCCGGTGGTCATATCCCACAGGCGGCAGCCATCGGGGCTTATCTCGTCGGCCAGGATAATCCGGCTGTAATCGCCGTCCCACAGGCGGCCGAATTCCAGCTTGAAATCGACCAGCCGGATGTTGATCGCGGCAAACATCCCGCACATGAAATCGTTGATCCGGATCGCCATTGCCGAGATGTCCTGCATCTCTTCGTTGCTGGCCCAGCCAAAGCAGGCGATGTGTTCTTCGGCAATCAGCGGATCGCCCAGCGCATCATCCTTAAAATAGTATTCGATCAGCGTGTGCGGCAGCGGCTCGCCTTCAGGAATGCCGAGCCGCTTTGAGATCGATCCCGCCGCGACATTGCGCACCACCACTTCGATCGGCACGATTTCGACCTGCCGGACCAGTTGCTCACGCATATTGAGCCGCTTGATGAAATGGGTCGGGATGCCGATGTGGGACAGGCGCGTAAACACGTGCTCGCTGATCCGGTTGTTGATCACGCCCTTGCCGTTGATCGTGCCCTTTTTCTGGGCGTTGAAAGCGGTCGCGTCATCCTTGAAATACTGGATGATCGTGCCCGGTTCGGGCCCTTCATACAGGATCTTGGCCTTGCCTTCATAGATCTGGCGGCGACGGGACATGGGAGGAATTCCTTACGCAAGAAAAGCCAAGCCCCAGCGTTTGCGAGTCGGGCAGGACGCGCGCGGCCGGGGCGGTTGCCACGGCTTTACGCGATTTGGCGCAGGGGCGCAATGTTGGGGGGTTGGAGTGATAACGGGCGGTGCGGTGCTGGCAGATTGCCATCCATCCACACTTAGAAAAGCGGTGAATTCCGCCGCATTAATCGCCTACCCTTAAGGCCATGTGTTCATACGCCAGGCGTTCTCGTAGTTACCGGGAAGCGCAAAAGCGTAATAACGAGAGGGTTTCGATATGGTACGCTTGGTCTCTTCCATCTGGAATTTCATTTTTGACCATGAAAAAAGCCCTCTCCGGCACATTCCCGATTTTGGCGTGCGGCACATGGTGTTCCAGATGCTTGGTTGGATGTGGGCGATCGCCTTTTCGTTGGCGATCGGTAGTTACACATTCCTGGTCGCGAGCCTTGTTGGGCACGCCATTCTCATCGCGGCAATCGCAATAACGGTTGCGACATATGCCACCGCGGCAAAGCGTCCGGAAGTCTTTGACCGCTTGCGCCGCTAATCGGAGCGTTGGCAGGCGGAATTGGGTGTTTGGACGCCGGACGTGATGGGGTGCAGCTCAGGCACAGTCCGCACAGGCGGTCTTCGCCTTTACAAGGAACCGAGCGACCAAGTTTATCCGGCTTGACCCGCGCTTACGATATGAGCATTCCGACCACCCGATGGTCCGGCCTTTCTGGCCGTACATAGCCATTGTGAGAAAGTTTTCGTTCCACTCTTGTTCTATTGGAACAAACGCGGTACACCGAGTCGCACGTTGACCTGAACGGTTGGCTGGTTACGCAAGGGGAACTTCAATGGCTGCTCAACTTAAGCTGATTCAGGAAGGCAAGGGATCTATGGATCGTCAAAAGGCGCTCGAAGCAGCGCTGGCGCAGATTGACCGCGCGTTTGGCAAGGGCTCGGCGATGAAGCTCGGCTCGAAAGAAGCGCTGGAGATTGAGGCGATTTCCACCGGTTCGCTCGGGCTCGACATCGCATTGGGCATCGGCGGATTGCCCAAGGGACGCGTGATCGAAATTTACGGTCCGGAAAGCTCGGGAAAGACCACGCTGGCGCTGCACGTGATTGCAGAGGCGCAGCGCAATGGCGGTACGGCAGCATTCGTCGATGCCGAACACGCACTCGATCCGGGCTATGCCAAGAAGCTGGGCGTCGACATTGACGAACTGATCGTGTCGCAGCCCGATACCGGTGAACAAGCGCTCGAGATTGTCGATACGTTGGTTCGTTCAAATGCGATTGACGTGCTGGTGATCGATTCGGTTGCCGCGCTGGTGCCGCGCGCCGAAATCGAAGGCGAAATGGGCGATACCCACGTGGGTTTGCAGGCCCGGCTGATGTCGCAGTCCTTGCGTAAACTGACCGGCTCGATCAGCCGTTCGAATTGCATGGTGATTTTCATCAATCAGCTGCGGATGAAAATTGGGGTGATGTACGGCAATCCGGAAACCACCACCGGCGGCAACGCGCTCAAGTTCTATGCCAGCGTCCGGCTCGACATTCGCCGGATCGGTCAGATCAAGGATCGCGACGATATCGTTGGCAACACCACCCGGGTGAAAGTCGTCAAGAACAAGGTCGCGCCGCCGTTCAAGCAGGTCGAATTCGATATCATGTACGGCGAAGGCATTTCCAAGATCGGCGAAATTCTTGACCTTGGGGTCAAGGCCGGGATTGTCGAAAAGTCTGGTGCCTGGTTCTCTTACGATTCGATCCGGATCGGCCAAGGGCGTGAGAATTCGAAAACCTTCCTCAAGGAAAATCCCGAGCTTTGTGACCAGCTGGAAGCCGCGATCCGCGGCCAAACCGAAGGTCTTGCCGGGGAGATGATGGCCGGTCCGGACGCAGACGCGGACAGCTGATCCCCAGAGCTTCCGGCCAAGGCAGGCCGCCCGCCTGCTGCCGCCGGGACTGAACGGAGGGCGCTCCGGTTCCCCGTATCCATCGGGGTGCCCTCCAAACAACAGACCGGCGCGGTTTGCCCCCAAGGCAGCCGCGCCGGTTTTTGTTTGAGCTGGCTCGTCTGCACCAATCCGGCGCTTTTGCCTACTTGACGCATTGTCCAATTCGTTACAACAAATCAGACCTACAACAGGAGGGGTTTCGCATGAATATTCGCAATCTAGCGCTGGTTTCGCTTGCCGGTTTCACGCTGTCGGGCTGTGCTACCGTGCTGAACGGTGCCAATCAGGAAATGGTCATTGAAACCGAACCGCAAGGCGCCATCGTCAAGCTCACCAACGGTTTCACCTGCACCACCCCGTGCAAAGTCGAACTGCCGCGCAAACATGACCTTCGCGTTGACCTGACCCGCGATGGTTACCGCCCGTCCTATGTGCTGGTGCAAAGCAAGCTCGGCGGATCAACCTTTGGCAACATTCTGGCTGGCGGACTGGTCGGCGCGGTGGTTGATAGCTCGAGCGGTGCGTCAAATAAGCTGAACCCCAATCCGGTCAGCGTTCGGCTCGTTCCGGTTGGCGGCGTGGGCGAAGAAGTGCTGCTCGACAAAAAGGGCAAGGAAACTGGCACTGTCGCAGCGCATAACGACAAGGTCCGGGTCGATGTTGCCAAATCAATCGGCGCCGAAGCTGCCGGTCTTTCGCCGCAAGGCATGACCAGCGCGGCACCTGCTCCAGAAGCCAGCCCGGCTCCGGCTGGCAGTTAAGCTGCACGTCCAATCTGGCCCTGTCCCGCCATGGGGCAGGGCCAATTCGGCAGGCGACGGCGGTCGTGCTCAGGCGCAAAGTCAGGGTCAAGTGCACCCCGGAGGCCTGCCATGAACCGCGCCCGTATTCTGATTATCGCAGCTACACTCGGGCTTGGCAGTAGCGCCGCCTCGGCCAGCCTGTCCGATCGCTGGCCACTGCTGGCGTTTGACCGCGTGGCCGGCTGCGAACTGCAATTGTCTGGCAACGGCCGGATCGTTGAAATCCGCGCCAGCGGGTTGATCCCGGGTGAGGCTTTGGGCTTCACCCTGACCAACGGCGATATGACACCGATTTCCTGGCAGGTTTATGCCGATGGGTCTGGCCGGTGGCAGAAGTTCTATCTGCCGTTCCGGTTCAATCGCGACGGCGGCACAGTACAGGCCAGCATCACCGCGGCACGTTGCTCGCTGTCCGCAGCGCTGCCCTGGACCCGCGGCGTCCGCACAATCAGCTGACCCAGCGCGGCCCGGCGCAGCGTTCAATCCGGCTCGTTCGCCCGCGCTTTGATCACATCATTCGCCTGTTTGCCGCCCAGCTCAGCCAGATGATCGAACGCCGCCGTATACCCGGCCAGCCCTTGGCTAAACGAACGCAGTTCGGCGTCGAGCCCGTGCAGCGCACTTTCGGGCAGAAGCGCCTCAACTCGCTCCCACAGCGTCCAATCTGGATGCGGCCCCAGCCCGAGGATCTGCCCGCGCCGGGCCGATAGCACCGATCCGGCCTTTGATCCGGTTCCGACGGGGGCATCCACACGCACTCTCGCGACCGGCTCGAGCAGATAGGGCGCCGCCGCCGCCAGTGCTTCAGTCATCGCGATCCGCCCGGCGATCCGGAACGCCAGCTCCGAACTGTCGACCGCATGGAACGATCCATCGGTCAACGTTACCGCGACATCGACCACCGCAAAGCCCAGTGGGCCACGCGCCATCGCCTCGCGAATTCCGGCCTCGATCGCCGGGATATACTGCTTGGGGATCGCCCCGCCGGTGATCTTGTCATCGAACGCGAACCCTTGGCCGCGGGCCAGTGGCTGCACTGTGATGACGCAATCACCATACTGACCGTGGCCGCCCGATTGCTTCTTGTGCCGCCCGCGTGCACCGGCCGGTTTGCCGATTGATTCGCGATAGGCGATGCTCGGCGCGCGGCTGTCCACGGCCACGCCATAGCGGCGCTGCAACCGGCTCAGCACCACCGCCAGATGATCATCGTTGATCCCGCGCAGGATCGTCTCGTGGCTGGCGTCGTCCTGGTGCCAGCTGAGCGCCGGGTCTTCCTCGCACAGCTTATGCAGCGCGGCAGACAGTTTAACGTCATCTTTGCGGTCACGCGTGGTGATCGCGATGGCGGCGTTGCGCGGGGGATAGGCCGGGGCCGGGGCAGCGGCCAATGCAGCGCCTTTGCGGCCCAGCATCATCCCGCCGCGCGCGCCATCGACTTTGGCGACAGCCACGACATCACCGGGCTGAGCTACGCCTTGCTTGGTGGTCCGCTCGCCCTGCATAAAGAACAGCGATCCGGCTCGCGCTGCATCGCCGCCGACAATCAATTCGTCGCCCTCGCCCAGCGGCGCGCCCAGCACCCGGCCCAGCGCCAACCGCCCCATCGCTCCGCCATTGGCAATCTTGAACACGTGCAGCGCGCCGCCTTCGCTCAGGCCGAGCCGTTGTGCCGCCGCATCCGGCCCCGGCGCTTCATGGCGCAGCAGTTTGAGCAGCCGCTGCAACCCACCATCGCCCAATGCCGAGCCGAGCAGCACTGGCACTATTTTGTTACCGGCAGTATCGGCAGCCAGATCGGCCATCACCAGATCCGCATCGGGAGTTTGATCGAGCAACAGGGCTTCGAGCAGATCATCATCGAAATCGGCCAGCGTTTCGAGCAGGTGCGCCCGGTCAGCCTGTTCCCGCGCAATCAGTTCACCGGGAATTTCGACCCGCAGGCTCTCCGCACCGGGGCGATAGCGATAGGCCCGCTCCAGCGCCAGATCGACATAACCGGTGACTTTGTCGCCATCCCGGATTGGAATCTGGCGCAGCGCCAGCGGTTCGCGGCTCATCGGTTGAAGCGCCGCGATCAGCGCGTGAACCGTGCCCGCCCGGGCCTGCTCAATCTTGTTGACGAAGATCGCATGGGGCAGGCCCAATTCGTCCAGCTGGCGCAGGATCGGCCCGGCCAAGGCAGCGCGCTCGGGCGCCGGATCAATCACCACCAGCGCCAGATCAACCGATTGCAGCGCGGCCGTGCCATCGGCGGAAAAACCTGCGCCGCCAGGCACGTCGATCAGCGCAAACCGATCATTCAGATAGGTAAAGTGGGTCAGGTTAACTTCGGTTGAGCTGCCCCGGGCGCGGGCTTCGGGGCTGGCATCGCCGGTGCTCGATCCGGCATCGACGCTGCCTTGGCGGTCGATTGTTCCGCTGGCGAACAGTAAAGCTTCTGCCAGACTGGTTTTGCCCGTGCCGGCTGGTCCTACCAATGCCACCGCACGGGTTGCCGTGTTGCCGCTGACCGCTCCGTTTTGGGTGCCCATTATCATCGCCTCCCTATCGAAAGAGGCGCGCCGGGCGCGAAACGCACTTGCACCCGGGGCGCAAGGAATGGCTGCGATGCTCTGCTTGTCAGGGGCGAACCGCAAGGGAAAACTGCGCCCGATTTTGCGTCTTGTAACAAAGCGGAGCAGGGCATAGCCTTGCGCCATGACAACAGGAACCGATTGGCGAGAGGCCGTGGGCCGCACCTGGGCCGAAAATTACCGGCTGACCGACCGCTCGTTCGCCGGTCTGACCGAGCGGTTGCTGGCGCGGGTTGGCGGGTGCGAGGGCAAGGCGGTGCTCGATATCGGTTGCGGCGCGGGCGAGCTTGCGTTGGCCGTGGCGCGCGGCAACAAGAGCGCCGAAGTCGTCGGCGTCGACGTTTCGCCAGCATTGGTGGCGGTTGCCAGTGAACGAAGTGCGGCCCATCCCAATGTCCGGTTTGAAGAAGCGGACGCCGGATCTTGGACGCCCGCAACATTCCGCCCAGACGTGCTGATGTCGCGCCACGGGGTGATGTTCTTTGATGCCCCGCGCGGGGCCTTTAGCCACTTGCGCGAACTGGCCAATCCCGGCGGGGAACTGATCTTTTCCTGTTTCCGCAGCCCGCGGCTTAACCCGTGGGCCAGCGAGCTGGCCGGGTTGCTGAAACTGCCCACATCACCCGATCCGACTGCGCCGGGGCCCTTTGCCTTTGCCGATGAAGGCCACGTCCGCTCGATCCTGGGCGATGCCGGGTGGCAGGACATTCATATGGCCGAGACGGACTTTGCCTATATCGCCGGGGTGGGTGAAGACCCGGTTGAAGATGCGCTGCAATTGTTCAGCCGGATCGGCCCGGCCGCACCGGCTTTGCGGGCGCTCGACCAAGCTGCGCGCGAACGCGCCCACGGCTGGATGCGCGATTGGCTGGCGGAACATCGCAGCGGCGATCTGGTGGCGCTGCCAGCGGCGGCGTGGATCGTTACAGCGCGCGCATAACACGCCTTGACCCTTGCCGCTGGGCGCAGCCTGCCTTATCGGCGGGGTCATGACCTCGACGAACGAAATCCGCCGCTCCTTCCTCGACTACTTCGGCTCAGCTGGGCACGATGTGGTGCCCTCTGCGCCGCTCGTGCCGTATAACGATCCGACGCTGATGTTCACCAACGCCGGGATGGTGCCGTTCAAGAACGTGTTTACGGGCCTTGAGACGCGCGAAACCCCGCGCGCCACCAGTAGCCAGAAATGCGTGCGGGCCGGGGGCAAGCACAACGATCTGGACAATGTCGGCTATACCGCGCGACATCATACGTTCTTCGAAATGCTCGGCAATTTCAGCTTTGGCGACTATTTCAAGGAGCAGGCGATCATCCACGCCTGGACCTTGCTGACCAAGGATTGGGGCCTGGCCAAGGACAAGCTGACCGTCACCGTCTATCACACAGACGATGAGGCGTTTGCGCTGTGGCAGAAGATCGCTGGGCTGCCCGAAAGCCGGATCATCCGGATCCCGACCAGCGACAATTTCTGGTCGATGGGCGATACCGGGCCGTGCGGGCCGTGCTCGGAAATATTCTATGATCACGGCGACCACATCTTTGGCGGCCCTCCCGGCAGCCCGGATGAGGACGGCGACCGGTTTATCGAGATCTGGAACTTGGTGTTCATGCAGTTCGATCAGGCCGCTGATGGCAGCCGCACCGAATTGCCCAAGCCCAGCATCGACACCGGGATGGGGCTCGAACGCATTTCGGCTGTGATGCAGGGGCAGCATGACAATTATGAAACCGATACATTCAAAGCGCTGATTACCGCATCGGAAAGCCTGACCGGGATCAAGGCCGAGGGTGACGAGCAGGCCAGCCACCGGGTGATCGCCGATCACTTGCGCTCAACTTCGTTCCTGCTGGCCGATGGCGTTCTGCCCAGTAACGAAGGGCGCGGTTATGTGCTGCGCCGGATCATGCGCCGGGCGATGCGCCACGCGCACTTGCTGGGGGCGAAGGATCCCCTGATGCACCGGCTGGTTCCGGCCTTGGTGCAGGAAATGGGCGCGGCTTACCCTGAACTTGGCCGAGCCCAACCGTTGATCGAAGAAACGCTGCAACGCGAAGAAGTGCAGTTCCGGCGGACTTTGGCCAATGGGATCAAGTTGCTGGATGAAGCGACTGGCGAAATGGGCGAGGGCGGCGAACTGCCGGGCGAAACGGCGTTCAAGCTCTATGACACATTCGGCTTCCCATACGACCTGACCGAAGACGCCCTGCGCGCACGCGGGATCGCTGTGGACCGGGCCGGGTTCGATGCCGCAATGGCCCAGCAGAAAGCCGCCGCTCGCGCCGCCTGGAAGGGCAGCGGGCAGGCCGCCGATGAGGACGTCTGGTTCGACATTGCCGAACGCGCCGGGGCGACGGAATTCACCGGATACCTAGCCACTGAAGGCGAGGGCGTGGTTGAAGCGATTGTTGATGAGGCTGGCTTGCAAGTCGACTGGGCCACAAAGGGCGACAAAGTTTCGATCATCGCCAACCAAACACCGTTCTATGGCGAATCCGGCGGTCAAACTGGTGATACGGGGACAATCACGAGCGACAACGGGCTTGAGATTGTGGTCGAAGAGACCAGCAAGCCACTCGGCCGCCTCCACGCCATGCGAGGGATGATCGTTTCGGGCGAAATCAAGGTCGGGCAATCGGTAAAGTTCTCGGTCGATGTTGCGCGGCGCGATGCGATCCGGGCCAACCATTCGGCCACGCACTTGCTCCACGCCGCGCTGCGGGGCCGGCTGGGCGGGCACGTCACGCAAAAGGGCTCACTGGTCGCGGCTGACCGGTTCCGGTTTGACTATTCGCACCCCGCGCCTTTGTCAGCCGAGGATATTGCGGCGGTCGAAGCCGAAGTGAACGCACAAATTCGCGGCAATCAGCCAGTCGTCACCCGGCTGATGAGCCCGGAAGACGCGATCGAAGCGGGCGCAATGGCGCTGTTTGGTGAGAAGTACGGCGATGAAGTCCGCGTCCTCAGCATGGGCAGCGCCGGGGCCAAGAGTTATTCGGTCGAACTGTGCGGCGGCACCCACGTGCGCGCACTGGGCGATATTGCCATGCTGCGGATCATTTCGGAAGGCGCGGTCAGCTCTGGCGTGCGCCGGATCGAAGCGCTGACGGGTGAGGGTGCACGCCAATGGCTGACGGGCCGTGAGGATATGCTCAAAGGCACAGCCAGCCTGCTGAAAACCACGCCCGACGATGTCGAAACCCGCGTCGCGGCGCTGCTCGACGAACGCCGCAAGCTGGAGCGCGAACTGGCCGAAGCGAAGAAGGCCCTCGCGCTGGGAGGCGGTGGAGCCAAGGGCGACGCGGCCGACGAGGAAATTGGCGGGATGAAATTCTCCGGCCAGGTGCTCGAGGGCCTTGATCCCAAGGATCTTCGCGGCTTGCTCGATAACGCCAAGGCCCGGATGGGTTCGGGCGTCGCGGTGGTGGTCGCGG
This sequence comes from Novosphingobium sp., assembly GCA_043756025.1. Lineage (GTDB taxonomy): Bacteria > Pseudomonadota > Alphaproteobacteria > Sphingomonadales > Sphingomonadaceae > Novosphingobium. The sequence continues at coordinate 5,615 of JAYURW010000005.1, read as the reverse complement.
TCAACGAAGGCAAAGCCAGCATTGCCGCAGCCGTCACCGATGATCTGACCGGCACCGTCAGCGCGGTTGATCTGGTCCGCGCTGGCGTTGCGGCGCTGGGCGGCAAAGGCGGCGGCGGTCGGCCAGATATGGCGCAGGGCGGCGGTCCGGACGGCGCCAAAGCGGCCGATGCGATTGCCGCGGTGAAAGCAGTTCTGTCGGGCTAAGTCCGCCCCCCCGAACGGGCAGGAGCTATTTGAAACGCTCTCGCATACCCATGCTTCGCAGCATGGGTTTTGCATCAAGGCCGCCTTGGTCCTTGATCAGCGCACGATATTCGTCTCGCTTTTCGTGGATGCTGGCGATTACAAAGCCCATCGGCACGCCGACATCGACCAGCACCGCTTCGGACAGCTGGAGCGAACTTTCCAGGGTCTGCGGCACGGCGGTAGAGGCCCCGGCGCGATAGAGCGCGGCGGCATGGCGGGCATCGCGGGCGCGGGCCAAAATCGGCAGATCAGGGTGCTGCTTGCGCAGTTTCTTGACCAGCCGCTGGGTCAGTACCGGCTCGTCCATGGTCAGGACCACGGCGCTGGCACTGTCGATGTCGAGCCGGTCAAACGCGCCTTCGCGGGTGGCATCGCCAAAGACCACCGGAAAGCCATCACGCTGTCCAGCCATCACCCGATCGGTATCGAGATCGATCGCGATGAACGGCTTGTCGTGGTGGGTCAGCATATCGGCAACCAGTCGCCCAACCCGGTCGAACCCGACGATAATCGCGCGCGCTTCGCCCGGCTCGATCACCGGCATGGTCTGACCTGCCTGATCGACCCGGTTGCCCAGCCGCTTGCCGATCCAGGCCAGGATCGGCGTGACGGTCAGCCCTATCGCGGTAACGATCTGCCAGAACTGGGCAGCATTGCGGGTAATCAACCCGGCTGAAATCGCCGCGCCGAGTACGATCAGCGTGGTTTCAGACGGGCTCGACATCAGGATCCCGGCTTCGGTAGACGTGCCGGACCGGGCACCCATCAGCCGCAGCAACAGCCCGGTGACGATCGCTTTGGCCAACAGGATTAGGCTGACCGCCAGCAGGATCGCTCCGGGCTGATCGAACACAACCGCCAGATCGAGGCCCATTCCAACCGTGATCAGGAACACCCCCAGCGCTAGTCCCTTGAACGGCGCAGTGATCGCTTCAACTTCCTCGTTATAGTCGGTCTCGGCGATCAGCAGCCCGGCGATCAGCGCGCCCACGATTGGGGACAAACCGACCGCGCCAGTCGCGGTCGAAGCGAAGATTACTACCAGCAGGCTGGCGGCGAGGAACAGTTCCGGGCTTTTGGTCCGCGCGGCCTGAGCGAACAGTCGCGGGAGTAACAACCGGCCGAAAACCAGCAGAACCAGCACGACCAATGCGCCGTTGAACAGGGTCGAAATCAGCGCGTCGCCATCGGCCGCCGCGCTGTTCTTGCCCATTGCGCCCAGCAGAAAAATAATCGGAACCAGCGCGATATCTTCGAACAGCAGCATCGACAGCGCCGCCCGCCCGACCGGAGTGGAGCCGTCGACGATCCGCAGCACCAGCGCGGTAGAGGAAAGGGCAAGCGCGAGGCCGAGCGCAAGGCCCGCAGCCGGCGAATTGCCCAGCATCACCAATCCCAGCCCGATCAGCAGTGCACAGCCGATCAGTTCCATCGCGCCCAGCCCGAACACCTGCCGCCGCATCGCCCACAGCCGCCGGAATGACAATTCCAGCCCGACCGAGAACAACAGCAGCACGATCCCAAACTCGGCATAGGGCGCCAGCCGCTCGGGATCGCTGATCGTGACATAAGCCAGCCACGGGAATTGCCCAGACATCCCGCCCAGTCCAAATGGACCGACCAGCAAGCCGACCAGAATAAACCCGATCACCGGCGTAATCCGGAACCGCGCGAACAGCGGAATAACAATCCCCGCTGCGCCAAGGATCACCAGGGCATCGCTAAGCGAAGAGGTGGGAATGAATTCGGTCGGGCTGGCCATGCTTGCAGCTAGGGCAATTAAGGCGCAGTTGTCATCCCATGAGCGACATAAACGACGCAGATATCGTTATTGTCGGAGGCGGACCGTCCGGGATGCTGGCCGGGCTGTTGTTTGCGCGGGCCGGAATTTCGACGCTGGTGCTTGAGAAGCACGGGGACTTTCTGCGCGATTTCAGGGGGGACACGGTTCACCCCTCGACCATGGAAGTGCTCGATCAGCTGGGGCTGCTCGAGCGATTTTTGCAGCGCCCGCACAACCGCTTGCACGAAGTGCGCGGCACGGTTTCTGGGCAGGAAGTGGTGATCGGCGATTTCAGCAAACTAAAAGTGCCCGCGCCTTTTATCGCGATTATGCCGCAGTGGGAATTCCTCGATTTCCTGCGCGATGAGGCTGCGGCCTTTCCGGCTTTTCGGCTGGAGCTGAACGCCGGAGTGTCGCAGTTTGTGGATGACGGCCAACGGATTGCCGGGGTGAAGCTGGACGATGGGCGAACTATCACCGCGCACAAACTGGTGATCGCCGCCGATGGGCGCGGCTCGATTGTCCGGCGGGATCAACTCATGCCGTTGACCAAACTGGGTGCGCCAATCGATGTGTTCTGGTTTCGCGTGCCCAAGCCCGATGATAGCGCCGGGGCGCTGCGCGGAGTGATCGCGCCGGGGACTTTGCTGGCGCTGATTGACCGCGGTCAATATTGGCAGTGCGCCTATGTCTTTCGCAAAGGGATGGGCGAACAGCTGCGGGCGGGCGGGATTGCTGCGCTGCGAGCGCGGATCGAAAGCGCCGCGCCCATTCTCGGCCCGCTGGACGATGCGCTGACCGATATGGCGCAGATGCACTTGCTGACAGTGCGGATCGACCGGCTGGACCGCTGGCACCGGCCTGGTCTGCTGGCGATCGGCGATGCGGCTCATGCGATGTCACCGGTGGGCGGGATCGGGATCAATCTGGCGATTCAGGACGCGGTCGCGGCGGCTAACCTGCTGGCCGAACCGTTGCGCCGGCTGCCCGATGCCGATCACCTGCTGCACAAGGTCGAAGCCCGGCGCGGCCTGCCGACCCGAATCACGCAGCGCGCCCAGATGCTGGCGCAGGACCGGATCATTGGTGCCGTGCTCCGCCCCGGTGCCGCGTTCACGCGGCCGCCCTGGCCGGTCCGGCTGCTCAACCGGTTCCCGCTGCTGCGGCGGATTCCGGGCCGAATGATCGGCCTCGGCTTCCGCCGCGAGCGGGTGACTTCGCCGCAGGCCTGACCGCTTACTTCCAGTTCTTCATTTCGGTTTCGAGGTTTTCGACGATCGCCGCAAAGAAGCCTTCGGTGGTCAGCCATGGCTGTTCCGGGCCGATCAGGATCGCGAGGTCCTTGGTCATCTTGCCGCTTTGGACGGTATCGATGCAGACCTTTTCCAGAGTTTCGGCGAAGCGCACCACATCAGGTGTTTCATCGAACTTGCCGCGATAGATCAGCCCGCGGGTCCAGGCGAAGATGCTGGCGATCGGGTTGGTGCTGGTCGCTTTGCCCTGCTGATGCTGGCGGTAGTGGCGGGTGACAGTGCCGTGAGCGGCTTCGGCTTCGACCGTTTTGCCGTCTGGGGTCATCAAGACAGAGGTCATCAGGCCCAGCGAACCGAAGCCCTGTGCAACCTGATCGGACTGCACGTCGCCATCATAGTTCTTGCAGGCCCAGACGAATTTGCCTGACCATTTCAGCGCCGAGGCGACCATGTCATCAATCAGGCGGTGTTCGTAGGTAATCCCGGCGGCTTTGAATTTCTCGGCAAAGCCTTCGTTCTCGAACACTTCCTGGAACAGATCCTTGAAGCGGCCATCATAGGCCTTGAGGATCGTGTTCTTGGTCGAAAGGTACACCGGCCAACCCAGACCCAGCCCATAGTTCAGGCTGGCGCGGGCGAAATCGCGGATCGAATCGTCAAGGTTGTACATTGCCAGCGCAACACCGGGCGAGGGGTAGTGGAACACTTCCTCGTCGATCTTGCTGCCATCGTCGCCTTCCCAGACCAGCCGCAGCTTGCCGGGGCCGGGAACCAGAAAATCGGTCGCTTTGTACTGATCGCCAAAGGCATGACGGCCAACCACGATTGGATCGGTCCAGCCCGGGATCAGCCGGGGCACGTTCTGCATCACGATCGGTTCGCGGAACACCACGCCGCCCAGAATATTGCGGATCGTGCCGTTGGGGCTTTTCCACATTTTCTTGAGCTTGAATTCTTCAACCCGCGCTTCGTCCGGCGTGATCGTGGCGCATTTCACGCCGACGCCGTGCAGCTTGATCGCGTTGGCGCAATCGACGGTGATCTTGTCGCTGGTTTCATCGCGCATTTCGACCGACAGATCGTAATACTTCAGATCGATGTCGAGATAGGGCAGGATCAGCTGCTCGCGAATCCACTGCCAGATAATGCGGGTCATTTCATCGCCATCGATTTCGACGACGGGATTTTTCACCTTGATCTTGGCCATATTTGCTGACGCCTCATCCGAGCTGGGGAAGATTTGTTTGTCCCTTAGCAGAGCAGAGGCGCTGTGCAAGTAAGGGCTGGACGCGGGCGGTGCAGGGCCTTAATCGTACGGTTAAACAGCTTGCTGAGAGGAACCAGAACATGAGCGAAGCCCCCGAAGTCCTGATCGAAGTCGAAGATGGCGTGCTGATCGTCACGATGAACCGGCCCGAAGCCAAGAACGCGATGAACAAGGCCCAGGCCGAAGGCATTTCGGCAGCGATGGACCGGCTTGAGGCCGATCCCGATTTACGCTGTGCGATCCTGACCGGGGCCGGCGGCACGTTCTGTTCGGGGATGGACCTGAAAGGCTTTCTGCGCGGCGAACGGCCCAGCATCGAAGGCCGCGGCTTTGGTGGTCTGACCGAATGGACCCCGACCAAGCCGGTGATCGCTGCGGTCGATGGTTACGCGCTGGCGGGCGGGATGGAACTGGCGCTCAGCTGCGATCTGATCGTCGCGAGTTCAACTTCAAAATTTGGCATTCCCGAAGCCAAGCGCGGGCTGGCCGCTGCGGCCGGCGGCCTGATCAAGCTGCCCCGTCAGATCCCGCCGCGGATCGCGATGGAGCTGGCACTTACCGGCGATTTCATCACCGCTCAGCGCGCCTATGATCTGGGCTTCGTCAACCGGATTACCGAAGGCCCGGCGCTTGAAGGAGCCAAGGAACTGGCCCGGGCGGTTGCCGCCAATGGCCCGCTGGCGCTGATTGCGTCGAAAGCGATCATCCGCGATTCGCACAGCTGGTCCGACGAAGAAATGTGGGCCAAGCAGGCCAGCTATATCGCCCCGGTGTTCGTCAGCGCCGACGCCCGCGAAGGCTCGCTGGCCTTTGCTGAAAAGCGCAAACCGAACTGGCAGGGGAAGTAGGCGTCGTCGTCCCCGGCTTGACCGGGGACGGCTGGCCGTTGCGACGAAAGGTCGCGGCAGGGCGGGCACCGCTCTCTGCTTTCGCGGGGATGACGGAAATCAAAAAGGCCCCGGAATTCCGGGGCCTTTTTCATGAATGGTGGGCGTAGCAAGGATTGAACTTGCGACCCCTACGATGTCAACATAGTGCTCTACCACTGAGCTATACGCCCGCAC
>JAYURW010000004.1:0-11377 GCA_043756025.1 Novosphingobium sp. | reverse complement strand
CACGCGCTGCGCCAGGCTGCGGCAGGCGTCGACATCATCGTCGCGCAGGGCGGCGAAGCGGGCGGGCACTGCGGCGAGGTTTCCACGCTGGTGCTGATCCCCGAAGTGGTCCGGGCCTTGCAGCAGGCCGGATACGATATCCCGGTGCTGGCCGCTGGCGGGATCATGACCGGCGCGCAGATGGCCGGGATGATGGCCACGGGCGCGCAAGGCGGCTGGACCGGATCGGTCTGGCTTTCGACCACTGAAGCTGAAACCAGCGAGGCCTTCCGCGAAAAGATGATCGCCGCGCGCAGCCGCGATACTGTCCGCAGCCGCAGCCGCACCGGCAAACCCGCCCGCCAGCTCAAGACCGCCTGGCACGAAGCGTGGGACGGTGCAGGCAGCCCCGGCACTTTGCCGATGCCGCTGATGGGGATGGTTTCAGAGCCCAGCTTCGCCAAAATCGAAAAAGCTGTAATCGGCGGGAACCAACAGGCACTTGAGTTGGTTTCCTATTTCGTTGGGCAAGGGGTGGGTCTGGTTGATCAGGTCCGCAGTGCCAAAGCCGTCGTTCAGGATTTTCGCGAAGAATTTGCGGAAGCCGTGCTAGGGCTGACATCCATGCTGGAATAAGGCTGCTTTGAATGTCGGCATTTCGCGAACGCTACCTGGACGTGCTGGCATCGATCTATCTCTACAACGAATATCGCGGCTATACGGCGCTTGACCGGGTGCTCGAAGCGGTGCGAATCCGCTGCCCCGATGACGCCGAATTTCAGGCCGAGATTGCCAAACACCGGGCCGACGAGCGCAAACACTACGTCATGTTCCGCCGCTGGTTTGAACGCCAAGGCCGGATGCCGTTGCAGGTTGATCGCGGTGTCGGGCACATCGACCGGTTCATCCAATGGATTTTTGGCTGCACAATTGACGAAATGAATACTGACGAAGTGATCGCCAACGCCGCCGATTTTGAACGGCTGTGCCGGGTGATCATGCTAACCGAACAGCGCGGCTTCGCCCAGGTTGAGATCCTGCTGCGCAGCCGGATTGTGCGGTCTGATCCGATCATGCTGCGGATTTTCAAAATCGTCCACAAGGATGAGCCCGACCACTTTCTGCCCTATCAACGCTGGCTGGAACGCCACGGTAAAGCGACGGCTAAGTGGAACGAGCGCGCGGCGGACTGGACGATCCACAAGGTGCTGATGCTGGCCAAATTGCCGGCGCTGTTCGTTGATCGCGGGCGCAGCCGGATGCAGCGTTGGCCGGATGAGGATCCCAGCGTCTACGCGCATTGACCCAGCCGTTCAGCGCGTTAGTCAAGGCGGCATGAGCTATGCCCTGATCACCGCCAACCGGAACTACTCCAGCTGGAGCCTGCGCCCATGGGTGCTGATGAAGGCGCTCGGCATTCCGTTTGAGGACCGGCTGGAACCTTTCACCAAGCCGGACAACTACGACGATTTCCGGCAATTCTCGCCCACCGGGCAGGTGCCGCTGCTGATCGACGGGGCGCGGGCTGTGCCGGATTCGCTCGGCATTACGCTCTATCTGGCCGACCGGCATCCCGGCGTCTGGCCCGCTGACGAGGAAGCGCGCATCTTTGCCCAAAGCGAGGTCGCCGAAATGCACGGTGGGTTCGGGCATCTCCGCAATGATTGCACGATGAACGTCGGGGTGCGGGTTTCTCCCAAACCGATGAGCGAAGGGCTACTGCGCAACGTGGCGCGGCTGCGTGAGATTTTTGAAACTGCGCTGGCCCGCTTCGGCGGACCGTGGCTAGCGGGGGCAGAATTCACCGCCGCCGATGCGTTCTACGCCCCGGTCGCGTTCCGCATCCGCACATACGGCCTCGATGTCGGCAAAGGTCAGGCTTGGGTCAATCACGTGCTGGCCCACCCGGCGATGCTGGACTGGGAAGCACAAGCCCTCGCCGAAGACTGGCGCGAAGAAAGCCACGAGGCGGAACTCGCTGAGGCCGGAGTGATCACAGCGGATTACCGCCGCTGAATCTTAGCCCAGCACTGCTTTCAGATCGTCCACCAGATCGAGCCGCTCCCACGGGAACAGATCGCCTTCTGGCTTGCGGCCGAAGTGGCCATAGGCCGCGGTCTTGCGGTAGATCGGTTTGTTGAGGCCAAGGTGCATACGGATGCTGCGCGGGGTCAGGCCGCCAAGCTTGGCGATGCTCAGGATCGCCGCTTCGATCTTGTCGTCGCCAACCGTTCCGGTGTCATGGGTATCGACATAGAGCGAGAGCGGCTGCGAGACACCGATCGCATAAGCGATCTGGATCGTGCAGCGCGTGGCGAGGCCAGCGGCGACGACATTCTTGGCCAGATAGCGCGTAATGTAGGCGGCGGACCGATCAACCTTGGTTGGATCCTTGCCCGAAAACGCACCGCCGCCGTGGGGGGCCGCGCCGCCATAGGTATCGACGATGATCTTGCGGCCCGTGAGGCCAGCGTCGCCATCGGGACCGCCGATTTCAAAGCTACCAGTCGGGTTGATGTAGTAAACCGTTTCGCGCAGCAGCACCGGCGGGATCACTTCGGCGACGATCCGCTTCACATAAGCGTGCAGCTCGGCCTCCTTGTCGCCGACGTCATAGCCGGAGGCATGCTGAGTCGAGACGACCACGGCTGTGGCTGCGACCGGCAGGCTGCCTTCATAGCGCAAGGTAACCTGGCTTTTCGCATCAGGCTGGAGAAACGGGGCCACGCCAGAATGGCGATCAGCGGCCATCCGTTCAAGGATCTTGTGGCTGTAATAGAGCGTCGCGGGCATCAGATCAGGGGTTTCGTCGGTCGCATAACCGAACATGATCCCCTGATCGCCAGCGCCTTCGTCTTTGTTGCTGCTGGCATCGACGCCTTGCGCGATATGGGCCGATTGGCCATGCAGACGGTTGATGAGTTCGAGCCGTTCCCAGTGGAACCCGTCTTGCTCATAGCCAATCTCGCGCACCGTCTGGCGCACGGTGGCCTCAATCTCTTCCTGCGCACCGGGGGCCCATTCGCCGTTTTCAAACACGCCCTTGCAGCGGATTTCACCGGCCAGCACCACCAGCTGTGTGGTGGTCAACGTTTCGCAGGCGATCCGTGCCTCTGGATCCTTGGACAGGAACAGATCGACGATAGCGTCAGAAATCTGGTCCGAGACTTTGTCAGGATGGCCTTCGGAAACGGATTCGGAAGTGAACAGGTAGTCAGTGCGCATGGCGATCCCGATATAAAGGAAGCTTTATGTGGTGCCGCGCTCTAGCCCTGACGGCGGCGGCGCGCAACCATCGACAAGCCAAGAAGTGCTATTGCCCAGACAAGCGAAAGGCCATTGCCCAGCCGCGCGAACAGGGTTGGTTCTTGCGCCAGCGGGATCAGCCCGTCACGGCGGTCTGCGGCCCGCAGTTGGATCGATTGGCGCACTGCGCCGCTGGCATCGATAACGGCGCTGATCCCGGTAGTCGTAGCCCGGATCACCGGCAGCCCTTCCTCGATCGCCCTGAGCCGGGTCTGCGCCAGCAACTGCGGCGAAGCCCAATCGCCGTACCAACCTTCATTGGAGGGATTGAAAATGAAGTCCGGCCGCTGACCCGGCTGGGTCACCGCACCGGGAAAAATGATTTCATAGCACAATTGCATCCCGGCCTTGCCCAGCGCGCCAAAGTCCAGCGTTCGCGGGCCCGGCCCGGGCCAGAATTCAAAGTCACCCGGCACAAACCGGCTGAGGCCGAAGGAATCCATCAGCCATTTCAGCGGAACATATTCGCCAAACGGGACCAGATGCGATTTGTCATAAGTGCCGCGAATTTCGCCTTTGCTGTCGATCGCGGTGACCCCGGCGCGCGCGCCGACCACTTCGTCGCCGCGCATTTCCAGCCGGTCATTCCCGGTCACCAGAATGCTCCCTTCGCCGATCATTCGCCCGATCCGCAAGCGCGACTGAGCGGGATCGGCGGCATGGGTCGTCGCCCGGTACCAGGCGGCGGGATAGCCGGGCTGGAGGTAATCCGGCAGGCCGGATTCGGACCAGAAAATCAGCCGTGGCTGACCCGGCACCAGCGGGCGGCTGAGCGCCATCGCACGTTGAAAGGTCGCTTCGAACTGGGCTGGATCGTGCAGTTCTTCCTGCCGCACATCGGCCTGAACAAGCGTGTAGGCTATGGTGCCTTCGCGGCTATCGACCGGGGTCGGGATCACAAGCAATGCCGCCGGGCCGAGTACCAGCACCGCTCCCCGCCAATCGGCGCGGCGGCGCTGCAGGGCGATCGCCCAGGCCCCCGACAACACCACTACCAAACCGGAAAGAGCATAAGTGCCGAGCCATTGCCCCAAATAGGCCAGCCCCGGATTGGCATAACTTTTCAGTGTGATCACCCCCAGTGGGTTCCACGGCAGCCCAGTCAGCACCCAGCCGCGCAGCCATTCGGCGGTGATCCAGCTTGCGGCCAAGGCCAGCACCAGTGCGCTGCGATTGCCTTTGCCAAGCAGCCACCCGCCCAGCGCAGCAAGTCCCGGAAACACCGCCAGCACGCCCGCCAGCGCCACAACCGCGAATCCGCCCAGCCACACTGGCATTTCAGACTGATAGGTAAATGCCGTCGCGAGCCAGTTCATCCCAACCGAAAAATGGCCCAACCCGAACAGCCAGCCGAGCCCTAAAGCACGGGCGGAAGTCTGTGCATTGGCGAGCAGTGCGATCAGTAACGCGAGTGCGATCAGCGTCAGTGGCCACAGCGCCAACGGCTCAAACCCGGTCGCGGCAATTGCGCCCAGCACCAACGCCCATTTGCGCGGATGGCGAAAGAGTATTTCCACCGCGCGCATCCCGCGTTGGATCAGCTTACTGGTTCAAGCGTTTCGCCAGCCGAAGGCTTGCGCCGCGGCGCGCGCTTGCGCGGCTTGGCTTCGGCATCGTCGGCGCTCTCGTCCGCAGCATCGCTCCGGCTGGCCGAAATGGCCGGGGGCAGCGATGCGGGATCGAGCCCGGCGGGGGCATCGTCGCGGTCTTCCCGGCGCGGACGGTTTTCGCGGCGCGGACGCAGGCCTTGACGGCTGCGGCCTTCTTGCACGAACGGATTTTCAGCCGGTTCATAAGGGTTGGCCGCAACTGCATCGGCTTCGGCCACATCGGCTTCAACCGCAGCCGGTTCAACGGCGGCTGGTTCGGCCCGCGGCGGACGCGGCGCCCGTTCAGGACGCTCGGCCCGTTCAGCGCGTTCAGGACGTTCAGCGCGATTGTCATCACGCGGCCGGTCTTCACGCGGACGATCATCACGCGGCGGGGCGCGGTTGTAGCTGGGTTGATCGAAGCTGGGGAAATCGGGATCGCCGGAAAATTCGTGCGAATCATCGCCATCCTCGCCGTTTTCAGGCCAGCGCTCACCCGGCGCGCGATTGCGGCCTTCTTCCTGACGGACGCGGGTATCAGCCGTGACCCGGAAATAGTGATCGGCGAATTGCAGGTAATATTCGGCCTGGACCCGGTCCCCATTGAGGTGGGCATCGTGGGCCAGCTTGCGATACTTTTCGAGCATCTGCGGAGCGTTGCCGCGCGCCCGGCTATCAACCCGGTTCAGCTGCTGGCCGCCATTGCCGCCGCCCGGGCGATTGCTCCGGCCGCGCCTGCGGTTGTTGTTGTTAGTATTGTTGTTGTTGCTGCTGTTGCCGCTGTGGCCACGATTGTTGTTGTTCAAGGGTAAGTTCCCATATGAGCGACCCGTCTGGCAAAGCCAGACACTCTTGTCGCTAGACCCTGAGCCCCGGCCGCGACTTACGGTCCGGGTTCCGACATCTGCAAGCGGGCAAGGCAAAGTGCGCGGCCCAAAACGCAAATGGTGGAAGCGACCGGCGGGACACGACAAAAAGCGGTCCTGCGCTGATCTGCTATGGACTTAGGCCAGCGCGCTGCCCTTGCCAAGCGGAATCTTGAATTCGAGCGCACGGGGCCGCCCGCCAAGATCATAGTGCAGTACTGCTGAAAACCCGGCATCTCGCCCAATTGCAGTCACTGGATCGGCCTGAGTATACCCAATTTCAACCAGCGCCGCGCCGCCGGGGGCAAGCAGCGCGGGCAGCTGCGGGATCAGCACCCGGTAATCATCCAGCCCTTCCGGCCCGGCAAACAGCGCGCCAGCAGGTTCGTGGTTCCGCACCGTGGCCTCGATCTCCGCTTCGTCCTCGACATAGGGCGGGTTGGCCAGGATCAGGTCGAACTGCCCGGCCCCTTTCGCCCAGTTCGGGGTGTGCCAATCAGCCAGCGAAAACTGCGCCCTGCTGCCCAGCCCCAGCCGATCAGCATTGGTCCGCGCCACCGCCAGCGCCGCGTCAGACCGGTCAATTCCCAACCCGGACGTGTTCTTCATTTCGGCCAACACCGCCAGCAGCAGCGCGCCCGAACCAGTCCCACAATCGAGCACCCGGTGTGCGCCGGGACAGGCGGCGATGGCCGCTTCGACCAGCACTTCGCTATCGGCGCGCGGGATCAACACATCGGGAGTGACCAGCAGGTCGAGCCCGTAAAAGCCCTGACAGCCAACGATATAGGCGACCGGTTCCTGCGCCGCACGGCGTTCCACCAGCGCGGCGAACGCAGGCGGCACCGGATCGGTCATTCGCCGCAGGAACAGATTGGACCGGCTGACATCCAGCGCATGGGCCATCAGCACTTCGGCATCGAAGCGGGCGCTGTCGGTTTTCGCCCCCAGCAATTGGGTGGCGGCGCGCAGCGCCTGCGCGACGGTCTGGGCCTCAACCAAAGTCACTCGGGGCCCATCACTCACCGAGCGCCGCGAGCCGTTTGGCCTGATCCTCGGCAATCAGCGCATCGATCATTTCGCCAAGTCCACCGCCCTCGAGGATTTCGGGCAAGCGGTGCAGCGTCAGGTTGATCCGGTGATCGGTCACCCGGCCTTGCGGAAAGTTGTAAGTGCGGATTCGTTCAGACCGGTCGCCCGACCCGACCATCGCCTTGCGCGCGGCGGCCTCTTCGCCTTGGGCCGCGTCGCGCTGCGCTTCGAACAGGCGGGCGCGCAGCACCTGCATCGCCTTGTCTTTGTTTTTGTGCTGGCTGCGGCCGTCTTGGCAGGTCACCACCGTGCCGGTTGGCAAATGCGTAATCCGCACCGCCGAATCGGTGGTGTTGACGTGCTGACCGCCCGCGCCAGACGCGCGGTAAACATCGATCTTGAGGTCGCGGGCGTCGATCGAAACATCGACTTCGTCGGGTTCGGGCAGGACCGCGACCGTCGCGGCAGAGGTGTGGATCCGTCCGCCGCTCTCGGTCACCGGCACGCGCTGAACCCGGTGGACCCCGCTTTCAAACTTCAGCTTGGCAAACACCCCGTTGCCGCCAATCTGCGCGACCACTTCCTTGAACCCGCCGATATCGCTGGCATTGGCGCTGACGATCTCGATCTTCCAGCCCTGCTCGGCGGCATAGCGCTCGTACATCCGCAGCAGATCGGCCCCGAACAACGCCGCCTCATCGCCGCCGGTTCCGGCCCGGATTTCGAGCATGGCCGAGCGGCTGTCGGCGCTGTCTCGCGGCAGCATCGCGATGGCCAGCGCGTGCTCAGCCTCGGGCAACCTGGCATTCAGCTCGCTCAGTTCCTCCGCCGCGATGGCGCGCATTTCGGGATCGTCGAGCATTGCCTCAAGCTCGGCAATTTCCCCCCGCAGCGCGGTGACGGTTGCAGCCGCCTTGGCGACCGGCTCCAGCTCGGAATAGTCACGGCTGGCAGCGATGAAGTCCTTGCCTTCCAACTGGCCCGAAGCCAGCCGCGCCTCGATCTCAGCGAAGCGGCCAGCGAGTTGGTGCAGGCGGGTGTTGGTGATGGTCATCTCTGCTTCGCGCGCAACAGCAGGGTACCGCCTGCATAGACTGTCTTCTTCCAGTCTTCTGCTGGAACGCCAAATAAGCCGCTCAGCAGCGATTTGAGAGAGACGTAGAGCGTGCCACGACGGCGGTCGCCTGGATTTCTGAATCGCTTCACTGTAAGTCTGCAAACTACGGTTTCGTCGGCGTCCGGTGCAATGATTACAGCATAATCGGGATTTGACCTCATCGCCCTGTCAAAGCGCTTCCTGACGTTTCCAGCGTCGTAGATCGCAGCAGGCATACCTCGACGACGCATCGCGCGAAGCATTAGGTTGCCCAGATTTTCATGGCTATCTTCGTAGCTCTCGATGACTATGGCCGCAGTCTTGACCTGTGGGGGCGCGGTAACCAACATCGCCAATCGCTCAATTCCAGCCGCCCAGCCGACCGCTGGCGTCGCAGGCCCGCCAAGGCTTTCCATCAGCCCATCGTAACGCCCGCCGCCGAGCACGGTCCCTTGCGCGCCCAGCCGGTCGGTGACGAATTCGAACGCGGTGTGGCGGTAATAGTCGAGGCCGCGGACCAGCGATTGGGAGCGGGTCCAGGCCACGCCTGCGGCATCCAGCCCGCTGGTCACCGCGCCGAAAAAGTCCTGCGCCGCGCCGCTCAGGAAATCATCGATCTTGGGCGCGCCCGCGACAAACGCCTGATCGCGCGGGTCTTTGCTGTCCAGAATGCGCAAGGGATTGCGCTCCAGCCGGTCTTGCGAATCTTCGCTCAGATCGCCCTTCACCGCGCGGAAGTATTCGACCAGTTCGGCGCGCCAGCTATCCCGGCTTTCCCCATCGCCCAGCGTGTTGAGCATCAAGGTCACGCCATCGGCGATCCCCAGCTCTTTCAGTAGCTGATCGGCCATCACCAGCAGCTCTACATCAGCCTGCGGTTCGGCCGCGCCGATGATTTCGGCGTCGAGCTGATGAAACTGCCGGTAGCGGCCCTTTTGCGGGCGTTCATAGCGGAACAATGGCCCGTGCGTCGCGACTTTCAGCGGGGCGTGCTGCTGCCAGCCGTTGGTGATGTAGGCCCGGGCGATCCCGGCGGTAAATTCAGGCCGCAGGGTCAGCGATTCATCGCCGCGGTCGCGGAACGAATACATTTCCTTCGACACCACATCGGTCGTCTCGCCGATCGAGCGGCTGAACACTTCGGTCTTTTCGAACACCGGCATTTCGATCCGGCGAAAGCGGTAGAGCTTGCGGACGCGTTCGAACGTCTCGACTACATGGGCAAAAGCCTCAGCCTCTGCGCCAAAGATGTCCTGCGTTCCGCGAATGGCTTTGGGAGTGTTCATGGCGTTTGCCCCTAGCGGGTATGGCCTTTGTCGAAAAGGGTGCAGGCGAAACTTGCGGGATTGCGCGGTTGCCGCCACAACCTGCAGCCTATGAAAAAGATAACCGGGTCCGCTCTCGCCGTCATCGCGCTCGCTTTTGCTGCGCCGGCCATTTCCACCAGCCTTTCCGCGCCAATGGCAGTGCCGCTGTCGCGCAATGTGCCCGATGCGGCTGATACGCCCTATCCCGGCGGCGCGATGCGGCTCGATATTGACGCAACCGATATTACCCGCGGCGCCTATCGCGTCACCCAGACCGTGCCGGTTGCGCCGGGGACCAAGCGGCTGACCCTGCTGATGCCGCAATGGCTGCCCGGCAACCACGGCCCGCGCGGGACATTGGCTGAACTGGTCGACATCCACTTTTACGCCGGTTCCCAGAAACTCAGCTGGAAGCGCGATCCGGTTGAGGTTTTCGCCTTTCACATCGATGTGCCCGACGGCGCGCGCGAAGTGGTCGCCAAATTTATCCACACCAGCCCGCTGCAAGCAACTGAGGGCCGGATCACCATGACGCAGGAAATGCTCAACTTGCAGTGGGAGAAGATGAGCCTGTACCCGGCCGGGCATTACGTCCGCCAGATTCGGGTCGTGCCCAGCGTGACTCTGCCCGCCGGATGGACCGCAGCCGTGGCGCTCGACGGGGCCAAGCAGAGCGGAAACCGCCTGTCATGGGCCGAAACCAGCTATGAAATTCTGGTCGATTCGCCGATCTTCGCCGGCAAATACTTCCGCAAATGGGACCTGGGCCAGAACGTCACGCTTAACGTGATTGCTGACAAGCCCGAGCAGTTGGCGGCCAAGCCCGAATATATCGAGCAGCACCGGCACCTCGTCACCGAAGCGCGGCTGGCCTTTGGGGCCAACCATTTTGACCGTTACGAATTCCTGCTGGCGCTGACCGACCGAATGGGCGGGATCGGGCTGGAACATCACCGCTCATCCGAAAACCAGCTGGAGCCGGGCGCCTTTACCGAGTGGGACAAGTTTGAGTTCGACCGCAATCTGCTGCCGCATGAATATGCCCATTCGTGGTCGGGCAAATACCGCCGCCCGGCACGGATGTGGACGCCCGATTACCGCCAGCCGATGCAGGACGATCTGCTGTGGACCTATGAAGGCCAGGACCAGTTCTGGGGCACTGTGCTGGCGGCGCGGTCGGGCCTGCAAAGCAAAGACGTGGTTCTGGGGATGCTGGCCAACTGGGCCGGCGGATTTTCGATGCAACCGGGGCGGCGCTGGCGCTCGGTAGAAGATACCGGCCACGACCCGGTGTTCGCCGGACGCAAGGCCAAGCCATTTGCCAGTCTGGCCCGCAACGAAGACTATTACACCGAAGGCGCGCTGATCTGGTTGGAGATCGATCAGATCATCCGCGAGCGGACCGGCGGCAAGCGCAGCATCGACGATTTCGCCAAGCTGTTTTTCGGGATGAACGATGGCGACTACGGCCAGTTGTCGTTCGAACTGGACGAGATCGTCACCAAGCTGAACGTCGTCGCCCCGTATGACTGGCGCGGCTTCATCGAGACCCGGATCAACACCCCCGGCCAACCGGCCCCGGTGCAGGGAATCGAGAAGGGCGGGTATAAGCTGGTCTGGAAGGACGAGCCTAACCCGTTTGAAAAGGCCCGGATGGCCGATGCCAAGCAGCTGACTTTGGGTTTTTCGATCGGGCTGACGCTGGACAAGGACGGCAAGGTGCTGGCGACGCTGTGGGACAGTCCGGGCTTCAACGCCGGGGTGGTACCGGGGGCCAAAATCGTTGCGGTCAACGGCTATACCTATGACGCCGATGCGATCCGCACGGCGATCACCGCAGCCAAGGACGGCGCGCCGCTGGAACTGTTGATCCAGCGCGGCAGCCGGTTCCAGACTGTCAGCGTCGATTACAAAGGCGGCCTGCGCTGGCCATGGTTGGAACGCGCCGCACCGGGCAAAGCCCCGACCGGGTTGGACTTGCTGCTGCTGCCAAAGCGGGCAGTGGCGAAGTCCAAAGGCAAATAAGACCGACGGCCCAGCTCGATTTCGTCCCGTTTCGCCCAAGGTCGGTGTTGCAGTGCAGCATCGACCGGGCTAAGCTGAGGGCATTATGCGCATCGAAAAGATCCCCGTGGGCGACAACCCACCCGAAAGCCTCAACGTCATCATCGAAGTGCCCGTCGGCGGTGAGCCGGTGAAGTA
>JAYURW010000003.1:0-32523 GCA_043756025.1 Novosphingobium sp. | reverse complement strand
GGCGCGCGACGCGATCTTTGCCAAAGCGCGAATGGTAGCAAGATGACCGGATGCCAAATGAGGATGACCATCGTCGTCCAAGCCAATGTCGGATAAATACCCTCAGACAGCGGCGGCCAACTTGGCAGTATCGAGAAACCATCAGGGTTATGGAAATTGCTCAGAATCAAAAGGGCTGGTCCGGTGAAAAGCCACACCACTAGAAGGCGTGGATACCAGTTTGGATGCAGGTCGTTGCGAACCATCACCCAACGCTCCCCTCAAGGCTGATCCCCAGCAACTTCTGCGCCTCGACCGCGAATTCCATCGGCAGCTGCTTGAGTACCTCGCGGGCGAAGCCGTTGACGATCAGCGCGACCGCCGCCTCGGCGTCGAGGCCGCGCATCTGGGCGTAGAACAGCTGGTCCTCGCTGATCTTGCTGGTTGTGGCCTCATGCTCGATCTGCGCGGTCGGGTTTTTGACCTCGATGTAGGGGACGGTGTGTGCGCCGCATTCGCTGCCGAGCAGCAGGCTGTCGCATTGCGTGAAGTTGCGGACATTCTCGGCGTCGGGAAGCACCCGCACCAGCCCGCGGTAGGTGTTGTTGCTGCGGCCCGCGCTGATGCCCTTGGAGATGATCGTCGAGCGGGTGTTGGCGCCGATATGGACCATCTTGGTGCCGGTGTCGGCCTGCTGGCGGTTGTTGGTCAGCGCGATCGAGTAGAATTCGCCGACGCTGCCCTCGCCCTTCAGGATGCACGACGGATATTTCCACGTGATCGCGCTTCCGGTTTCGACCTGGGTCCAGCTGACTTTCGACCGCGCGCCCGCGCACATCGCGCGCTTGGTGACGAAGTTGAAGATCCCGCCTCGCCCCTCCGCATCGCCCGGATACCAATTCTGAACAGTCGAATATTTGATCTCTGCATCGTCGAGTGCGACCAGTTCGACGACGGCGGCATGAAGCTGATTTTCATCACGCATCGGCGCGGTGCAGCCTTCGAGGTAGCTGACGTAACTGCCTTTGTCGGCGATAATCAACGTACGTTCGAACTGGCCGGTATTTTCGGCGTTGATGCGGAAATAGGTGGAAAGCTCCATCGGGCAGCGCACGCCTTCGGGGATGTAAACGAAGGTCCCGTCGGAAAACACCGCACAGTTGAGCGCGGCAAAGAAGTTGTCGTGGACCGGCACGATCTTGCCTAGCCACTGTTTGACCAGATCGGGATATTCGCGGATCGCCTCAGAGATTGAGCGGAAAATGACCCCGGCCTTTTCCAGCTCGGCACGGAAAGTGGTGGCAACCGAAACAGAGTCAAACACCGCATCGACCGCGACTTTGCGCGCACCCTCGACGCCCGCGAGGACCTTTTGCTCTTCGAGCGGGATCCCGAGCTTTTCGTAAATCCGCAGGATCTCGGGATCAACCTCGTCGAGGCTGGCCAGCTTGGGCTTCAGCCGCGGCGCGGCGTAATAATAGGCATCCTGATAATCGATCGGCGGAATGTTGAGCTTGGCCCAATCGGGCATCGGCATGGTCTGCCACAGCCGGAACGCTTTCAGCCGCCATTCGAGCATCCATTCCGGCTCATTCTTCTTGGCCGAAATGAACCGGACGGTATCTTCGTTGAGGCCCTTAGGCGCGAAATCGGTTTCGATATCGGCCGACCAGCCATGCTCATAATCCGCGACCTTGGCGGCGGCATCGTGGGCGGCTTGATCCTTGAGGACGGGGCTGTCGGTCATGCCGCCACCCCCGCCAGCCGGGTCAGCGGCACGTCAGCGAGCGCGCCGCGCATCGCGGCGTTAACGACGCCCCAGTGCGGACGGACGGTACAGGCGCTTTCCAGGCCGCAATCGTGTTTGCCGGTATCGACGCACGGGGTCAGCGCAATCGGGCCTTCGACCGCTTCGATGATATCGACCAGACTGATCGCCGCAGCCGGGCGTGCCAGTTTGAGGCCCCCGCCAGCGCCGCGAACCGAGCGGAGCAATCCGGCGGCAGTCAGGCGGCTGACCAGTTTCTGCACTGTGGGCGCGGGCAAGCCGGTTTCTTCGGCCAGTTGCGCCGCCGAAACGCGCAAGCCGCCACAATGCCGCGCCGCAGCGCTCATCGTAACGACAGCATAGTCGGCCATGCTCGACAGGCGCATCGCAAGGTCTCCGGTTAAATCGGACTGATTCGTTCCGGTTTTCCCTAGGCGCTTCGTTTGCGGCTGACAATCAGCTCTTTGGGGAACAGCGATCCGCCCAAAAAAAGAGCGACCCCCAGGCCAAAGCCCGGAAGTCGCTTGTAAAGTTAGGATCTCGTTGCGGAATGCTTCGAGTCCTTTGGGTCGCAGCGTGGGATTAGGACGCATTCGAATGCGTAGATTGTATAGAATCGACAGGATGAGTGCCTGAATCGACGGAATTTGAGATGTCTCGCGGTGGACAAGTGTCGAAAAGGGCACCTTAAGCAGGCTTCGCGGGTCCGATTGCGACTCGGCGAATCGACAGGCGAGTCGCGGGCTGGCATAGGCCGCTTGATCATGCTTTATTCGTTGCTTCGCCCCGCTCTGTTCCTGATCGAGCCCGAGAAGGCCCACGGCCTGGCGCTGGCCGCGCTCAAAGCCTTGCCGCTGACCGGCAGCAATTGCGCCGATGGCCCGCTGGCGACCGAAGTCGCGGGCCTGCGGTTTCCCAACCCGCTGGGAATGGCTGCCGGGTTTGATAAGAACGCCGAGGTGCCCGATGCGCTGCTGGGCGTGGGGTTTGGTTTTGCCGAGGTCGGTTCGATCACCCCCCTGCCCCAAGACGGCAATCCCAAACCCCGGCTGTTTCGGCTGACCGAAGATGGCGCGGTGATCAACCGGATGGGCTTCAACAATGGCGGCGCGGCAAAAGCGGTCGAGCGGCTGGCCCGGCGCCACAGTCGTCCTGGGATTGTCGGGATCAACATCGGCGCAAACAAGGATTCGGCCGACCGGATCGCCGACTATGCCACCCTGGCCCGGTTGATGGCCCCGCTGGCGAGTTATCTGGCGGTCAATGTATCGAGCCCCAACACACCGGGCCTGCGCGCATTACAGGATGAAGGCGCACTGGCCGCTTTGCTCGATGCGGTGATCGCAGCGCGCGGGAGCAACAAGGTTCCGGTGTTCCTGAAAGTAGCGCCCGATCTGGAGCCCGTCGATATCGACGCCATTGCCCGGGTTGCAATCGACAAAGGGCTGGGCGCGCTGATCGTATCCAATACCACCATTTCGCGGCCCGCCATGAAATCACCGCAAGCCAGCGAAGGCGGCGGACTGTCTGGCGCGCCGCTCCGGGCTCTGGCGCTCGAGCGGCTGCGCGATTTCCGCAATGCCACGGGCGGGCAAATGCCGCTGATCGGGGTCGGCGGGATCGCCAGCGCCGACGACGCCTGGCAGCGGATCAAGGCCGGGGCCAGTCTGGTCCAGCTTTACAGCGCGATGACCTATGCCGGACCGGGGGTTGCGCGGACAATAACCAAGGGTCTTGAACGGCTGATGCGCCGCGATGGTTACACCAGCATTGCCGAGGCGGTCGGAACCGAATAGCAATGCTGCGTATGAACCTGCGCACCCTTGCTCCGCTCGCCCTGCTGGCCCTCGCCAGTTGCACCCCCGCTCCGCAAACCGCGACGCCTCCGCCAAAGGCCCAGCTATTTGAAAAGGGCATGGTCAGCGCCGCCGATCCGCGCGCGGCTGAGGCTGGGGCCGAAATGCTCCGCGCCGGGGGCAGCGCCACCGATGCGGCGATCGCCACTATGCTGGCGCTAACCGTGGTCGAGCCGCAAAGCAGCGGAATCGGCGGCGGCGGGTTTTACGTGACGACCAATGCCCGCGGGCAGGTGGAAACAATCGACGGGCGCGAAATGGCGCCGTCCGCCGCCCATCCCAAATGGTTCTTCAAAGACGGCGTAGTGATGAAATTCGCGCAAGCGGTGCCCGGCGGCACCAGCGTGGGTGTGCCCGGCAACATCGCGCTGGCGGCCAAGGCCCACTCTGCCCATGGGCGCCTGCCGTGGGCGCAAGTGTTTGCACCGGCCATGCGGCTTGCCCGCGGCGGCTTTGTGATGACGCCGCGGCTGCATGAAATGCTGGCCGACGACACCCAAACCGCGGCTTTCTCAGCCGAAGGTCGCGCGCT
The DNA here is from genome assembly GCA_043756025.1 of Novosphingobium sp. GTDB lineage: Bacteria > Pseudomonadota > Alphaproteobacteria > Sphingomonadales > Sphingomonadaceae > Novosphingobium. Next base: position 28,388 of record JAYURW010000003.1, on the reverse strand, counting down.
GTATTTTGGCGCCGATGGCAAGCCGTTGGCGGCCGGAACACTGATCAAGAACCCGGCGTTGGCCGACACGCTGGAGCGGATCGCGCGCGAAGGCAGCAAAGCCTTTTATACCGGCGCCAATGCCAAAGCTATTACCGCCAAGGTAACGCTGGCCCCGCACAATCCGGCCCCGATGACCGAAGCCGATGTAAATGGCTATGTTGCCAAGGATCGTGCGGCGGTCTGCGGCAGCTATCGCGGCTACCGGGTCTGTTCGATGGGTCCGCCCAGTTCCGGCGCCACCACAGTAATCGCCACTTTGATCCAGCTGGAGCGGTTCGATCTGAAAGCGCTGGGGCAAAACAATCCTACGTCCTGGCACCTGCTCGCTGAAAGCCAGCGGCTGGCCTATGCGGACCGGGCGCGCTTTGCGGCCGATGCCGATTTTGTGCCGGTCCCAGTGGCCGGGATGATCGACCGCAAATATCTGGCCGCCCGGTCAGCGCTGATCAGCCCCACTGGATCGATTGCCAAAGCGGCGGCGGGCATTCCGCCGGGGGCTGAAAAACTGGCCTACGCCGATAGCCCGCAGCTGACTGAAGCGGGCACATCGCACTTTACGGTGGTTGATCGGGCTGGGAATGCGGTGTCGTACACGTCGACGATCGAAAGCTCGTTCGGCTCGGGGATCATCGTCGGGGGCTACTTCCTCAACAACGAATTGACCGATTTCGACATGAGCCCCGAACTGAATGGGCGGATGGTTGCCAACCGGGTCGAAGGCGGCAAACGTCCGCGCAGTTCGATGTCCCCGACCTTGGTGTTCAGCCCGGATGGGCGGTTGCGGCTGGTGGTTGGCGCGGCGGGCGGGGTGACCATCCCGGCGCAGGTGATCCGCGCCGTGATTGGTGTGATCGACTGGGATCTGACCGCCCAGCAGGCGTTGACGCTGCCGGTGATCTTCGCGCCCGGAACCGAGATTGTATTTGTCGAGCGGGGCACTTTCCTCGAAGCGATGATCCCGGCACTGCGGGCACTCGGCCACGCCGAAGTTCAGGCGCGCGGTCTGCCGCTGAAAGCCAATGCTATCGAAATTCGCGGCAGCCAGCTGCTGGGCGGGGCCGATCCGCGCAGCGAAGGCAAAGCGATTGGGGAATAGCGCGGGGCGAATGGCTTGCCGCTAAGGACAAGCGCGCTTAATCAGGATGCCGGGTGAGGATGTACTGCGAAAGGGGCGGTGCCCGTGGTTGATATTTCAGACCTGCCAAGTCGCAGAAATCTGGTCGAATTACTGCTGGCCCGCGCTGATGCGCGCGGCGATGCCCCGTTCCTGTGGGCCAAGCGCGGCGGCGGCTGGCAGCCGATCAGCTGGACCGAGGCGGTTCGCCAGGTCTGCTGCCTGGCCGAATCATTGCTGCGGCTGGGGTTAAAACCGGGCGACCGGGTAATGCTGATCTCTGAAAACCGTCCCGAATGGTGCATCGCCGATTTTGCGATCATGGCGGCGGGCTGCATCACGGTTCCGGCCTATGTCACCAATACCGAGCGTGACCACCTGCACATTCTGGAAGATTCGGGTGCGTCGGCAGTTATCGTCGCCAATGACAAGTTGGCCAAACCGCTGCTTGGCGCCGTGCTCCGTTCCGGCCATGCCAAGCATGTGATCGGGATCGAGCCGCTGCGGATCTCGCAACTGGGGCCCTACGAGTATCACGATTGGTCGGCGTTAATTGCCGGTGATGGGCCCGCAGCCCGCCTCGCTGTTGAGGCCCGGATCGCCAAGATCGGACGCAATGATACAGCCTGCCTGATCTACACCAGCGGCACCGGCGGATCCCCGCGCGGTGTGATGCAGCACCACGGCGCCTTGCTGATGAACGCCGATGGCGCGGCGCGGATTTTGTCCGAAGATTTCGGGCTGGACGACGACGACGCGTTCCTCTCGTTCCTCCCGCTATCCCATGCCTATGAACACACCGGCGGACAGATGCTGCCGATCTCAGCCGGAGCGCAGATTTACTACGCCGAAGGGCTGGAAAAGCTGGCCAGCAACATCGAAGAGGTCCGTCCGACCGTGATGGTGGTGGTTCCGCGGCTGTTCGAAGTCCTGCGTGCGCGGATCATGAAGCAGGTCGAAAAGCAGGGCAAAGTGGCCAATTTCCTGATGGACCGGGCCCTTGGTATCGGCAGCAACAAGGCCGCCGGGCGCGGGCGCTGGCGTGATAAACCGATGGACCTGCTGCTCGAAAAGACCCTCCGTCCCAAAATCCGCAGCCGGTTCGGCGGGCGCTTGAAAGCGATGGTTTCCGGCGGAGCGCCGCTCAGCCCGGAAGTCGGCGTGTTTTTTGAATCTATGGGGCTGACGATGCTCCAGGGCTATGGCCAGACCGAATCCGGCCCGGTGATTTCCTGCAACCGCCCGGCAGCTGGGCTGAAAATGGACACGGTCGGCCCGCCGCTGCACGGGGTTGAATTGCGGATTGCCGAGGATGGCGAAATTCTGGTGCGCGGCGAACTGGTTATGCACGGCTATTGGCGCAATCAGGCCGAAACCGACAAAGCCTTGCAGCCAGACCCAGCCGAGCCGGAAAAAGGCGTCTGGCTACACACCGGCGATATCGGTCATCTCGACGAGGCCGGGCGGCTGGTGATTACCGACCGCAAGAAAGACATGATTATCAATGATAAGGGTGACAACATCTCGCCCGCTCGGGTTGAGGGCTTGTTGACCCTGCAGAGCGAGATTGCCCAAGCGATGGTGGTCGGTGATCGGCGGCCTTATGTGGTCGGGCTGATCGTGCCCGATGCCGAATGGGCGATCGAATGGGCTCAGGCCAATGGCGAGAAATTTGTGCTGAAAGCGTTGCAGGATTTGCCCGCCTTCCGTTCGGCCGTTCGCGCCGCGGTCGACCGGGTCAATCGGGACCTGTCAGTGATCGAAAAAGTCCGCCAGTTCGCTTTTGCCGACGAACCGTTCACGATCGAGAACGAAGAGCTGACCCCCAAGCAATCGATCCGCCGCCACAAACTGAAAGCGCGCTACGGCGAGCGGCTGGACGGATTGTATAAAGGCTAAGCTTCGCGCCGAAACCAACCGCGCAGGCGGGCCCACAGGCTAAGGTTGTCTGGCGCGGTGCCGGCAGTATCGTCTGCCAGCTGTTCAGTGGCTTCTGCTGCATCCTCTAGCCAACCGATCCCCAGCGGCCAGATTGGGCCCAAAGCAGGCGCAGGAGCCTCGCGATCTATGCTGGCTTCAAGAGGTTCGCTAATTTCGAGTGGCGCGGCCAGGACCAACTGGGGTCCTTCTGGAGCAGTCGGCGGGGCGATCAGCGATTGCAGCCGGTCGTGCAGGCTCGGTTCGAGCAGGGCAAAGCCGGGCTCGGCCAATTTGCCGAGCGGCAGGCGCGGGGCGGGCAAGTCCTCCAGTTCGGCTGGCCGTGTGCTTTCGAGCGGCGGCAGTGGTTCGCGAAGTGCTGGCTCTGCTGGGGGCAGATCGGGGCCCGCCGGGCTGAGCAGATCGCGGAAGTCCCAGCTTTCGGAAGGCTTCTTGCGAACCATCAGCGGCCCGCCGGGCAGCGGGGTAATCTCGGCGGGCAAAGGCGGGGCGGGGAACTCAGACAAAGGCTCGAATGCCGCCAGAGCGGGAGCGATTTCCACTGGCTCAGCTTCGGTTTGCCCCAAACCGCGCAGGTTGGCGTTGCGCTGGGCGGTTTCCGCTGCGCTCTCGTTCAGAACCAGCACGGCGCGTTTTTGCGCGCGCGGAATGCTGGTGACCATCAGGCTGCTGTAGCGCTGGATCGGCACACCTTGGCCGAGCGGGAGCGCGTCTTCGTCTCCATCCTCGGCGGCTTTGAGAAGATCGGCCGGGATTCCAGCGACCGGCGCGTCGAAATAGGGGTAGACCCCATTGCTTCCGGCCAGCACGCAGACCGGCCTGGGCAGCCCATCGCGCTCAATCCGTTCGCCAACGGCCTGCACCAGCAGCACCGACAGCAGGCAGGCACCAAGCGAGCCCGCCCGGATGTCTTCCACGTCCGGCGCGTCGCAATCCAGCAGCCTCGCTTCGAGCGCGGCCAGCGCGCCGTGCAGGTCATCTACCCCGGCCAATGCCAATGCTGTGTCGGTCGCCGTGCCCTGATCGGACCAGGTGCAGCCGTGATAGGAATAGCCATCGAGCAGGTCGTCGCGCCCGCTTTGCGAGAACGGATAGGCTTCGTCAGTAAAATAGGCGACTTCGAGATGAGGGCTGAGTTGCCCTTCGGCGTCGGGCGCTGGCAAATCCTCGCCGGGCCAGCCAAGCGCGATTGACAGCGCTGTGATCGGCCAGCCGGGCCGGTCATGGCGGGCAATGGCCTCGCCCAGGCTGTCCCAGCCATAAAGCACAAGATCGCTGGATTTAACGGTCAGGAAGCGTTCGGGCAGCTGCCGCCCTGGCCCCGCATAAGCAGCCAATAGCGCGCGCAGCTTATCAACCGCATCGCTCGACTTGCCTTGCCTAAGCCGGCCTTCGATCACGCGGCGAAATGTGTCTTCGTTCAATCCGTCAACGGTGATTGTCGTCACTGCAGCAGTCCCGGGGTTTCGATTCCCGAGACTAGACGCCCAATGGTTTATTTGAAGTTACGAGCGAAGCCCAAGGTCTGGGCTCATATGTCGGTTTAGCGAGGTGGCGCAGCTGGCTGCGTGCCTGCAAGGCAACAAAAAGGCCGGGTCCGACGGTGGTCCACACGCATCGGCCCCGGCCCAATTTTGATCGCTTACGCGATGCGCTTGCTTGGCTTATTCAGCCTTTGCAGCGTCGGTCGCGCCAGTGGCGTCGTCCGAAGCAGCCGGAGCGGCATCAGTTGCAGCTGCGGTTTCTTCCGAAGTCACAGCAGCTTCATCCTTCTTTTCACCGCAGGCGGCGATGGCGAGCGAGCCAGCCGCGATGGCGGCGAACAGAGCAATCTTCTTCATTGGGAATCCCCTTGTGTTAACCCTTGCCCGTCTTGGACGAGCAGCGCGCGGTTTGCCCGGTAATTCAGCGCTTGTCGATTCCCAAAATTGCAACAAATTGAATTGTCGGCTCAGGCAGCCTCTTTTTCGACCCATTCGGGGTAAAAGCTGGGGGCGCGGGCCGACCAACCGGGGGCCGTTGCGGCTGCTTCGCTGATGGATTGGAGCAGGTTCTTGCGCTTTTCCGGGCGAATCTGCGGTAAAGCCGCTGCCGCGCAAAACGCGCTCGGCAGAAATGGCCGCGCTTCCGGGCCGAGCAGCCGTTCATAAAGGAAACGAAACGCGGAAAAGCATTCGATCCGCTCCTGCGCCAGATCGAACGCTGCAACCCGGATCAGCTTGCCGATAAAGCTTTCCAGCGCGTCAAACCCGGTATCATCGGGAATCGCCACGCGCAGGCCCTTCAATTCCTGATAGACAACGTATTGGCTACGGATTGAGCCGCTTTCAGCAGCATCGCGCGCCCACAGCTTGAACGCGTCCTGCCGCCCCAGCCCGACATCAAGGCTGCGCTTGATATAGCGCTGCTCGCAGGCGGTGAAACTGGCGAATTCGCGCAGTTCGGCAATAGTCAGCGATGCGGTTCCGGCGTTAGCCATGGTCTGCCCCTTGTTAAGAGCAGCCAGATCACCAGAATATGGTAACGATCCGGTTAACTATGACGGCTAAATCAGGCCCGCCAACGGACTTGAGGGATCTGCGTATTTGCGGGTCTGCATCCGGCCCGAGAGGTAAGCGTGGCGCCCCGCCTCGACCGCCAGTTTCATCGCCCGAGCCATCCGCAGGGGGTCTTTTGCTTCGGCAATCGCAGTGTTCATCAGCACCCCGTCGCAGCCCAGCTCCATCGCGACCGCGGCGTCGCTGGCGGTGCCAACCCCGGCATCAACCAGCACGGGGACAGAGGCACCTTCAACAATCAGCCGGATTGTGACCCGGTTCTGGATTCCCAGGCCCGAGCCGATTGGCGCGCCCAGTGGCATTACCGCGACCGCCCCCGCGCTTTCCAGCTGCTTGGCGCCGATCGGATCATCGGTGCAATAGACCATCGGCGCGAAGCCTTCGTTCGCCAGCACTTCGCAGGCTTTGAGCGTTTCGCGCATATCGGGATAAAGCGTCCGCGCCTCGCCCAGCACTTCCAGTTTGACCAGATCCCAGCCGCCGGCTTCGCGCGCCAGCCGCAGCGTGCGGATCGCATCTTCGGCGGTGAAGCAGCCAGCGGTGTTGGGCAGATAGGTAACCTTTTTGGGATCGATGAAGTCGGTCAGCATCGGTGCAGTGGGATCCGTGACATTGACCCGACGCACGGCGACCGTGACGATTTCAGCCCCAGCGGCTTCGACCGCAGCGGCGTTTTGGGCAAAGTCCTTGTACTTGCCGGTCCCGACGATCAGCCGCGAGTTAAAGGTCCGCCCCGCGACTGTCCAACTGTCGGGATGCCAACTGTCTGAATGATCGCCGCCGCCGACGAAATGGACGATTTCAAGCAGATCACCCTCAGTCAGAGCCACTGCGCCCAAGGTGGAGCGCGGCACGATCACGCCATTGCGTTCAACCGCAACTTTGGCTGGATCGAGGCTGAGGCTGCGCACCAGATCGGCAATCGATCCAGGCGCGGCGCGGCGCGGATCGCCGTTGAGAGTTATGGAGAGCAAGGTGGTCATCCCCCCGCCCATAGCAATCACATGGAGTGGCGCAAGTTTCGCAAGTGGGCCCAGGCCAGCAAGGTGACCCCGCCAATCGTCAGAAACGCCTCTGCGCTCGAATGGCCCAGCACTAGGGCGACGATCATCAGGCCCAGCCCGGCCGCACCGACTTGCAGCGGGCGCGGATCGCCGTGGCGGATAACACCCAGCACCAGCGTGATCGCACCGACCACAATGGCCAATGCCAGACCGACCCGGTGGATTTCCGGAGCGAACAGCACTTCGCCGCCGAGCCCCAGACCGGCGACGAGCAGCAATCCGGCAATGCAATGCAACGCGCACAGCCCGGACAGGAGCACGCCAACCCGGTCGAGCCGGTTGCGAATCAGGATGATGGCATCGCGCATTGCAAAGCTCATGTATGTTATGGTGTATCATTCCGCAAGTCCTAAGGGTTGCAGGCTCCCGCTTTGCGCGCGCAAGGACTTAGGGCTGAATGGTTGGCCGCGTGGACAGCGATCCGATTGAAACGGCCTGAACGATGGTGCAGTTCGTCAGTTCACCCTTGCGCTTTGCAGGGCCTGGCAGCAGAGCGCCGTCCATGAATCAGGTTCAGATCGCTGCTCCACGCCCGCTTGCTCCGGCTCGCTGGCTGTTTTCTGTCGCCGCGATCGTCACGCTGATGATTGTGGTTGGAGGGATTACCCGGCTGACCGAATCGGGCCTGTCGATCACCGAATGGAAGCCGCTCAGCGGTGCTATCCCGCCGTTGAACGCGGCGCAGTGGGAGGCCGAATTTGCGGCATATCAGCGCATCCCGCAATATACCGAAGTCAACGGCCCAGCCGGAATGACTCTGGCGGGGTTCAAAGTAATTTTTTTCTGGGAATGGTTCCACCGGCTGATTGGCCGGGTGATCGGACTGGCTTTTGCGCTGCCGTTGGCGTGGTTCTGGGTCCGGCGGGCGATCCCGCACGGGTATCACGCCCGGCTGCTGGGCCTGCTCGCGCTGGGCGGATTGCAAGGCGTTGTCGGTTGGTGGATGGTCAAGTCCGGGCTGACCAACGACGTCAAGGTCAGCCATCTGCGGCTGGCGGCCCATCTCTCGCTGGCACTGCTGACTTTGTCACTGCTGGTCTGGACTGCGCTTGATCTGCGCCGCAATGCGCGGGGCCAGATGCCGACCCGGCTAACCGGCCTTGGCGTGGCGGCGTTGGGCGCTTTGGCGGTGCAGCTGTTCTATGGCGCACTGGTTGCGGGCCTGCGGGCCGGGCCGGTTTCAGGCGCTGGCTGGCTTAGCTGGGATGCCTGGCCAAAAATGCAGGGCAAGTTGTTTCCAGCCGGAATCGACTGGAGCATGGGCGCAGTCCATGCGCTGGTCAGTGACCCCTATCTGGTCCACTTCATCCACCGCTGGTGGGCCTGGCTGGTTGTAGCCGTGCTGATCGTGCTGGCGCGGCAAGTGCGCGAAATTGACCGCCGCGCTTCGGTAGCGATTCATTGCGCATTTGGCGCCCAGATCTTGCTCGGGATTGCCACGGTGTGGAGCGGTACCGCGATTTGGTTGGCGGCGCTGCACCAGCTGACCGGAGCTGTAGTGCTGGCAGCCACAGTTTGGGGTGTACATCTGCTGGGGCGGAAAAGTGCATGAGTTCCAACGCAATGCTGCTGTATTATGGGGGAATGACGGAGCTTTGGCAGGCTTCAGCACGGCGGCTGCATCTTTAGAAGTGCTTGACGAACCGCTAGTTGCCTGCGCCAATGCGCTAGCTTTATTCCGCACCCCGCCGATCTGGCAGAGCGCTGCAGAGTGGATGAAGGAGGCGGGGTTGCTGTTCAAAACCTGCACGGCAATTGGTGATCGGACCGCTTTGCGCGTCGAACGGCCTTGCGGCTTACCCCACTTGGCGCATTGGGCCTTCGAGCATTGGGCGGAGGACGGCCAATGAGACTGCGGATACTGTTGCTGGCAGGGGCGGCGGCACTGGTGCCCGCGGCAATCGGGGTGGCACAGGCTGATCCCGCGACCCAACCAGCGGTTGCACCGTTTGCTCCGCCTGCCACCCAGTTGATCATGACCAGGACGTTGGTGCGGACTCTGATTGATGGCAAACAGGTCGTCGTCACTCGCCGTTATGCGATCCGGTTCACCCGCGAAGGCGATGGCTTTCGGCTCGATGGCGAACAAATTGGCGCCGAAGTTGCCGCGCCGCCAGCGCTAGCTGCTCTGGCCGAGATCGAGCGCACGCGAATCGACAAAAATCTGTTCCCGGCCAGGCTGGATGCGCAGGGGATGATCCGTGCTGGCGGGTCCACCAGCGATCCTAATACCGGTCATGCCGCAGTGGCAACGGGCAACCAGATCATTTCCGCAGCAGCAATTCCGCTTGCGGCGAAGCGCGAGCGGAGCACGGTTCTGGGTCACGTCGCCAATTCGGCTGGCGGATCGGCTTGGCCGGTGTTCCTGTTCAATCCGGGCCTCCAGGAACGCGTCGAGCGCCGCAAATTGGCGCTCACCGGCGGCGCTGTGGGCGAAGTGGAAGTGCGCATCACCGTGCAAGGGCTGATGCCCAGTGGATTGCCGATCGCGGTTGAGCGGACGGTGACAACACGGCTGTCGGGCACCAGCCGGATCTCTCGCGAGCTATGGACTTTCGCCGCCAGCCCGGCCTGATTGGCGAGCGGTATTATTTTACCTCCCCGGAACGGCCCGGAAAACTTGACTTTCTGCAGCAACTAAACGAATGGCGCGCTCTACTGCGGGACCGGTGACCCGGATTCGCAGCAACTGCTATAGGGAATTTTAGGCCATGAAGGCGCTGAGCAAGGTCACCCGGTCGATCAAACCGGCTGAGGTGGAAAAGAACTGGCATGTGATCGATGCCGAAGGTCTGGTGGTCGGGCGTCTTGCCGTGGTCATCGCCAATCGTCTGCGCGGCAAGCACAAGCCAAGCTTTACCCCCCACGTCGATTGCGGCGACCATGTGGTCGTCATCAACGCAGGCAAGGTTAAGCTGACCGGCAACAAGCTCAAGCAGAAGACCTATTACAAGCACACCGGCTATGTCGGCGGGATCAAGGAAGTGACCGCGGACAAAGTGCTCGACGGCCGCTTCCCTGAGCGTGTGCTCGAAAAGGCTGTAGAACGCATGGTCCCGCGTGGGCCGCTCGGCCGCGCGCAGATGCGCGCCCTGCACCTCTACAACGGTACCGAGCATCCGCATGGTGGCACTCAGCCCCAGCCGCTCGACGTTGCTGCCATGAACCGTAAGAACAAGGTGGGCGCATAATGCCTGATACTTCAAACACCGAAACCGTCACCGATCTCGCCGATCTGGGCGCCGCCATGGGTGATGCCGTTGCCGATGCACCGGTTGCTGCTCCGGCTGCCCCGACCATGCCGCTGCGTGACAAGATCATTGACGCGCAGGGCCGGGCCTATGCCACTGGCCGCCGCAAGGATGCGGTTGCCCGCGTCTGGATCAAGCCTGGTTCAGGCAAGATCATCGTCAATGGCCGCGATCAAGCCGTGTATTTTGCTCGCCCGACCTTGCGTCTGGTGATCGATCAGCCGTTCCAGATCGCTGATCGCGCCGGTCAGTACGATGTGATCGCTACTGTCAAAGGCGGCGGGCTTTCGGGCCAGGCCGGTGCCGTCAAGCACGGCATCAGCCAGGCGTTGACCCGCTTCGAGCCAACCCTGCGCGCCGTCGTCAAGGCCGCCGGGTTCCTGACCCGCGACAGCCGCGTGGTCGAACGCAAAAAGTACGGCAAGGCCAAAGCGCGCAAGAGCTTCCAGTTCTCGAAGCGCTAAGCTCTACCGTTCAATCCAAAACGAAAAGGCGGTCCTGCGGGGCCGCCTTTTTTGGTTCAGGGGAAAGTGCAGCGCAAAACCTGCAAGCCCAGAGCTGCACTCCATTCCAGCCGGTTGTAGCTGGGCGGGGTGGCGCGGAGCCGCTGCGAAAGCGTTCCGGCCCCGATCAGCCGGATCGGCAGGCCATCGGCCTCTACCGTCAGATCAAACGGATCGTGGACATGGCCGGACAGCACCGCATCCGCTCCGGCCCGGGCCAGCGCCGCCAGCGCGCGCATTCCGCCGCGAGTCGATCCAGAACCTTCGGTGCCCGCATCTACCAGCGGGTGGTGACAGGTAACCAGCCGCAGCGGCTTGGCCCGGTGCCGTTCCAGATCATTCACCGCGCGATCAAGGTCGCCATTCCGGACCCGCCCCTTCGACCAGTTTAGCCGCCACTGCGCCGCAGCAACGGTGCACAGCGGGATCAACGCAAGATCGGGCAGGTCCGGATCCGTCTCTACGGCTGCGACAAGCGCATTATATTGCCGCCAAGGATGGAATGCGCGGGCCAGCGGATACCAATAATAGGGCACATCATGGTTGCCCGGCTCCAGTGTCAGCGGCACCGGCAAATCCGCCAGCCATTCCCGCGCCGCCGCGAATTCGCGCGCGGTTCCGCGCATTGTCAGATCGCCCGTACACAGGACGGCAGCTGGCTGGTCTCGGCAGACCTCAGCCATGAACCAATCGAGCGCGGCGCGATCTTCATAGCCAAAGTGCAGGTCGCTGACGTGGAACAGGACGAGCGGCGGTGCCATCAGATCCGCCCGGACAGGATCAGCCAGGCCGCCGCCAGATTGACCACGCTGTAGCAGCCATAAAACAGCGCCCAGACCAGCGAGCCCGACGCAATCATCAGCAGCGCACCGAGCAGCATTACGAACTCCACCGCGAGGCTGAACCTCCCGCCGAGCAGATGAAAGAACCACGGCACGCTGCCTAGAACCGGATGATTGCTTTGCAACACCGCTTTGTGTGCGGCGAAATTGCCGATTCCCAGCAGAAAGACGAACAGCAGACCCATCGGCCTCTCTTAGCCGAGTCGCTGCACTTGGCCAGAGCGAGAATGCGGCAGAGTGTGTTGTCATAGTAATACACTCATCGGAGCAGGTTGTTGGTTGGTCGGGTTTGGCTGCCGTTTGTCCGCCACACCGCTGCGCGGGTCGAGCATCACTGGAGCAAGACCGTGATTGGCTTATCCCGATTACAGGCACCCCGCCAACCCACGGAGAACTGCGATGACCAAAACTCTCACTGCCGCTATCACGCTGGCCCTGCTCGGCGCCGCATCGGCCGCCCAGGCGCAGACCGCCGAAGTTCACTTCGCCGATCTCAATCTTTCCAGCCAAGCGGGCCAAGCAGAACTGGACCGCCGCGTCGAAGGCGCGGCGCGCCGGGTCTGCGAAGTTACCGCGCCGATCGGCAGCCGAACCGCCTACCGCACCGCAGAAGGCCGCTGCAAAATTTCGGTTCGCCAGCAAGTTGCTGCTGCCCTGCCACGCTAGGCAGCGCGGATCGAACCCGGGGCTGGCAGTCCCCCGCTCCGGGTTCGTTTTCCATCAGAGGGACGGAATTCCGCAGCTATCGTCCCGCCATGGCCTTGGCTTTCGACAAGTATGTCCGGCCGATCCGCACTAGCGTGCCGCCTTCCAGCTCGGCTGACCACACCCCCAGACCATCATGCCGCAGCCCTTTAATCCGGTCGCGGCGCAAGATGGTGGAGCGATGCAGGCGAATGAACCGCTCTGGATCGAGCCGCGCTTCGAGCCCAGATACCGTTTGCAGCAACAAGTAAGACCGGCTGGCCGCCTCCTTTTGCCCGACATGGAGCCGGACATAGTCACGCTCGGCATCGATCCGGTCGACATCCTCAACCGAAATGCGCAGCAACTCAGACCGGTAGGGCACCCAGAATTCGCTGAGCCAATCCCCGCCGCCGCTGGCCCGTTCACCGCGCCGGGCAACGGCGCGGGCCACGGCCCGCTCCAGCCGCTCGGGCGTGACCGGCTTCAAGACATAGTCGACCGCTTCCAGATCAAACGCCTCGACTGCAAAGTTGTCATGCGCGGTCACGAAGATCACCGCCGGAGCATCATCTTGCCGCGACAGCGCGCGCGCCACCGCCAGCCCATCAAGTTCGGGCATGGTCATATCGAGCAGGACCAGATCTGGCGCCAAAGCGCCGATCGCCCGCAGTGCCGCTGCGCCATCCTGCGCGGTTCCGGCCACTTCGATCATCGCCAGATCGCGGCAGATCAACTCCATCCGCTCGAGCGCCAATGGCTCGTCATCGACGATCAACGTGCGCAGGGCCTTGGGGGGCGCCTTATCCGGCATGGCGAACCAGTGGCAAACGCAGAACCACGCGCCAGCCGCCGCCGGTCACGGGACCAGCAGCCAAGCTGGCATCGCTGCCATAGCGGGCTTCAAGCCGGTCACGGACATTGGCGAGGCCGATTCCGAAGCCGGCCTTGCCGACTTTCGGCGAACCGGGGCCATCGTCGCTAACCTCGATAACCAACTGGCCATCCTCCTCGCGCGCAGCAATCGCCACGGTGACCGGTCGCCGAGTCGGGGCGACAGCGTATTTCACTGCATTTTCAACCAGCGGCTGAAGGATCATCCCCGGCACAACCGCGTCTTCGAGCGATGCGGGCACATCGATCCGGGTGACCAGCCGGTCCGGGAACCGCACCGTCTCGATCGCCAGATACGCCCGCTGCAGCGCCACTTCCTGATCGAGCGCGCTTTCGCCGGTAGGATCTTCGGCGAGACTGCGGCGATAGAACGCGGACAGCGTCTGGATCATTGTTTCGGCGGCTTGGCCCTTGCCGGTCATCACCAGCGCCGAAAGCGAATTGAGCGTGTTGAACAGGAAATGCGGGTTGACCTGATAGCGCAGGCTTCGCAGCTCTGCTGCTTTGGCCGCGCGGCGATACTCGCCTTCGCGCCGCTCAGATGCGCGGGCTTGCTCGGCAGTGACCATTGCAAAATACAGCGCGGCCCAAGCCAGCAGCAGAAAATAGCGTCCGATCGCAATATCGGTCAGCTGCCGCCACAACGCCTGTTCGGCAAACTTCTTCTGCAGTTGCACCAGTTGATCGGCGGTCAATTGCGGCGGATCGGGCACATCGACCAAAACGTTGCCGGCCGTGTCGTGGCGGATCTGGATTTCGCTAGGATTGCGCTGCTCACCCAGAATTTTCTGATCAAGCGCAGAGAAAACCTGCCGGTTGATCATCGCCAAGCCCAGTGCGGCAGGCAGCATCACCACCAAAGCCAACCCGAGGCGCAGTCCCATGCGGGCATTGTCGAACACCCGCAGGATCGTCCAGGCCAGCGCGGTGACCACCATTCCAGCCAGCGTGACCAGGCTGCGCAGTCCCAGCATTTCGAAGAAATAGGCCCGGTCCAGCAGCAAGCTGCGCACGGTAATCAGCGCCAGATAGCACAACCAGACCCCGGCAATCGAAATCAGCACGGTCCGGGTCGCGACCCGGGCGGGGTGGGTGTCGGGTTCTTCCATCTGGACTACTGCAATAGCCCGGGCAACGGACCAAGAGCCAGCGGCTTCGTCGAGGCAGCTATGGCCTTGGTCGATGGATTCAACCGAGCAGCCCCTCGCGCGCAATTTTCTCTTTCCAGACCAGTGGGGCCAGCTCGTGGACGTTGTTGCCATCGCTGTCGACCGCGACGGTCACCGGCATATCCTCCACGGTAAACTCATAGATTGCCTCCATTCCAAGATCTTCGAAGGCAACCACCCTGGCCTCGCGGATCGCGCGGGCAACCAGATAGGCTGCGCCGCCGACCGCCATCAGATAGGCCACTTTGTGCCGGGCGATCACTTCGGTCGCGCCCTGGCCGCGTTCGGCCTTGCCGATCATCACCAGCAGGCCAAGGTCGAGCATCATATCGGTGAATTTGTCCATCCGGGTCGCAGTGGTCGGCCCGGCTGGGCCCATCACTTCGCCCAGCACCGGATCAACCGGGCCGACATAGTAAATCGCGCGGTTTTTGAAATCGACCGGCAGCGCCTCGCCTTTGGCCAGCATCTCCTGAATCCGCTTGTGCGCCGCATCGCGCCCGGTCAACATTTTGCCGCTCAGCAACAGCCGGTCGCCCTGCTGCCAGCTCTCTACTTCGGCCTTGGTCAGGCTGTCGAGATTGACCCGCTTGGCGGCTTTGTCGGGCGTCCAGTGGACATCGGGCCATTCGTTCAGGTTGGGTTTTTCCAGATAAACCGGGCCGCTGCCATCAAGCGTGAAGTGCGCGTGGCGGGTCGCCGCACAATTGGGAATCATCGCCACCGGCTTGCCCGCAGCGTGGCACGGCGCGTCGAAGATTTTGACATCGAGGATCGTCGATAGCCCGCCCAGCCCTTGCGCGCCGATCCCGAGCGCGTTGACCCGGTCAAAAATCTCGATCCGCATCGCTTCGATATCATTGCTGGCCCCGCGCAGTTTGAGCTGGGCCATATCAATCGGTTCCATCAGGCTTTGTTTGGCCAGCACCATGCAGTGCTCAGCCGTACCGCCGATCCCGATTCCCAGCATCCCCGGCGGGCACCATCCGGCGCCCATTTGCGGGAGCATTTCGACCACCCATTCGACGATATTGTCGCTCGGGTTCATCATCTTGAACTTGGATTTGTTCTCAGACCCGCCGCCCTTGGCCGCGACATCAATCGAGACTGTGCCTCCCGGCACCATGGTCACATTAAGCACACACGGGGTGTTGTCGCGGGTGTTGCGGCGGGTGAACGCGGGATCAGCCAGGACCGAGGCGCGCAGCTTGTTTTCGGGGTGCAAATAGGCCCGGCGGACCCCCTCATCGACCACATCCTGCAACGACCGAGCCGATCCCAGCCGGCAATCCTGACCCCATTCTACGAACACGTTGACGATACCGGTATCCTGACAGATCGGACGGTGCCCTTCGGCGCACATCCGGCTGTTGGTCAATATCTGGGCGATCGCATCCTTGGCAGCCGGGCCCTGTTCCGCCTTGTAGGCTTCACCCAAGGCGCGGATGTAGTCCATTGGGTGAAAATAGCTGATGAATTGCAGCGCATCGGCCACGCTTTCGATCAGATCTTCCTCGCGGATTGTCACCATGGTCACGGGCTCACCTCGCTTTGCTGGGCAGTGCTTTACGGACCCAATAGTCCCGCAAAGCCCTTGCCGTCAAAGCGCTTGGCGCGAAAGAGTGCTTGGCTTAAGAGGCGAGAGAATTGCGTTACTGTGTTGTTAGTGCAATACAGCCAGTCAGAGGCCCGATCCATGACCCTAGCTGCCCAGTCCATTCTTTCCCAACACGACGCGCTCAGCGCCGCGCGCCGCGCTATGATCGACAGCCAGCTGCGCGTGTCCGGGATCAATCAGGATTGGTTGCTGGCCGCGATGGCGCGGGTCCCGCGCGAGGATTACGTTCCGGTTCAGGCCCGCGGCCACGCTTACATTGATCGGGCGATCCCAATCGACAACACCCACGCCCTGCCGGCTCCGCTGGTTCAGGCGATGTTGCTGGCGCAGGCCGTCCCGCAAGCGACTGACAAAGTGCTGGTGATCAGCCAATCGGGCTATCTTTCGGCGCTGGTCGAGCCCTTGGTGCAGTCGGTCGATACCGTGGATGCGGCTGGCGCACTTGCCCTTCAAGCAGCAGGCGATTTCAGCTTGATGCTGATCGATGGCGCGGTTGAGGCGCTGCCCGGTAATCTCTTCGCAGCGCTCTGCGATGGCGGCAGGGTAGTGACGGGGCTGGTCCTGCGCGGGGTGACCCGGCTGGCCGCGGGCGTCAAAATCAGCGGTACGGTGGCGCTTAGTCCATTGGCTGAAGTGGGTATTCCGGTGCTGCGCGAATTTGCCGCACCTCAGGCTTGGAGTTTCTGATCGATGGCACGGCCGCTGGGTTCACGTATTGCGCACCGCGCGCTGATTGCCGGAATGGTGGCCATGGTCACTGCGCCGGTGCTGGCCGATGATCTGCGCGAGGCGCTGGTGATGGCTTATAATTCCAACCCGACCATTCAGTCCGCCCGGGCCCAGCAGCGCGCAGTCGATGAAGGCGTGCCGATTGCCCGTTCGGCCGGTCTGCCCTCGCTGTCGGGCACGGCAACCTATAGCGAATATGTCGAAGGCAGCAGTTCCAATCCGTTGGCACCGAACCGCAACTTTGACGCCCAGCTGAACCTGGGGATGCCGGTTTACGCCGGTGGCGGGATCAAGAACTCGGTCCGCGCGGCGGAAACCCGGGTCGATGCCGGCCGGGCTGATTTGCGCGCAGTGGAAAGCGGCGTGTTCAGCCAGGTCGTGGCGGTTTATATGGACGTGATCCTGGCGCAAGCCGTGGTCAAGCTCAACCGCGCCAATGTCGAACGGCTCGAAGTCAACTTGCAGGCCACCAGGGACCGGTTTGAAATCGGCGATCTGACCCGCACCGATGTGGCCCAATCGCAATCGCGGCTGGCTACTGCGCGCGGCGCCGCCCGCAGCGCCGAAGCCAACCTGATCTCGGCCCGTGAGCGCTACATTCAGATTGTCGGCAAGGCACCGGACAATCTCCAGTCGCCGCCGCCGCTGGTTGGCCTTCCGGCCAATGCGGATGAAGCCGTGGCAATCGCGCTCGATGCGAACCCAGATTTGCTGGCCGCCCGCCAGCGCGCCAAAGCCGCCGGATTTGATACCGCCGCAATCGGCGCGAACCGGCTGCCGCGCGTCTCGGTCTTCGCTAACTCAGGCTACAACGATTTTCTGGGCACCAACCAGATCCCTGGTTCGGCCCAAAGCACAACCAACTCGACCGTCGGAGTGCGGGCGAGCGTGCCGCTGTTTCAGGGCGGCCTGCCTTCGGCCCAGCGCCGTCAAGCCCAAGCCCGCGAAAGCTCTTCGATGGAACTGGAAATCGGAATCGAACGGGCCGTCATCGCCACCGTCCGTGCCGCTTTCGCGCAGTGGACAGCGGCGCAATCGCTGATCGCCTCATCGCAAACCGCAGTCGATGCCGCCGAACTCAGCTTAGAGGGTGTGCGCGCGGAAAACTCCGTCGGCAATCGCACCATTCTTGACATCCTGAATGCCGAAAATGAGCTGCTCAATGCGCAGGTCCAGTTGGTTACGGCCAAACGCAATGCCTATGTCGCGGGCTTCAGCCTGCTGGCGGCAATGGGCAAAGTCGAAGCGCGCGATCTCGGTCTTGATGGCGGGGTGCTTTACGATCCGGGCGTCAATTACAGCAACGCTCGCGGCAGTATCTGGGACTGGAATGACAATCCCGCGCCCAAACCGGTAGCGACACGGACCGTTGACACCAAGGCGCAGGACGGTTCAGTAGCCGGCGAGTGATTCTGTCCCGCTGCGGGACGGCTTGGAGTTTGGGCGATGCGCCAGATCGGCGAACCTTCGGTTGAGGAAATCCTCGATTCGATCAAAAAAGTGATTGCACGCGATAGCCGTGACAGCGCCGCCGAGCAGCGGCGTGAGCGGGCTCCGCGCGCCGCGCCCGCCGCGGGCAGTGCCGACGACGAAGACGATGTGCTCGATTTGGCTGAGATTGGCGAATACGTGGTCGATGACGATGACGCCGCTGACGCTTCAGACGAAGCCCCGCTGATTACACAGGGCACCGCCAGTTCGATCAGCGAATCGCTCGCAGCATTGGCCGTAATGGCCGAACCCCGCGCTGCACCGCAGATCGTTCGTTCGGGCGAAACCTCGCTCGAAGGGCTGGTTCGCGAAATGCTCCGCCCGGCACTGGCCGAATGGCTCGATAAGAACCTGCCGCCGCTGGTCGAAAAGCTAGTCGCCACCGAAATCGCACGGATCGTCAGCAAGAAGGGCTAGGCCCCAGCCGCGCGGCGCGCTAATCTGGCGCTATGAAGCATTCTGCAATTGCGCTTGGCGCACTCGCCCTGGCTCTCGCTGCCGCACCTGCTCTAGCCGGTGAAGCCCCGCGTCCAATGACCGCCGATGATCTGGTGACCCTGAAGCGGGTGGGCGCTCCGGTTGCGGCCCCTGATGGGCAATCGGTAGTATTTCAGCAAACCGATACCGATCCCAAGAGCCTGAAGCGGAGCACAGGGCTGTGGCGAGTCCCGGCTAAAGGCGGCATGGCTGAGCGGATCGCCGATCTGGCCGATGCGGGCGAAAACAGCCCGGCTTTCAGTCCTGATGGCCAGCGGCTCTATTTCCTCTCGGACAAGTCGGGCAAAGATCAGCTCTGGCTGCTCGAGTTGCGCGCGCCCGACGCTGCGCCGGTTCAGGCCAGCGATTTCAAAGCCGATGTTGCCGGGTTCGAAATCTCGCCCGACGGCAAGCGCATCCTCGTGTGGGGCGATGTTGCCCGGACGTGCCCGACGCTGGGCTGCGATGCCAGCGGCGATACCAGCCAGCCCGGTCCCGGGACCGGCCGCCATTACCAGAACGGCGCCGGGTTCGTGCGGCATTGGGATGCTTGGGAAACCCCTGGCAACTACAGCCGCGGCTTTGTGTTGCCGCTGGGCACCGATGGCAAAGTCGGCACCGTTGCCGTTTCGCTCGATGGCCCGCCTGGAACTCTGACCGGCGATACTCCGTCAAAGCCGATGGGCGGGGGCGAAGAGATCGCCTGGGCGGCTGATTCCAGCAGCGTGTTCTTCGCTGCGCGGCAGGCCGACGCCAAAGAGCCACTGTCGACCAATCTGGATGTCTGGCATTCGATGCTGGACGGCAAAGCCCCGCACAGCCCGAGCAAAGCCAATCTGGCCACCGACACTCTCCCCAGCCCTTCGCCCGACGGCAAGTGGTTGGCTTGGGCGGCGATGGCGCGGCCCGGCTATGAGGCGGACCGGCAAGTGGTCTGGGTGATGAACCTGGCCACCCACCAGAAGCGGGCGCTGACTGGCGGATGGGACCGTTCGGCCGGCTCGATTGCCTGGACTCCCGATTCCAAAGCACTGATTGTCACCGCTGAGGAAGTATTGGACACCCCCGCGTTCCGGATTGAGCTGGCCAGCGGCAAAGTCACCCGGTTGAAACTGGCGCCCAAGGGCCAGACCGAAGGCCATATCGGCAATCTCACGCCGCTGGCGGACGGCGCGCTGCTTTACACCCGCGACACTGTATCGGGCCCGGCCGAAGTATGGATCGCCGCTCCGGGCAAGGCCCCGCTCCAGCTGTCCCATGCCAATGACGCGCAGCTGGCCCGGCTGGTCCCGATCAACAGCGAACGGTTCAGCTTCAAAGGGGCCGACGGCGATACCGTCTGGGGCCAGATCCACACGCCCGCTGGGGCGACGGGCAAACTGCCGGTGCTGCTATTCGTTCATGGCGGGCCGCAAGGCAGTTTCGGCGATGGCTGGTCATTTCGCTGGAACCCGCGGATTTTCGCCAGTCAGGGCTATGCCGTGGTCTCGGTCGATTTCCATGGCTCGACCGGTTACGGGCAGGCCTTCACCGATAGCATAACGGGCGATTGGGGCGGCAAACCGCTCGAGGACCTGAAGCTGGGCCTCGATGCCGCGTTGGCCGGACGTCCGTTGCTCGATGGGACGCGGGCCTGCGCGCTGGGGGCGTCCTATGGCGGCTACATGATGAACTGGATTGAGGGAAAATGGCCCGAACGGTTCCAATGTCTGGTCAACCACAACGGCGTGTTTGATGCCCGGGCAATGGCCTATACCACTGAAGAGCTGTGGTTTGATGAGTGGGACCACGGCGGCAAGCCTTACTATGAAACGCCCTCAGAGTACGAGGATGGCAGCCCGGTGAACCTCGTGACCCAATGGAAAACCCCGATGTTGGTCGTGCTGGGCGATAAGGATTACCGGGTGCCCTATACGCAGGGCCTCGGCGCTTTTACCGCGCTCCAGCGGCGGGGGATTGAGGCTGAACTGCTGGTCTTCCCGGATGAAAATCACTGGGTGCTCAAACCGAAAAATTCGCTGCAGTGGCACCAAACTGTATTTACTTGGCTGAACCGCTGGCTGAAAGCTGGGAAGTAAGCCAGTGGCCCGTCCAGACCCGGCGCTGCTCGATCCGGCGCGCTATCCGTTTGTCCATGCGATCACGACGCGGTTTGCCGATATCGATCCGAACCAGCATCTCAACAACGTCGCGCTGGCGGCGATGATGGAGGATGCCCGGGTCCGGTTCAATCTGGCGATGGGCAGCGCGATCAAGATCGGTGAACGCCGGGCGATGGTCGCCAGCGTGGCGATGGAATACCTTAGCCAGGGCCACTTCCCCGATCCCGTATCGGTGCACTGCGGGGTTGAGCGGACCGGCAATTCCAGTTGGACGATTGCTCAGTTGCTGGTTCAGAATGGCCGCCCAGTGGCTTTCGCCCGTTCGGCGCTGGTTGCCATCTCCGAAGACCGGCCCGCCCCGATCGCCGAGGACTACCGGGTGATCCTCGCGCAATGGGCGCTTTCAGCGTGAGCCTCGACCCAGCCGAACTGACCCGCGCCCGCGCCGCTCAGGTCGTCAACGGCGCAGGCGCGATCCAGCGGCACATCTTCTTGTGTGCCGAGGCCCAGAAGGGTGAGTGCTGTTCGGCCCAAACCGGCGGGGCGGCCTGGAAGTTCCTTAAAAAGCGCCTGCGCGAACTTGGGCTGGACCGCGACGGCGGGATCGCCCGGACCAAAGCCGATTGCCTGAAGGTTTGCGCCGCTGGGCCGGTCGCGGTAGTTTACCCCGAAGGCGTCTGGTATCATTCCTGCACCGCGCCGGTGCTCGAACGGATCATTCAGGAGCATCTGGTTGGCGGCGATCCGGTAGAGGAGTTTCGGCTCTATCCGGCGCAAGCAGCACCGCAAAGCCCCTGACTCGCCAAGCCGTCCGGTTCGTGCCATCATTCCTGGACCAATCAGACCCGGGAGCGTTGCCATGACAATTGCGCGACTTATCGAAGGGCGTGGCGGCGAAATAGTCGGCTGCGACACCAGCACCAGCGTAGGGGAAGCGGTCAAGCTGCTGGCCGAGAAGCGGATCGGCGCTTTGCCGGTTTATGCTGATGGCAAGATCGCCGGGATCTTCTCTGAACGCGATGTGGTTTACCAGCTGGCGGCCCACGGTCCGGCCATGCTGGAGAAAACCGTGGGCGAGGTGATGACCTCCCCGCCGATCACGGTCGATCCCGCGACCGACGTGATGGACGCGCTGGGCCTGATGACCCGGCGGCGGATTCGCCACTTGCCGGTGGTGGAGGGCGAACGTGTTCGGGACTTCGTATCGATTGGCGATCTGGTCAAATACCGGATCGAGCGGATCGAATCCGAAGCCGCAGCGATGCGCAGCTATATCCAGAGCGCGTGATTCCTTGCCCGCATCGGCGGCGCACCCTACATTGCGGTTATGGACACCCAGACGATGACTCTTAGCCCCTCTGCTGCCGCGCGCGTTGCCGCGATTGCGGCCAAGCAGGGCAAACCTGCGGTCCTGCGGCTTTCGGTTGAAGGCGGCGGGTGCTCAGGATTTCAGTACAAGTTCGGGCTGGATGATGGGCCAGAGGACGATGATCTGGCGATTGAGCAGGACGGGGTGACTTTGGTGGTCGATTCGATGAGCCTCGAGCTGGTCGCCGGATCGATGGTTGATTACGTTGAATCGCTGGGCGGTTCGGCCTTCAAAGTGACAAATCCCAACGCCAGCGCAGGCTGTGGATGCGGATCCAGCTTCGCGGTATGAGAATCGCTACGTACAATATCAACGGGATCAAGGCGCGGCTGCCGCGGCTGCTCGAATGGCTCGAAGAAACCCGCCCGGCAGTCGCCTGTTTGCAGGAAATCAAAACCCAGGACGAAGGCTTTCCGGCGGCTGATTTTGAAAAGCTGGGCTATCACGCGATCTGGCATGGCCAGAAAGGCTTCAATGGCGTGGCCATCCTGGCCGATGGAGTCAAACCGGTTGAAGTCCAACGCGGATTGGCCGGTGAGCCAGAAGACGAGCATTCGCGCTATCTCGAAGCCGAGGTGTTCGGCACCCGGATCGCCTGCATCTACCTGCCCAACGGAAATCCCCAGCCGGGACCGAAGTTCGACTACAAATTGCGCTGGATGGAGCGACTGCGCGTCCGGATGGGTGGAATCGCGGCTGAGGAAGTGCCTGCGATTGTACTGGGCGATTACAACGTCATCCCGTATGATTCCGATGTCTGGGCACCACAGGCCATGGCTGATGACGCGCTGATGCAGCCCGGATCGCGCGATGCGTACTTCCGGCTACTTGGCGATGGCTGGACCGACGCGCTAGCTACGCACAATCCGCAGGGCGGGGTCTGGACCTATTGGGACTATCAGGCGGGAGCCTGGCAACGCGACCATGGCTTTCGGATCGACCACGCGCTGCTTTCGCCCGAACTGGCCGACCGGCTGGTGGCCTGCGGGGTCGACAAGGACCACCGCGGACGCGAAAAAGCCAGCGATCACGCGCCGGTGTGGGTGGAATTCAGGACTTAGGGTTTTGCCGGCAGGCGCTCCGCCTGCCCGGCAAATCACTACCGATAGAAAACGTGGTTTTCTACCCGGCCAACCCGGCGCAACTTCCAGCCGGGGCTGACATAGCTCGCATGAAAAAACAGCGCGCCTTCAACTGGGCTGGACCAAGCGCCGGAATGCGCGATCTGCGCAATCGCGACGGCATTTTTCCATTGCTTCGATCCCTTGGCGATGCCCGGCATTGAGCGTCCACGCACGAAGGAAAACTGCGAGGGCTGAAACACCACGCCGCAGTACGAATTGGGGAAGCGGCCCGATTTCGAACGGGCCACGATCACCCGGCCAACGGCCAGCTGGCCGGTAAGCGATTCGCTTTTGGCTTCGAAATAGACTGCGCCAGCCAGGCAGTGCAGCTCACGCGGGAGTTCGGCTGGCTGGGGTTGGGCGGAAACCATCTGGGAAAGCGAGGCCGCCTTGATTGGGCGGGTTTCAACCAGCTTTGCTTCAGGCAGGACTTCTTTGGCCTCAACCGCTGGGGCGGGAAACGCTGGGATGACCGGCTGGGAAATGGTCTGGGGGGCTGGTTCCTGGATAGCGGCAACCGACCCAAGGGTCTGTGCGGCTGCGCCCGAACCATCGGCGCTGACAATCACGAATGCAATCATTGCGGCCACGGACAATGCTGAGGCCTGGTGGAGCTTACGGCTCATAGTAAGTCATTCTTGGGCGGTGAACGCGCCCGCGCAGGATGGTTTGAAGCGAAAAACGGCTAACCGGTTACTGCCCCAAGCCGGAAATCCTGCCGGCTGCCCCCCGTCTGCGTGCTTGCACCTTGAACCGATATGTTCAAGGTCGCAGCCTCCGCGTCAAAGATTGAGGCGCCTTTGATTGTGCATTGCAGCAAAGTCAACCCGCATCGCCGCTTATTCCGATGAACCGTTCACCATCCGCGATATCCAGTTCGATAATCCACAGATCGGGGTCGCGCTGACCCCGGCGGCCCAGATATTCGCTAAATTCAGCTGAATTTTCAGAGTCTTGCGTTTTGGTGACCTGCCAAGAGCGGCCCCCTCGGGCATCTGGCACGCGCTCAAAAAGCCGCGCATTTGCGCCCTTTTCGGTCAAAACAACCAGAATTGTTCCGGCTTCACGCTCGCCCTTGTTAAGGACGGTCGCGAACCCGCCGGCCGCCTGAACCGAACGGATCAGGCCGGAAGCTTCGAGGTGAGCGGGGAGCCGCGTGATTACGCCGCGTCCTTTTCAATCGAGCCCGCCAGCAAGGCGTAGAGCGCTTCGGCTCCGGGTGCCTCGCCCAGCGCGCGGTGCATGGCTTCATCGCGCATCAGGCGGCTAATCGCGGCCAGCGCGTGAAGATGCGCAGCCCCGGCGGTTTCGGGTGAGAGCAGTCCGAACACCAAATCAACCGGCATCCCATCAGCGGCATCGAATGTCACTGGATTGGTCAACCGCAAGAATGCGCCGACCGGGCGGCCAAGATCGGGGATTCGGGCGTGAGGGATCGCGACACCGCGGCCAAAGCCGGTGCTGCCAAGCTTCTCGCGCTCTTCGATCCGCTCGAGCACCAGCACCGGGTCAAGCCCGTAAACACCCGCGAATCGCTGCGAGAGCTGTTCGAGAACGGCCTGCTTGCTGTCGGCGTCGATAGTGCCGACCGCTTCGGGCATCAGAGAAAAAAGTTCAGTCATGTCAGACGGTCTATCCAAATTGGGGCGGCCGACGCGGGATGTCCCGCGCCTGCAAATCTTGCCACTTCAAGATCCCCCTCGCCCACCGGATCAACGGGCGCCTCTAGCCTGCGCTTCAGGAAGGTTCAACCCATCCGATCGATCCATCGCCGCGGCGGTAGACCATATTGTGCTTTCCGGACCCGGCATTCTTGAACAACAGCGCGTTGGTGTTGCGCAAATCGAGCATCATTACCGCATCCGAAACCGTCGCTTCGGGCACATCGACGCGGGTTTCGGCGATGATCACCGGCGCGTCGCTGGTCACCTCCTCGGCCTGTTCATCAGGTTCGGCAAAAACGGTGTACGCCGCTTCATCGGCCCGCAGCGCATGAGCCGACTGTTCGGAATGATCGTTGAGCCGGCGTTTGTAGCGGCGCAGCTGCTTGTCGATCTTTTCCGCCGCCTGATCGAGCGCAGCATGGGCATCTTGGGCTGTCCCGGCACCCTTCAACACCAGGCCGTGCATCACATGGGTGATAATATCACAGCGGAACGCAGCAGCCGGTGCACGGTTAAACGTGACGGCGCTGGATAGCGCCTTCGGGAAGTATTTATCGACAATCGCAGTGAGGCGGTTTTGGGCGTGCACTTGCAGGGCTTCGCCGGTTTCGATCTGATGACCCGATACGCGAATGTCCATGGATACCTTCTCCTGTCAGTGCGGCTCGATTGGGCTCAGTCGGTCCATAGCGGGGACTTTACCGTTTCGAGGAATGCGGCGTGTGCCGCGCGTTCAGCCTCGCTGGCCTGATGTGGCCGGGCGGGACGGAATGGTCGGTCGCGCCGGGGCGCGGCCATGGTTTGAACCAGCTGGGCTTCGCTGTCTGCCGCCAGCGACAGGCCAATCTGCCGCCCGCCAGTGAGTTCGACATAGACCTGAGCGAGCAGTTCGGCATCGAGTAGCGCGCCGTGGCGGGTGCGGTGGCTGCGATCAATCCCATAGCGCGTGCACAGCGCATCGAGCGAATTCTTGGCCCCGGGGTGCCGCATCCGCGCCATCGCTACGGTATCGATCATCCGCTCGCGGCCTAAAGGCGGCAGCCCGCACATTTCGAGCTCTGAATTGACGAAGCCAAAATCAAAGCTGGCGTTGTGAGCAACCAGTTTGGCCTCTTCGCCCAGAAATTCGAGTAATTCGGCGACCCGTTCATGGAACCTCGGCTTGTCCGAGAGGAAGCTGATCGAGAGGCCGTGAACCGCCTCGGCACCGGCGGGCATATCGCGGTCCGGGTTGAAGTAGGCTTGGAAAGTGTTGCCGGTTGGGACCCGGTTGACCATTTCGATGCAACCGATTTCGACCAGCCGGTCCCCGCTTTTGGGATCAAGTCCGGTGGTTTCGGTATCGAAAATAATTTCTCGCATTACCGATCTGATATCTGCTTGTTACGGACTGGTTACAAGGGGGTTGTCGGCTATTTTTGCGGTCCGGTGATCGCACCCACAAGGCGCTGCACCGCATGGCGGGTTTCAGCCAGGCTAACCCCGGTATCGATCAGGTAATCGGCCCGCGCGCGTTTCTCGGCATCGGGCACCTGCAGCGCCAGAATTTGGGCAAATTTTTCCGCGGTCATGCCGGGCCGGGCCAGCACCCGTTCGCGCTGCATCGCCGCTGGGGCCGAGACCACCAGCACGGCGTCGAGCCCATGATTGCCGACTTTTTCAAACAACAACGGGATATCAAACACGATCAACGGCGCGGCGGTATTGTCGGCCAGAAAGGTCCGGCGCAGTTCCGCCACTTCGGGGTGGACGATCTGCTCGAGCAGTTTGAGCGCAGCGGGATTGCCAAACACCGCAGCGCCCAGTTTCTGCCGGTCGACCCCGGCGGGGCCGGTGGTGCCGGGAAACGCCCGTTCAATCGGTTCGATGCAGGCCCCGCCCGGTCCCTGCAATTCGTGGACGGCGGCGTCGGCATCGAACACCGGCACCCCCAGTCCGCGAAACATCGCCGCGACCGCGCTTTTGCCCATGCCGATCGAGCCGGTCAGGCCCAAAACAAACGGACGGTTGATGGGTTTGGTCATTGGCTCAAAAGCTTGCGCAGTTCGCCGTCATGCTGGCGCGGGGCGGCCCTGCCAAAGAACTTTTCAAATGCGACTGCGGCCTGGCCGATCAACATAGCGAGACCGTCGATTGTTTCGAATCCGCGCTGCCGCGCCTGCGCCAGCAGCGGTGTCTCGAGCGGATTGGTGACGATATCATAGACCGTGCTGCCCGGCGGGACATGGCTGAAATCGAAATTGAGCGGCGCTTGCCCGGCCATTCCCAATGGACTGGCGTTTATCACCAAGTCGAGCAAACGTTCGCGGTCATCAAATGCAAAATCGGTTGGCGCTGCGAAATGGGCCAGATCGACCGCATGATGCTCGCCGCGCGGGGCCAGCTCATCGAGCAGTGCGCGCGCCCTTGCCGGATCACGCGCCGCCAGAACCAGCGTGAAATTCGCGCCCGCCAAGGCCGTCACAATCGCCCGCGCCGCACCGCCTGCGCCCAGTATTCGCGCCATCCGGTACAAATGCGTCTGAGCCAACAGCGGCAGCAACGGTTCGAGAAACCCCGGGGCATCAGTATTGGCCCCGGTCAGCAGGCCATCAGCCCCGCGCACCACGGTATTGACCGCGCCAATCCGCGCGGCCTGCGGATCGATGCGATCAAGTTGGGCCAGCGCGGCTTGTTTGTGCGGCATGGTAATGTTGCATCCACGCCAATCGGGATCGAGCCGCCGGGCCGTAAAATAGTCCGCCAGTCCTGTGGCGGTCACATGGGCGGCGCGGTAATCGGCCGCGATGCCCAGCTTGCCCAGCCAGAAATTATGGATTGCCGGGCTTTTTGATTGCACAATCGGATCGCCGATCACTTCGGCATAGGGCGTGCTCATTGCGGCAACTCCCCGGCCGCGCGCAGGCCCTCCAGCACGGCCAGCAGTGGCATCCCGAGCACAGTGAAATGATCACCATCGATGCTTTCGAACAACTGGACCCCGCGCGCTTCGATCCGGA
This sequence comes from Novosphingobium sp., assembly GCA_043756025.1. Classification (GTDB taxonomy): domain Bacteria; phylum Pseudomonadota; class Alphaproteobacteria; order Sphingomonadales; family Sphingomonadaceae; genus Novosphingobium. The sequence continues at coordinate 756 of JAYURW010000003.1, read as the reverse complement.
ACACGCCGACACAGCCCGCTACTGCGGGCCATTCATGGCTGAGATAGTCGGCAATAAAGGCTTCGGACAGGTTGCGCACTTTGAGCCGGGCCAGCGCCGCGATGTGCCAAACCACTGCGCCATCGCGAACCAGCGCGGCGGCGGAATGGAGCTGCATTTCGCGCCCTGAGAAGAACCGCAGATGCGCTGCGGCTTCTTCGATTGTGCCGGGCTTATCGAACCGGCGGCCATTTACCGATACCAGCGAATCGCTGCCCAGCACCAGTGCGCCGGGATAGTCGCCCGAAACGGCGACGGCTTTGGCTTCGGCCAAGGCCAGCGCAACCAGCTCTGCCGGGGCCGCAGCCAGACCTGCTTCCACCGCGCGCTCATCGAGATGCGCCGGAACGGCGGTGTAGGTCACTCCGGCAGCATCGAGCATGGCCCGGCGCGAGGCGCTTTGTGATGCCAAAATCAGAGTCATGTCCGGACCTCGGCTCGCGCGGCTTGAAACTCATTGTAGAGGTTGATGATCGCAGCTGCCGTTTCCTCAATCGAGCGGCGGGTGACGTCGATCACCGGCCAGCCATTGTCGGCAAACATCCGCCGGGCATATTGCACCTCGCGCGTTACCCGCTCGGTATCGACATAGTCGGTCTCGGGTGCCTGGCCCAATGAGAGCAGCCGGTTGCGGCGGACCTGAACCAGCCGTTCGGGCGAATTGGTCAGGCCGACGACCAGCGGATGCTTGAGCCCGAACAGCGCAGGCGGCGGCGG
>JAYURW010000002.1:0-11557 GCA_043756025.1 Novosphingobium sp. | reverse complement strand
TTTCGGCCATGCTGGAAATCAGGAACATCACCGCCATCGGGAACAGCAGCGGATTGAAGCCATAGCCGTTGAGAAACCCGAAGATATGCCCGCGCTGGCCCAGTACGATCCCGTTCATCTGGAACGTCCCGGCGTACATCACCACGCAGATCAGAATGAACCCGATCGAGACTTCGTACGAAATCATCTGCGCAGAGGCGCGCATGGCGGAGAAGAACGGGTACTTCGAATTGGACGACCAGCCCGCGATGATCGTGCCGTAAACCCCGAGCGACGAGATCGCGAGGACATAGAGCAGGCCGACATTGATATCGGCCAGGATCGCCCCGCCGTTGAACGGGATCACCGCCCAGGCCATCAGCGCCACGGTAAAAGTCAGGATCGGGGCGAGCAGGAACAGCGCCTTGCTGGCGCCCGTCGGAATGATCGTTTCCTGCAGGAACACTTTCAGACCATCGGCAAAGCTTTGCAGCAGCCCCAGCGGCCCGACCACATTCGGCCCCCGCCGCAGCGCCATCGCCGCCCAGATCTTGCGGTCAACATAGATGATCATCGCCACGCTGAGCATCAGCGGCAGCGCGATCAGCAGGATGCCGACGATCGTCGCGGTGAACCATGCCCATTCGTAAGTCAGGCCGAAGGATTGGAAGAACTCGGTCATTCCGCTGCCTCCGCGAAATCTTCCCCGTGGAGCAGTTCTGCCGAACAGCGCTGCATCGTCTCACTGGCGCGGGCGATCGGGTTGGTCAGGTAGAAGTCCTTGATCGGATAGGCTTCGATCACGCCTTTCGCTCCGGCCTTGCCTTTAGGAAGCGCGCCGTAATCCGCGAGGCCCTCGCCGCCCAATGCAGGCACGGTCTTGGCCATCGCCGCTCGCAGAGCGTCAAAGCTGTCAAACCCGACTGACGCGCCCAGCGCATCGGCCATCGCCCGCAGGATCGTCCAGTCTTCGCGCGCGTCGCCCGGCGCGAACACGGCCTTGTCGGCCAGTTGCACCCGGCCTTCGGTGTTGACGTAAGTACCCGGCTTTTCGCTGAACGCCGCGCCCGGCAGGATCACATCGGCGGCGTGCGCGCCCTTGTCACCGTGGTGGCCGATATAGACAATCATGGAGCCAGCGAATTTGGCATAGTCCACTTCATCCGCGCCCAGCGATATCAGCATCTTGGGCTTGGCGGTGACCAGATCGGCGATCCCGCCCTTTTGCGCATAGCCCAGCATCAGCCCGCCCATCCGGGCAGCGGCCATATGGAGCACGTTGAAGCCATTCCAGCCATCTCGCACCAGCTTGAACTTGTCGGCCAGCGCCAGGCCCGCAGCCAAAGCGCCCTTGCCCAGCGCAGCCCCGCCCACGATGATCGCAGGCCGCTCCGCAGCCTTCAACGCCGCTTCGGCAGCGGCTGGCAACGCGTCCAGCACGGCCAGATCATTGCCCAGATTTGTAACCGGATAGGTCGCGTCCCATTCCGGACCGACCACGAATACCTTGGCCCCGCGCTTTACCGCTTTGCGCAGGCGCGGGTTGAGCACGGCGGCTTCCCAGCGGACATGGCTGCCCACGATCAGCACCGCGTCGGCCTCTTCAATGCCGGCAAAGCCCGTATTGAAGTTCACCGCCGCAAGGCTGCTGCAATCATAGTCGAGCCCGGTCTGGCGTCCTTCGAGCAGGTCCGATCCCAGCGCCCCGGCCAAAGCCTTGGCCGCGAACATCGTTTCGCAATCGACCAGATCGCCCGCGACCACCGCCACCGACTTGCCCGGACTGATCTTGGCAATCGCGGCAAACGCCTCGTTCCAGCTGACTGGCTCGAGCTTACCGTCGCGGCGCAGATACGGCTTGTCGAGGCGGCGGCGGGTCAGGCCGTCGACCTGATAGCGGCCTTTGTCGGACAGCCATTCCTCATTGACGTCATCGTTGATTCGCGGAAGTATCCGCATCACGTCGCGGCCCCGGCTGTCGAGCCGGATATTGGAACCGACCGCATCTGACACGTCGATCGACAGCGTTTTCTTCAGCTCCCACGGCCGCGCTTCAAACGCATAAGGCTTGCTGGTCAGCGCGCCGACCGGGCACAGATCGATCACATTGGCCGACAGCTCATGCGCCGCAGCCTTTTCCAGATAGGTGGTGATCTGCATATCTTCGCCGCGATAAAGCGCGCCGATTTCATCGACCCCGGCGATTTCTTCGGAAAACCGGACGCAGCGGGTGCACTGGATGCAGCGGGTCATCGCTGTGGCGATCAGCGGGCCCATGTATTTCTCGGTCACCGCGCGTTTTGGCTCGTGATAGCGGCTCGCGCCCCGGCCATAGGTGAGCGACTGATCCTGCAGATCACACTCGCCGCCCTGATCGCAAATCGGGCAATCGAGCGGGTGGTTGATCAGGAGGAACTCCATCACCCCTTCGCGGGCCTTTTTGACCATTTCGCTGTCGGTGCGGATTTCCTGGCCCTCGGTGGCGGGCAGCGCGCACGACGCTTGCGGCTTGGGTGGTCCGGGCTTCACTTCAACCAGACACATCCGGCAATTGCCCGCAATGGACAGCCGCTCGTGATAGCAAAACCGCGGGATTTCCTTCCCCGCCAGCTCACACGCCTGCAGGACAGTAGCGCCCTGCGGAACGTCGAGTTCAATGCCGTCTACGGTGACTTTAGGCATTAATTCGGCCCTACTGATTGCGCTTCGCGCATTTCGCTACGCATCTGGTCCCGACCTCGCATTATTGATGGGCACTCGGATTTGTAAAAGTCATCGAGAATCTTTACGAAGTCATCAGAATATCTGGAGCTTACACGCAAACCTTGCGCGCCGTTTTCAGGGAAATAGAGATCGCACTGAAGCGCGCCGTGATTAAGGAGCTCCAATAAAATCGGAGATTTCCAATTTTCGACTCCATCGCTTTCAACAACACTGTTCATATAGAAATACATTCTATTCAGATACGCGCGATATCGCCTTCCATCAACATCAAGTTGGGCGCTCTGCGTAGATGAAACGTTGAGAACATTATAGTTTAAGTTTAAGTCGCTGTTATCAGAAATCATTTGCAACATTTGCGACCAATCTCTGCGAGCTTGATCTCTGCTGCTCATATGCACTGTATTCTGGTATGATATGGTGCTATAAATCAAAGCGCCAAAGGCTAGGAGGGTTGAAGCAACGGTTGCCCAACTTTGAATCGCTTGGTGCGAGGCTTCTGACGTGAAGCGCTTCATTCCGCCGCCTCCCGCACGTTCTCAACAATCCGGCGTTCCAGTTCGGGCCGGAAGTGCTTGATCAGGCCCTGGATCGGCCAAGCCGCTGCATCGCCCAGTGCGCAGATGGTGTGGCCTTCGATTTGCTTGGTAACCTGCTGCAGCATATCGATTTCCTCGATAGCGGCGTCGCCTGTCCGCAGGCGTTCCATCACGCGCCACATCCACCCGGTGCCTTCGCGGCAGGGGGTGCACTGGCCGCAGCTTTCGTGCTTGTAGAAATAGCTGAGCCGGGCAATCGCGCGGACGATATCGGTGGACTTGTCCATCACGATCACCGCCGCCGTGCCGAGGCCCGAGCCGACTTCTTTCAGCCCGTCAAAGTCCATCGGCGCGTCCCAGATCTGGGCCGCTGGGACCAAGGGAACGGACGAGCCGCCAGGGATCACCGCCAGCAGATTGTCCTTGCCGCCGCGAATTCCGCCGCAGTGCTTTTCGATCAGTTCGCTGAACGGGATCGACATCGCTTCTTCGACCACGCAGGGCTTGTTCACGTGCCCGCTGATCTGGAACAGCTTGGTGCCCTTGTTGTTATCCCGCCCAAAGCTTGAGAACCACGCCGCCCCGCGCCGCAGGATTGTGGGGGCAACCGCGATGCTCTCCACATTGTTGACCGTGGTCGGGCAGCCATAGAGCCCCGCGCCAGCCGGGAACGGCGGTTTCAGGCGCGGCTGGCCCTTCTTGCCTTCCAGACTTTCGATCATCGCGGTTTCTTCGCCGCAGATATAGGCGCCTGCGCCGCGGTGAACGAACACGTCGAAATCGTAGCCCGATTTGCAGGCGTTCTTGCCGATCAGGCCCGCGTCATAGGCTTCCTGCACGGCGGCAAACAGCACTTCGGCTTCGCGGATATATTCGCCGCGAATGTAGATATAAGCGGCGCGCGCACCCATCGCAAACCCGGCGACCAGCGCGCCTTCGATCAGCTTGTGCGGATCGTGGCGGATGATTTCGCGGTCCTTGCAGCTGCCCGGCTCGCTCTCATCAGCATTGATGACGAGGAAGCTGGGGCGGCCGTCCTTCGATTCCTTGGGCATGAACGACCATTTGAGCCCGGTCGGGAACCCGGCCCCGCCGCGCCCGCGCAGGCCGCTGGCTTTCATCTCCTCGATGATCGCGTCCTTGCCCTTGCCCAGCAGCGCCTTGGTATCATCCCAATCGCCGCGCTTGCGCGCAGCGGCCAGCGTCCACGGCTGATAGCCATAGAGGTTGGTAAAGATGCGGTCCTTGTCAGCCAGTGACATCAGATCGCCCCCCGCGAGAGGAAATAGAGCGCGGCCACGACGATTGCCGCGATCATGCCTAGTTTGATCGCCCCGGTGAGCACTTTCCAGGCGATGACAATTCCGACCAAGGCGATGATAATTGTTGCAATGCTCATGCCCAATCGTCCCGGTAATCGTGGTTCGTCTCAACCATCGCCATCAGCGTGGTCGGCCCGCCGACAGGCTCAACCGTGTGCCGACCCGGCTCCTGCGTTCCGGCCTTGGGCGTTTTCCCCGCGGCCAGCGCATCGAGCACGGCATCCAGCCGTTCGGCGGTCAGGTCTTCGTAATTGTCGTCGTTGATCTGGACCATCGGCGCGCTGGCGCAATTGCCCATGCATTCGACCTCGGTCAGCGTCCACAGGCCATCGGCGGTGATGTTGGCCCCAGAACTGGAAACGCCCATGCCGCGCGCCTTGCAGGCGGCCATGATATCATCCGACCCGCGCAGCATACACGGCGTGGTGCCGCAGACCTGAACGTGGAATTTGCCGACCGGAACCAGATTGTACATGAAATAGAACGTCGCCACCTCAACCACCCGGATCACCGGCATCTCGAGATACGCGGCAACATATTCCATCACCGGGATTGGCAACCAGCCCTGCGTACCCGTTTCCGCCCCAACCTGCCGCTGGGCCAGATCGAGCAGCGGCATCACTGCGCTGCGCTGACGCCCAGCCGGATAGCGCGCCACGATGATCTTGGCCTGCGCCGCGTTGTCCTTGGACCAGGCAAACGCCCCCCACTGCGCGCGCAGTTCGGGGGTATCGGGTTCGAGATGACGGTTAGCCACAACGCACCTCCGTCCCCTTGTCCGTCCATGCTGAGCTTGTCGAAGCACTGTCCTTGATCTTGAAGTCGCGCGCGCCGCACGAAGAAAAGTACAGCCCTTCGACAAGCTCAGGGTAGGCGGGAATGGGGGCGAAACTCATCGTATGAACTCCACGCGAGAGCATTTGTCGCCCTCAAAACTGTAAATCGACATCACTTCAAACGGCTCCGCCGCTGCGGAGCGCCAGACCTTTTCGTGAAGTACGGCGAATTCGCCGAAAGCATAGCCGGTGACGATCTCAGCGCGGTTCTCTGGGAACTCGGCGAACATCGCAGTCAAACCCGAACGCACACCTTCCTTGCCCTCACGCAGCACCGCACCGCGATAGCCTGCCTCGGCGGCATCATCGGTCATCAACGCGACATAAGCATCGGCATCCTGCGCGTTGTAATGCGCGATCATCTGCTCGGCGGTGGCGAGACGATTAGACACCCTCGCTACCCCATGTCCGCTTTGCATAAACTGCTATCAGAATCTCGACGATAAGCGCCGCGATCACGACGCAAAATGTGGGCCAGGAAATTGGACTATCAATGCTTTCGATAATTAGGATCGAGAATCCCGCGATCTCGATCAATCTTGCTCCGAAGGCGATGCGTTTTGCAGTTTGCCTGGTCACCGGTCACACTCCCCGAACACGATATCGAGCGCGCCCAAAATGGCCGTCGCATCCGGCAGCATGTGGCCGCGCGACATGAAGTCCATCGCCTGAAGGTGGCTGAACGCGGTCGGGCGGATTTTGCAGCGGTAAGGTTTGTTGCTGCCGTCCGAAACCAGATAGACGCCGAATTCGCCCTTGGGGCTTTCGGTGGCGACATAGACTTCGCCAGCCGGAACGTGGAAGCCTTCGGTATAGAGTTTGAAGTGATGGATCAGGCTTTCCATCGACTGCTTCATCTCGGCGCGCTTGGGCGGAACCACTTTGCGATCATTCGAAGCGACCGGGCCGCTCGGCATATCGCGCAAGCACTGTTTCATGATGCGGGCCGATTGCCGTACTTCCTCAACCCGGACCATGAACCGGTCATAACAGTCCGAGCGGGTGCCGACCGGCACTTCGAAATCCATCCGATCATAAACGTCATAGGGCTGGCTTTTGCGAAGGTCCCACGGAATTCCGGCAGCGCGGATCATCGGACCGGAAAAGCCCCAGGCCAGAGCGTCTGCCTTGGAAACCACGGCGATATCGACATTGCGCTGTTTGAAAATGCGGTTGTCGACCACCAGGCTCATCGCGTCATCGAACAAGCGCGGCAGGCGATCGTCCAGCCACTCACCGATATCGACCAGCAGCTTTTCGGGCACATCCTGATGGACCCCGCCGGGGCGGAACCAGGCTGAATGCATCCGCGCGCCCGAAGCGCGTTCGAAGAAGTTGAGGCAATCCTCGCGAATTTCAAACAGCCACAGGTTCGGCGTCATCGCACCGACATCCATCACATGGCTGCCCATATTGAGCATATGGTTGCAGATCCGGGTCAGCTCGGCGAACAGCACCCGCAGGTATTGTCCGCGCAAGGGCACTTCCAGATTGAGCAGCTTTTCAATCGCCAGCACATAGGAATGCTCCATGGCGAGCGGGCTGCAATAATCCAGCCGGTCGAAATAGGGCAGCGCCTGCAGGTAGGTCTTGTGCTCGATCAGCTTTTCAGTGCCGCGATGCAGCAGGCCGACGTGGCAATCGATCCGTTCAATGATCTCGCCGTCCAGCTCCATCACCATCCGCAACACCCCGTGCGCCGCCGGATGCTGCGGACCGAAGTTGATCGTGAAGTTGGAAATGACCTCGTCGCCGGTGGTCGGCGACTGTTCCATCTGGAGGGTCATGATTTGCCTTCCTTGGGCCGATCGCTGGTCGCATCCGGAGCGCCGGGTGCGGCTGTGGCGCTATCGATCACTGCTGGCGCACCGGCGGACTGGACCTTGCCCGCCGCAGCGTTGGCTGCTGCCCCGGCACCGGTTTGCTGGGGCGTTTCGGTGGTCTTGGGGGTTCCCGGAGCGTCTGAAATGCGGGCCTTTTCATCGCCCGGCAAGACATAGTCCGCGCCCTCCCATGGACTCATGAAATCGAACTGGCGCAGATCCTGGTTGAGCTTGACCGGCTCGTAAACCACCCGGCTTTCCTCAATCGAATAGCGCAGCTCGACATAACCGGTCAGCGGGAAATCCTTGCGGAACGGGTGGCCTTCAAAGCCGTAGTCGGTCAGAATCCGGCGCAGATCCTGATTGCCTTCAAAGATCACGCCGTACATATCGAACACTTCGCGCTCGAGCCAGCCGGCGTTGGGCCACAGCGTGGTGACGGTCGGCACCGGGGTATCCTCAGCGGCCTGAACTTTGATCATCAGCCGGTGGTTCTTCGTCACCGACAACAGCATATAGACCACTTCGAACCGCTCAGCCCGATCCGGGTAATCGGCCCCGGCAATTTCCATCAGCTGTTGGTATTCGTGATCATCGCGCAAGCTGCGCAGGACGTTTTCAATCTCGCCGCGCACGACGTTGATTACAACCTCGCCATGCGCTTCAGCCGCAGCGATGACCGCTGGTCCAAGCGCGCTTGACAGTGCGACAATAACGCCTTCGTTCGAAGCGAATTTGGGGGCTGAATGGAGCACTGCGCTCATCGTTCAATCGTCCCGACCCGGCGGATTTTGCGTTGCAGCTGCATCACACCGTACAGCAGCGCCTCGGCAGTCGGCGGGCAGCCCGGCACGTAGATATCAACCGGCACGATCCGGTCGCAGCCGCGCACGACGCTGTAGCTGTAGTGGTAATAGCCGCCGCCGTTGGCGCAGCTGCCCATCGAAATGACGTATTTGGGCTCGCTCATCTGGTCATAGACCTTGCGCAGCGCCGGGGCCATCTTGTTGCACAGCGTGCCCGCCACGATCATCACGTCGCTCTGGCGCGGAGAAGCACGCGGCGCAGCGCCGAACCGTTCCATGTCATAACGCGGCATATTGACGTGGATCATCTCGACCGCGCAGCACGCCAGGCCAAAGGTCATCCACCACAGCGAACCGGTGCGGGCCCACTGGAACAGGTCCTCGGTGCTGGTGACCAGAAATCCCTTATCGCTGATCTGCGAATTGAGATCACTGAAAAAACCCGCGTCGGGCGCGGTCACTGCACCACCCAAAGGGCGGCCTGCAGAATCAACCAGAGTGCTCATTCCCAATCCAATGCCCCCATCTTCCAGGCATAGATCAATCCGAATACCAGTTCGGCGATGAACACCATCATCGTGATCCAGGCCGACCAGCCCAGCTCGAGGAATGTCACCGCCCACGGAAACAGGAAAGCGGCTTCCAGATCGAAGATAATGAACAGGATCGCAACCAGATAAAACCGCACATCGAACTGGCTGCGCGGGTCTTCGAAGGCGGGAAACCCGCACTCGTACTCGCTCAGCTTGTCGGCGCTTGGCTGGTGCGTGCCGGTTAGCCGCGAGACGCCCATCGGCAGGAACACAAACAGCGCCGAAAGCGCAGAAGCGATCCCCAGGAAAAGCAGGATCGGCAGGTACTGGGAGAGGTCTACCAAGGGGCTGACTCGCCTTGCTGAACAGATAGCCGCGCCCTAGGCCGCGCGCTGCCTGCGTGCAAGTGGGCTATCGGGTAGATTGACCGCTTTCCGACGAAAACCGCGCTATTTCTTCAGCTCGCGCGCCAAAGTGGACCGGGTTTGCTTGCCATAAGGCGGTTTGAAGCCCGACAGCCTGGCAATATCGAGCCCTGACTGGCGATAGACCGCGCGGCAGTGGCTGAAGGTCTTGAAGCCATCCTGCCCGTGATAGTTGCCCATCCCCGATGGCCCGACCCCGCCGAATGGCAAGTCTTCCATCGCGTTGTGGAACAATACGTCGTTGATCGTCACCCCGCCCGAAATCGTCCGGTCGAGCACCTGCTGCTCCTCGGCCTTGTCGTTGCCGAAATAATACAGACCCAGCGGGCGGTCATGTGCGTTGACGTAATCAATCGCGCTGTCGAGCGTGTCATAGGTCATCACCGGCAGGATCGGGCCGAAGATTTCCTCCTGCATGACCTTCATGTCGTCGTTCACATTGCGCAGGATGGTCAGCGGCATCTTGTTGCCGTTCGACCCGCCGAAGTCCTCGCCTGCCGGATTGACCTCGATCAATTCGGCGCCCTTCGCCTTGGCATCGGCCAGATAGCCTTGCAGCCGAGCGTAATTGCGGCCGTTGACCACCGACGTATAATCGTCGTTGGCGAGCAGGCTGGGATACATCGCCGCCACGCCGTTCTTGACGCTCTCGATCACGTCGGCTTCCTGATCTTTGGCGACCAGCAGATAATCGGGGGCGAGGCAGATCTGCCCGGCGTTCATCATCTTGCCCATCGCGATGCGCTCGCCGGTTTTCTTCTTATCGGCGCTGCGGCTGACGAAGGTGGGCGATTTGCCGCCCAGTTCGAGCGTCACCGGCACGAGGTTTTCCGCCGCGGCGCGCATGATATGCTTACCCACGCTGGTCGCGCCGGTGAAGATCATGTGATCGAAGGCCAGCTGCGAAAAGGCCGATCCGACCTCGACCCCGCCGGTGAACACCGCGATCTCGTCCTCGGCAAAATACTTCGGCACGGCTTCGGCGAACACGTCGGCCACGCGTTCGGTAAACTCGCTGGGCTTGATCATCGCGCGATTGCCGGCCGCGAGGATCCCCGCCATCGGCACCATCACCATGCCCACCGGAAAATTCCACGGCGCGATCACCCCGACCACGCCCTTGGGTTGGTAGGTAACTTCGGCCTTGGCGCCGAGCAGCCCGAGCGGGAACATCGCCTTGCGGCGTTCGTTGCGGCCCCACGCCTCGAAATGCTTTTTGGCATGCTTGAGCGCACCAACCGAGGGCATGATGTCGGTCATCAAGGTCTGCTCGGTGCTGCGATGCCCGAAATCGGCGCTCACCGCCTTGGCGAACGCATCTTTGTAATCGATCAGCAGCGCGATCGCGCGGTCGATCCGGTCGCGCCGGACTGCCATTGGCTCGGGCAAGGCGGCAGTAAACGCGGCGCGCTGGCGCTTTAGGACGGCGGCCATGCGGCTGAGTTCGGCAGCGCTCATTGATCTATCTCCCGTTGCTCTTTGCCACTCTTTTGAGCAGACTGCCGCGCTTGGCAAGCCAAGCCTGCAAATCCGGCGGCAATGCTATCCGCGATTGCCATTGCGGCAGCGCAGCATTACGGGCCGGACACACCCTGTTTTGCCAGCCAGAAAGGCACTCAACCCATGGCCCAGCTTTCCGCCGCCGACCCGATTGTCATCCTGTCCTACGCGCGCACCCCGATGGGCGCGATGCAGGGCGCTTTGGCCGATGTCAGCGCGACCGATCTGGGCGCAACCGCGATCAAGGCGGCGGTTGCCCGTGCAGGCGTTGCTGGCGGCGATATTGAACGGGTCTATATGGGCTGCGTGCTCCCCGCCGGGCTGGGTCAGGCCCCGGCGCGGCAGGCCACGATCAAGGCCGGGCTGCCCACCTCGGTGCAGGCGACCACGGTTAACAAGGTCTGCGGTTCGGGCATGCAGACGCTGATCATGGGCGCCGAAGCGCTGGCGGCGGGCAGCATCGACATGGTGGTGGCCGGCGGCATGGAAAGCATGACCAACGCGCCGTACCTGCTCAAGAAGCACCGTTCGGGCGCGCGGATCGGGCACGATACGGCTTACGACCACATGTTCCTCGACGGGCTGGAGGACGCCTACGACGCGGGCCGCGCGATGGGCACCTTCGCGCAGGATACCGCCAACGCCTATCAACTGACGCGTGAGGCGCAGGATGCTTATTCAATCGAATCGCTGCGCCGTGCGCAGGCTGCGATCAGCGAGGGCGCCTTTGCCGAGGAAATCGCCCCGGTCACCGTGATCAGCCGCGCGGGCGAAAAGGTGGTCGATACCGATGAAGCGCCCGGAAAGGGCAAGCCCGACAAGATTCCGTCATTGAAACCCGCTTTCGCCAAGGACGGCACGATCACCGCGGCGACCTCCAGTTCAATCTCAGACGGTGCGGCGGCGCTGGTGCTCACGCGGCAGAGCGTCGCCAGCAGCAAAGGACTTAAGCCGGTCGCGCGGGTAGTGGCGGTTGCGGCGTATGCCCAGGAACCGAAGGATTTCACCACCGCTCCGGTTGGCGCGATCAAGGATGTGCTGGCCAAAGCTGGCTGGACGCTGGCCGATGTCGA
>JAYURW010000001.1:0-2257 GCA_043756025.1 Novosphingobium sp. | reverse complement strand
ATCGCTTGCTGCGCGGCCGCTTGATTGCCGAGCAGCAACTGCGCTTCAGCGCGGGTCGCGGCGAGGAAATAGGGGGTGTCGATGGCGACGGCGGGATCGTCCAGCTGGTGAAGCACGCGGTTGGCACCCGCCCGAGATCCATCGGCGTCACCCGCCAGCAACCGCAAGCTCGCCGCGTTGATCGCCAGATATGGCGCAGGTTGCAGCGCATTGGCGGCAGCATAGGCCTCGGCCGCAGCGGCATAGTGCGCGCGCGCTTCCGCGCCAGACGCCAGCCGCGCCCGCCCCTTGAGCAACCGCCCCTTGACCGCCAGCGCGGCGGGATCGCCGCCGCGCTGGTCATAGCCGGCACCGACAAACAACGCCCAAGCCCGCCCCACCGCGCCCGCGCGAGCGAGGGCGGTGAGTTGGGGGAGGGTGAGGCCGCGTGTGCCGTTATGTGATAATGTGCTCACAAGTTTACCAGTCGATCCTCTAAGCCGCCTCATCAAACAAATCGGGGATCACGGATGTTTAGGCAAGCGGCACGGCCGATGTCGGGATTGCTCCAATTCGGTTCCCTCCCAGCGGCGGGTTTTTGACGTCCGGATCAATTGTCATGGGATATTTCTTCTTCGGCGACTGCGCCATCAAGACGTAAAGGTTGAATGGCTGGTCCTCGGGAGTTGGCCATTCGTCGTTTGGCTTATGGGGAGGAAAGGGTGACTTGGCGTCGATCACGACTTTCTGATCTTCCTGGCTGATCACCTTGTAATGCTTGGCATGCCCCTTTGTTTTGAACGAAATCGCATCGTGGTCGAAAGACCAGGTCCATTTGGGGTCGAGCGTGAAAGTTATCAGCCAGTGATCGCCCGGCATTATTCTCAGGAAAAAACCATCGCTTGAATTGCCGTCGACCAGCCCAGTCTTGCCCAGATCGTTCAACAGGACGACGAGATATGGACGTTGCGGGTCGATGCTGAATTGTATCGCTGCCGGCTTGCCGATCCCGACCGTGCCGGATGCGGCAAGATCAGGTGTTTCGTCATCATTTTGGCGGGGTTGTTTGCGCTGCGTCATAGTTGGCTCCTCCATTTAAAAATGATTGTTCAGGTTCAGTGCAGTGGAAAATCGTGATCCAGCTTGGACATCCATTCCCCCCAGCTTCGGTTTGAGGGGTCCATTCCGCGAAGCGTCAGCGCCGATTTTCTGGCTGCAGCCGCAGCCACCATCGCTTCACTGCTCTTGCCGTCGGCGTGGAGAGCCTTGGCAAGGCCATATTCGGCCAGCAGCACGGCCTCCATATTCCGGGCGTCCGAACCAAACCGATGAGTCAGCGCAACCACCGTGTCCAGCTGTTGCTGGCGCACGCGAACGGCCTGATCATGACGGTTCTGCGCCGCCATTGCATCGGCCTCCCAAGCGAGCCGGTTCGCGAAATCAAGCTGGGCATTAAGATCGCCGGGTGCATTTTTGGCAATTTCCTGCATCGCTTGACGAGCCGCTGAGCAATCACCCAGTGCCGCAGCAGCGCGCTGTGGAACCTCCAACAGGAGGGTGCAGATGTTCCCTTCGGCATAAGCCAGTTCCCGCCGCCAGCGGGTCGAATTGCCGTCGGCAGTTACCAATTTTTGTGCAAGCTTAAGGTAATTATGCCAGTGGAGGTCGGCTTGTTGCAGGGCTGGGCCACCTTTGGAATCACGCTCAAGATAGGCCGCGTAACCCATCCAATATTCGCTTTGGGCGTGGTTGAAAATTCGCTCCACGTCGTCTGGCCGGCGGGCCAACATGCTTCCGGTTGCGCGCCAAGCTTCAAATATCTCGGCCTTTGCGAGCTCGCGTTTCCCGTCGGTAGCAAGGTCGTCTTCGGCCATTGCGAGCAGCAATCTCGCACGGCGCTCAAGCACAAGGTCGGGCAGCTGCGACAAGTTCTCCCCGGCATAATGCGCCATCGCGCGCTGGTTGACCGCATCCATGATGTCGAGCCGGCCCACTCCCTTCAATTTGTCGCGCAGGTCGGTCAGCATGAATTCCACCATTCCTTCGGCTTCGGCGCGCTGGCGGTCGGCTTCGGCGCGGGCGCGCAGGGCAATGATCAGCGCTGCGGCAAGGATTAGGCTCAAAAGCAGCGCCCCCGCCGTGATCGCCATCACGCGCCGCTGGCGGCTTTGCGCGTCGCGCTGGACCAGCCGGTCGAGCGGCTGCGCGGTGAGGCCCGCAACGATCTTGAGCAGCGCCAGCCGCTTGCCGTCGTGGCCCTCGCGGAAGTCTGCCGCCA